>JASHTY010000516.1 GCA_030040315.1 Terriglobia bacterium | reverse complement strand
ACTGTGTTCATGGTCCGTTCCAGGGCTTCTACAACGTCACCTTGGGTAAGTTGAAGGACCTCCCGTCCTTTGGAGAATTCGAGCAGCGAGGTGATCAATTCCACCATCCGGTTTACGGATGAGCGGATCTGCTGATACAAGCTCTGACGTTCCCCGGCGGCGAGATTTCCCTCCGACTGATACTCGGCATAGGCAAGAATGGAAGTGAGCGGCTGGCGAAGGTCGTGTGAAATAGTGCTGGCCATGCGTCCGAGGGTGGCCAGGCGTTCCCCGTGAAGGAGATCGCGCTGGTTCTTCTGCAGGGTTTTGCGCATTCCGTCGAAGGCCGATGTCAGGTCGGCCACCTCATCGCGGCTGTGGACTTCAAGTGGAAAGGTGAAGTCACCTTTTTCAAGAGCGTGCACGCCGGAAACCAGGCTAGCCAGCGGCCGAGTGAGGGTATCGGAAATCAGAAAAATCAGCCAGCTTCCGGCGATGACCGCTACCAGGCCGACGCCCAGAAGCATGCGATTCAGTTCCTGCAAAAAGCGCGTCGCGGCATCATAAGATTTCAAGACCATCAAGGTAACTCGCCGATCCTGAACGGGAGCGGGTTGGAGCGACGCCGCGAGATAAAGCTCGCCGCCCAGTTTGATTTCCTCGGGGGTGGAGGATTCGGTGCTTGCGCGGGTACGCGCTACCAATTCGTGCTTCTGGGAAACCGGCAGCGTGCTGGCCACAATTCCATTCGCATACAGAAATACCGCCTGGCACGACGCCACACGCGCCACAATCTGCGCCAGGCGTTCATCCACTTCAAAACCCAGCGCCAAAACGCCCAGCACGACGCCGTTGCGCGAATCTCCGAAGTATATCGGCTGAAGGAAAACGGCAAAGAGGTGGTTTCCACCGTACCACCAATCGCGGCTCCGCCCGCTTTCTAAGGTTCGCGAAAGGGAAGCCTGCGCTGCGTCGGCAGTAAAGCCCGCCGCCGAAGTGTGGAGGCCCATCACCTTTCCGGCGGGATCGGAGAGAACGAACAGGTCGCTCCCGGCAAGGCGCCAGAAGTCGGCAGAGGCATCCTGAATGGTGGGAGCGTGGCGCGTGGTCATCAAGGCGCGGAGGTTCGGCAGGTCGGCCAGCAGCGCCGCGGATTGGGCCAGTTCGCGCTCGTGCTGCAATTCAAATTGGTTGAAGGTCACGACGGAGCTGGAAAGCGCTTCCTGGATTTCCGCTCGCGCGTGATTACGCAGATAATTCTGAACAATCAGCAGGACGGCGCCGGTCAGCACGGCCGTCGTCAGGATGAGGGAAAGCAGGAATTTGGTTCGCAGCCGAATCCTGGCCATGACCTTTTGTTTACTCGGGGCCGCTCCCACCGGCGATTAACGCAGGCACCCGCCGCAATGCGCGCCTGCCCAATCGGCTCACGGGACAAATTTATAGCCGGCCCCATGGACGGTTTTGAAGTGGGTTGGATTCAACGGGTCGTCTTCCAGCTTCTGCCGCAGCTTCATGATGTGATTGTCCACCGTGCGCGTGGAGGGGTAGCAATTGTATCCCCAAACCTCGTTCAGCATCTCATCGCGGGATATGACACGCTCGGGATTTCCGGCAAAATACTTCAGAATCTTGAATTCCTGCGGGGTCAGTGCGATCGCCTCACCCTTGCGCTTCAATTCCATTTTGGAGAAATCCACCGCCACATCGTCAAAGGCATAGGTGTCCGCCTGCTTCGGGCCGTGAAGGCGGCGCAATACGGCGTGGACGCGCGCAATGAGCTCCTTGGGACTGAAGGGTTTGGTGACGTAATCGTCCGCGCCCAGCTCCAGCATCAACACCTTGTCGACCTCATCGGCCGCCGCGCTCAGGACGATGATCGGCAGGCTTGGCGCTTCCTGGCGGATGGAACGGCATACCTCGCGGCCGTGCAGGCGAGGAAGTTTCAGATCCAAAACGACCAGCACGGGAGGCGAAGCGCGAAACGCTTCAAGACCCGCCGCGCCGTCCGGGGCGAAATCCGGTGAGTACCCCTCATTCTCGAAGGCGTGGCGCAGGGGTTTGTAAAGTGAACGATCATCCTCAATGATCAGAATCTTTTCCATAACGATTCATTCCGCAGCGCTCGGCAAAAAAGACTAACACATCCTTTACAAACACACTACAGCACCTTGACTCCTTGCCCGTGCCGGCGTGCTACCTGTTGTCTGATGCACACGGGAGGGCAGGCGACATGCAAAAATCGGCAACTCAGGTCAAACGGGCGGGAGTTTTCGGCGTTCATCGAAGGGTTCAGCGGGCGGCGCAGTCCGCCATACGGCCCGCCGTTTGCCTGCTGCTTTTAATGTTCGCTACCCAAAACCTGCGGGCGGCGAATCCCTCCGCCGCTCCGGCCGCATCGGCGAGTCCGGCGTCCGGTACACTGGTTCTTGAGAGGGCCCTGGGAATCCAGTTCATTCCGGGATCATCCTCAACCGTTCTGATTGAGCGTGACGGGAAGACCTATCTGGTGGACCTTGCCGGGCAGACGATTCAGGAGCAGGAGGCGTTTCCTGCCGGCCCCCAGCAGGCTGCTCCACAACTGATGGCAGATCACGCTTCGGGGGCGGAAACTCCCGCAGGCTCAAAAGTCTTCGCCGAAAATTGCGCCGGGTGTCATGGAGCCGCAGGCAAAGGAAGCGGAATGATGAAGACGCCCGATTTCACCAATCCTGCGGTTCAGGCTGCGCTTCCCGAAGGCAGCACGATCAAGACGATCCGCGACGGCAAACCCGGAACGGCGATGCCCGCGTGGCAGGGGAAGCTATCGGAGGCGGAAATTAATGCGGTCGCTACCTTCGTCAAATCGCTCGGGCAGCCGGCGAGCAAGCCCGCAGGCGCCGCCCCTGGAGCCGGGGAAACGAAAATGGCAAGATTGTACACACCCGCCGATGATTACGTGTACAGCCTGCCGTCCGGCCGCCCCCTCGATCGCCACGGGTTGTATCTGAATTTCACCCATCGCTTCGTCTACACGCCGGCGTTCAGCGGAACGGGGTCCGGGGACACGTTGTTTGGCCTCGACAATTTTTCCATTTCCTCCTTCGGGTTGCGATTTGGCGTCACCAGCAAACTTTCCGTAAGTGCCTACCGCTCCCCAAGCCTGATTAATCGCCCGATTGAGCTGGGCGTCGCCTACAATTTTTTGGACGAACACCGCGGCAACCCCTTCAATGCCGCAGTGCGTCTTTCCGAGGACGGGCAGAATGATTTCGACCGCAATTTCACCACCAATTTTGAGTTGATTAGTTCCCGCAGCATCCGCGATCGCGCGCAATTGTACCTGGTGCCCACGGTTTCCATCGCGCAACGCGAGTTGACCGAAAAGCCGGGCAGCCTTGCCTCTGCTCCGCCCGGGCTTCCGGGATTCAACACGTTTTCATTAGGTGTGGGCGGCGCGCTGAATATCCGTCCCACGGTGGCGCTCGTTTCGGAGGTTATCCCCACGCTGGTGAACGGTCCCGAGCTGGGAATTCACCGGCCGGCATTTGCATTCGGAATCCAGAAACGCGTTCTGCGCCACGTCTTTACGCTGGGATTCTCCAACAGTCCGGGAACGATTGTTTCGCAGCGAGCGGGGACGCGCGCGACCTTCCTCGATGAGCCCACGGCCGATACACCGAAAGGTCTGTTCATCGGATTTGATTTGATGCGGCAGATTTATTGAGCCCCTGCCGTCGATCATCCTTGAGCCGACATTCCGCCTGAGCCCCGGCGCGTTAACAATTTTTTTGCACCTCAACCATTGAACCGTGACATGACCGGCGAGGCCGGGTCGTTATCCTGAAACTGCAATGATCGGGTGCTGGCTAGGTCCTGAATTTGACCGCTCAGGCAGCCAAATTCGGGTCTTTGTCAATTGTCAGCCAGGGGGATGAGGGGATTGCGATGAACAACAACAAGGTCGTGCTGTTTCATCCGCCCTACGAGGGTCCGCCCCTGGGACCTCCTCTCAGTCTGCTCAGTCTGGCATCTCCCCTGCGTGAGGCGGGTTTTCAAGTGGCGCTGGTGGATGGAGCACTCGATCCTGACTACAAGCGCACACTGGCCGGCGAACTTCCGGGCGCTCTTTGCCTTGGCATTTCCTTGTTGACGGGGCGGATGATCAAATCCGCGGTGGACGCCTCGCGCTGGGTAAGGAAAGTCCAGCCCGGGTTGCCGATTATCTACGGCGGCTGGCACCCCAGCTTGCTGCCGGACCAAACTTTGCGCGAAGGTTCCCTTGACGCGGTCGTGCGCGGCCAGGGCGAATTGAGCTTCAGTGAGGCCGCCGGACGGTTGCGCGATGGCGAATCCCTGCACGGAGTGCGCGGAATCTCGTTCAAGGCCGACGGCAACCTTGTCCACAATCCCGGCAGGCCAGTGGAAAGCGTCGAGCACCTACCCACCCCCGCATTCGACATTGTCGATTTCGGTGCTTATGAAAAGCGCACCGGCATGCGCGTGCTTCCTTACGCTTCGAGCGTGGGCTGCCCCTACGCCTGCAACTACTGTACAGACCAGGTGTTCTACAACCGGCGATTCAATGCCTACAGCGCCGGGCGGGTGGTTCGCGAAGTCACGGAACTTGTGGCGCGCCATCGCATTACGGAAGTCGCGCTTTTTGACTCCAATTTCCCAGTGAACGTGAAGCGCGCGCTCGAAATCGCCCGCGGCTTTCTTGATTCCAAACTCCGCTTCCACTGGACGTTTCAGGCTTCTACGGACCTGATCTGCCGCATGAGCGACGCGGAAGTCGGCTTGTTGTGTGAATCGGGCGTCTCCCACATGGGGTTCGGCACGGAATCCGCGTCGCAGGAAGTGCTGGCTCTCATGAACAAGAAGCACCAGCGCGTGGATGAGATGTATGAGACCGCGCGGAAATCCGAGCAGGCGGGCATCCACGTGACCTTCAACGTGATCCTGGGATACCCGGGTGAAACCGAAGCCGACCGCCTTCAGACCTTCCGGATCATGAGCGACATCGCCCGCCAATATTCCAATGTCAGCTTTTCTCCCAACATCTTTACCCCCTACCCGGGAATTCCCATCTGGGCGGAACTGCGCAAGCTGGGAGTGCACGAGCCGCAGTCGCTGGAAGAATGGGCCAACGTGGATTTGGGAAGCAACCACCTGCCCTGGCTGCAAGGGCGCGCATTGGCGCGGTTGAAGCGCATGCTGGAGTTTTTCCTGCTCAATAATCAGATTCGCAAGGCGTCGATTCACGCGCCGTGGGTTCGCCGCAGCGTGCGTCGCGCCTTGGGCGCGCCGCTGCGCTGGCGGCTGCGCAAGAACGAGTTTGCAATTCCCTGGGAACTGTGGCTGGCGCGCGCCACGGAGCGCCTGGTCACGCGGCGCTCTTTGCTGACGGGTCAGACACTGGGGCACGGGATGCAGGATGTGTGTTGAATTGAAAGCTGTAACGCAGAGTACCCCATCGGCTGGCGGACAAGCCTGCGTTACACGCTTATGCTAATCGCGGTGATGCGTTTCAGAGGAAGGAAACACCTTGGTTGACGTCCTCCTTACCCACTCCTATCACCTTCTCTACGACCGCAAGCAGGCGCGGAAGATGCAGCCGTATCCGCCGCTGGGAACGCTTTACGCGGCAGCGGTTCTGAAGCAACACGGGCTTTCCGTGGCGTTGTTTGACAGTATGCTGGAAGACCCCGAACCAGAATTTCAGGCTCAGTTGAAACGTCACCGGCCGAAGGTCGTGGCCATTTACGAAGACAATTTCAATTTTCTTTCCAAGATGTGTTTAACGCGTATGCGCGCGGCGGCATTTGGAATGATTCGTGCTGCCAAATCGCTGGGATTGACGGTGGTGGCAAATGGTTCCGACGCCTCCGATCATTGCCGCGAATACCTGGACCGCGGTGCGGACTTCGTTCTGCTCGGTGAGGCGGAGGAGACGCTGCTGGAGCTGGTGGAAGCGCTGATGCACTGCCCGCGCGGCGAGACGAGCGGAATCCGCGGGCTTGCATACGCGGGTGGACGCAATGCGAATCCTGTTCGAACCCCTTTCCGCCCTCTGATGAAATATCTGGACGCACTTCCGTTCCCTGCACGCGAGCTGATAAACGTGGAGAAATACCGCCGCGCCTGGAACGACGCCCACGGATTCTTTTCACTCAACCTCGTGGCCAGCCGCGGGTGCCCTTATCGGTGCAACTGGTGCGCCAAACCAATTTACGGAGACTCCTTCCATGCGCGCTCGCCGGAATCCGTGGCGCTCGAAATGCTTGAGCTGCGCGAAAAGTACGGCGCCGACCATCTTTGGTTCGCGGACGATTTGTTTGGCATCAACAATCGATGGGTGGCGGAGTTCGCGGACCAGGTGGAGAGGCACCGCGCCATCGTTTCCTTCAAGATGCAATCACGGGCCGACCTGATGACCCGCGAAACGGCGGCGGCGCTGGCGCGGTCGGGTTGCGCGGAGGTCTGGATGGGCGTCGAGTCCGGTTCGCAGAAAATTCTTGACGCCATGCAGAAAGGCCTGCACGTGGAACAGGTATGCGCGGCGCGCCAAAGCCTGCGCGAGAACGGGATTCGCGCCTGCTACTTCCTGCAATTCGGATATCCGGGTGAAACCTGGCACGACATCGAGAAGACGATCCGATTGGTCCGCGAGACGCGCCCCGATGATCTGGGCATCTCGGTTTCCTATCCGCTGCCCGGAACCAGATTTTATTCGCAGGTAAGAGAGCAGTTGGGCGAGAAGACCAACTGGGTGGACAGCCAGGACCTCTCCATGATGTTCAAGGGAGCATACTCCAGCGATTTTTACCGCGCTCTGCATGACGCTTTGCACATCGAGGTGGAAAGTTGGAGAGGCCCCGGCCCGTGGAATTTTTCACTTCATGACTCGTGTTCGGCAGGTTCTGAAAGTGCCCCCGAAATCACATCCTTGTGGAGACGGGTCGAGAGGTTGGAACAAACCTGCCGGAATTCCGACGCCACGCTGCTCCCCGTGCTCACTGATGCGCTGGCGGAGGGGTGAGAAGGTAACACGGGCTTGCCTTTGCGGCGGTGGGCGGCCGGAGCGTACGGGCATCCGTCGGCTGACGGATGCCCCTGCGGCCCAAAGCCTTCAAGCGACGGGTCGGAGGGCCCCGCTGCAATCCCCGGTCGCAAGGTGGAACCTTCAGAACCATGGACTGCCTGCTCACTCACGGTTTCTTCCTGGGCGATGACCCGAAGGAGCTTCAGATCATGAAGCCCTACGCCCCGCTGGGCATTCTTTACCTCGCCTCCCACCTGCGGGCTAAAAACTTGGACGTCGAGGTATTTGACACAACATTTTCATCCTGGCCTGAATTGCAAGACCTTCTTATACGCGAGCGCCCTTCCGTTCTGGGGGTTTATGCAAATCTCATGACGCGGGGAAGTGTGCTGCGGATTCTGTGCGCGGCAAAGGAAGCCGGCTGGAAGACCGTCGTGGGCGGGCCGGAGCCGGGCGCTTACAGCGCGGAATATCTGCAGGCGGGCGCCGACGTGGTGGTGATCGGCGAGGGCGAAGTCACAATGGAGGAGCTGGTGCCCGTCCTGCGCAGCGGGCGGGTGGAAGATCTTTGCGCGGTCAAGGGAATCGCATTTCGCGCTGCTGACGGCCGCGTGCAATTCACTCCGCCACGCCCGCAAATGCCGGATATCGACGCGCAGCCGTGGCCCAGCCGCGAATCGGTTGAGATCGAGCGCTATCTCGGGACCTGGCGGCAGCACCACGGCGCGGGATCGGTTTCGCTTATTACCGCGCGCGGTTGCCCCTACGAATGCCAATGGTGCAGCCATGAGGTTTATGGCAGGACGCATCGACGGCGGAAGGCAGCCTCCGTTGCCGATGAGCTCGAGTGGATTCTGGGGCGCTACAATCCTGACCTGCTCTGGTTTGCCGACGATGTGTTCACAATCCATCATGGTTGGCTGGAGCAATTCGCCGCGGAAA
>JASHTY010000515.1 GCA_030040315.1 Terriglobia bacterium | reverse complement strand
TACCAGGCAGGCGTTTGCCAGTCGCTGCTGGGCGACCACGCCGGAGCGATTCAAACTCTCACCGAAGCCAGCCAGGACCACGACCGGGAACTGGCCTCCATGGCGAAATTTGCCCTGGCCGGTGAACTGGCGAGCACCGGCAAACTGCCTGAGGCGGCAAAGTATTTTCAGGATCTGGCCGACCACCCCACACTGAGCGTCCCGAAGGCGACCGCGCTGCTGGCTCTGGCGGATGCCTATCGCGATTCGCAGCCCGCCAAGGCGCGCGAGATTTACGAGCGCGTGGAAAAGGAGTTCGCTTCCAACGCACCCGTGGCGGAGGCCGTAAAGCAGGATATTTCCACACTCGCCCCATAGCCCGTTGCGCCGGTTCCCACCATCTGTCATCCTGATTCCCGCAGGATGGCACTGACCATGCTCACACAATCCAATCGCCAAGACATGTTCGCCTCTTGCTTCATCGTGCTGACGGCGTCCGTGACATATATCGGGTACGATCTGCCGCGCGCGGCATTTGTGGCCATTGCGCTGACGAGCCTCTGGCTCTTCTATCGAATCGCCAATCGCCGCCTTCTCTCGGTGTTCCCAAAACAAGGCGACCTTCCCCACGATCACGTGGCGAAGCGGCTGTGGCGCGTCTTCGTGGAAGTGGTTCTGCAATACCGCGTGGTGCGCGATCGGCCGCTGGTAGGCATTCTCCACGCCTTTGTAATTTGGGGGTTCTTCGCGTTCGCATGGTACAGCGCCAACCACATGCTGCTCGGCCTGCGAGGGCTGAATCATGCCACGAATGAGCGCACGTGGTACGGCGCATTCGTCGCGATTTGGGCCGTGGCGGTGCTGGTGGGCATGATTGGCTTATCGATTCGGCGCTTCATCTTGCGGCCGAAGGCGCTCGGAAAACTCTCGCCCACCTCCGGCGCTGTCGCCTTCCTGATCTCGGCGCTCATGGTCACTTATCTTTTGGGTTGGGGAGTTTTCCCCGCGCCCGGCACAGCATGGAAAGTGAACTGGTGGGTTCACACCGTGGTGTTCTTCACGCTGCTGGTGGTCATTCCCATCTCGAAGCATCTGCATCTGGTGCTCGCACCCGTCACCATATTTTTCCGCTCCGAAAACACCAGCGTCATGCGCCCGCTGCGTGAGGAGGGTGAAGATCTCGGCCTGATTCATTTAAAAGACCTGGGCCGCAAAGACGTTCTGGACGTCGATGCCTGCGTCGAGTGCGGCCGCTGCACTGACTTCTGCCCCGCCAATTTGGCGGGAGGAACCCTGAGTCCCAAGCACATTATTCTCGACTTGCGCCGCGGGCTGCTTTCGGGTGGCGATTTGGCAGCAGGGACGGCGGAAGAGAAGAATGCAGAAAAGGTATTCGTTACGGAGGACGATCTGTTCCAATGCTATTCGTGCGGGGCGTGCGAGTACGTGTGTCCGGTGGGAATCGAGCACGTGGGCCGCAAGATTCTCGACCTGCGGCGCGGGCTGGCCAGCGAAGGGCGCATCACCAACGAGCGCGTGAATCAACTTTTCACCACCATGGAGCGCGCCCCCCACAATCCCTGGGGCGTCTCCCATGACACGCGGCAGAAACTGATTGAGTCAAGACAGTTTCCGGTTTTTGACGGCACGCAGGAATGGCTGTTTTGGCTGGGCTGCGGATTGAATTACGACCCGCACGGGCAGGCCGTGGCCCAGGCCATGCGGCAGATCCTGGATGCCGCCGGCGTCTCGTGGGGCGTGCTGGCGCGTGAAACCTGCTGTGGTGAACCGGCGCGACGCGCAGGCAATGAATACCTGTTCCTGGAACTCTCGGGAAAACTGGTGGAGTCCTTCCAGGGCGCGCGCGTGAAGAACATCGTCTCCTGCGACCCCCATTGCACCACCATGCTTGACAAGGATTACCGTCAGATCGCCGCCTTTTCCCAGCTTGGAATCAAGGTTCTGCACCACACGGAATTTATACGGGAGATTTTGCCGAAGCTGCCCCTGAAACCCTCCGAAATGAAGGCCACCTATCACGATCCTTGTTATTTGGCGCGCTGGCGGGGAATTACGGACGCACCGCGTGAAATCCTGCAAGCCGCCGGTGCGCACATCACCGAGGCATCCCATCACGGCAGGAACACTCAATGCTGCGGAGCCGGCGGCGCGCAGCTTTTTATCGCTGACGATTCCCGCGAGCAGGGCAAGCAGCGCGCGAATCAGCGCCGCTTTGCGCAACTGATACAAACTGGCGCCACAACCATCGCCGTCGCCTGCCCCTACTGTCCCATTATGCTCCGCGACGCCGCGGGCGCCCTCAAGCGCGACGCCGTCGAAATTCTAGACGTTGCGGAGATTGTGGCAAGGAATCTGACTTCGAAGGAACGCTAAATGAAATTTCCAGCCAGAAGACGCGTTCTCAACGACGTAATTAAAGAGGCCGTGAGCCGAGGCAAGATCGAGAAACTCATTGAGCTCCAAGGGAAAGTCAGATTTTCCATCGACGCCAAGACCCTTCGAAGAGGATGGGACCGCAAACTTCAACGAAGCAAGTAGTTCGACTCAAAGCACATGCGCGCAACCGACTTTGAATTCCGCTACCGCTTCTGGGTCATTGGCTTCGTCTATTTCCTGGGTTTCGGTTCCTACAATCTTGACCGTGTAAACGCCGCCGCGGGTGTGGCACATTGGATT
Organism: Terriglobia bacterium; assembly: GCA_030040315.1. Taxonomy (GTDB): domain Bacteria; phylum Acidobacteriota; class Terriglobia; order UBA7540; family UBA7540; genus Bog-366. The sequence goes on along the minus strand of JASHTY010000515.1, from coordinate 2,711 downwards.
TTCGGCGCTCGCGATCGGCACCTTGATTCTCTCGCCGCTCACCACCTGCTTCAGGCGCTCTTTGCCTTGTCGGCCGTGCTGATTACGTTCGCAGCGTGGATCCGCACCAGGGGCGGCGCCTATCTGCGCGCCGAAGTGGTGCACGATCCAAATGTGCGCACTGAGCGGCTGGTGGCGGACGGCCCTTACCGTTACCTTCGCAACCCGCTTTATCTTGGCAACATGTTTCTGGCCACCGGAATGGCGCTGTTGGCCAGCCGCCTGGGCGCAGTGATTTTGATTGTTGGAAACCTGATCGTCATCTTGCGCCTGATCGGACGCGAAGAAGTGGGGTTGGCGGAAGCTCAGGGCGAGGCCTATCGCGCCTATCGGAATGCCGTTCCACGGTTGTGGCCCTTGCTCACGCCACGTGTCCCAGCGGGCGACAAGCGGCCCGAGTGGCCGCAGGCGTTCCTGGGCGAAGCCTGGATGTGGTGCTTCGCCACCGATGGCTTCATCTTCGCCTGGCTGATGGACCTCAGGATTTACTTTCCGATTCTGTGGGGCTCCGGACTCGCCTACTTTTGTGTGATGATGACGATGAAGTGGCGCCGGCGGCGGATTTCAAACATTCCTAACGCGGATAGTCCTTCTGCGAAGCCTTCATAAATCCCGATCGTCATGAGCCGCGGGTATTCGTGGTTGCTCTCCCGCAAAAGGGTTTCATGTACAATCCGACTGTGGCGGACTCGAAAAACGCGAACAAATTCATCGGCGAAGAACCCGACGGTCCCTTTGATGAGCCGAAATCCGGGAAAGAGGAAGGTGCGAGAACTTTTTCATTCTGGCAGCGCACCCAGGTTTTCATAGCCACTTGGGCCGGTTATTTCGCCATCCTCTTCATCGGGCGGACATTGCGCTGGGAGGTTATTGGCTGGCCGAATTGGGAAGCCGCGCGAAAGAATGGCAAGGGATTGATCTACACCTTCTGGCACCGCGAAATCTTCGCCGCAACATGGTTCTGGCGGAAGCGCGGCATCGTGGTGATGACCAGCCGGAACTTTGACGGAGAATACATCGCCCGCATCATTCAACTGCATGGTTACGGTGCCTCGCGCGGGTCAAGCTCGCGGGGCGCCTGGAGAGCTCTCGGCGAGATGATTCGCAGCCACCGCCAGGGATTGGACACGGCGTTCACGATCGACGGCCCGCGCGGCCCGCGATTTGTCGCGAAGCGTGGCTCCGTGCTGCTCGCCAAAGCCACGGGCGCGTCCATCCTCTGTTTTCATGCCGCCGCGCGGCGCCGCTTCATTTTTCGCAAAAGCTGGGACCAGACGGAATTCCCGCTTCCCTTCAGCCGCGCGGCGGTGTTCATTGCGCCGCCGATTGTCGTTCCACGCGATGCCTCGGAATCTCTGATGGACGCGAAGCTTCAGGAAGTGCAGGCGTCGCTCGAGGAACTCCGCGCGCGCGCCGAGAAGTGGCAGAGAGTTTGAAAGTGCCTGTTCCAAGGCGGGCGCACGGGTCTGCGGCCGCAATTCAGCCCATCAGCCGCATCAGTTCGGGATAAATCGCCTTTACCTGCGCGCGGGATTGTTCGAGCGTTCCCGAACAGTCGATTTCAAAATCCGCCTGCCTGCGTTTTTCCTCGATGGGCATTTGCGCCTCGATGCGGCGCTCGGCTTCCTCGCGCGGAAGGCCCGTCTTGGCCATCAGGCGCTCCAGTTGCTGCTCGGGCCGGCACCAGACCACGATCACTTTGCGCAAAGTATCCCCCAGGCCGGCTTCGAAAATCAGCGCCGCATCCACAATCACCACGGCGTGGGGGTTGCGCTCGTGCTCGCCGGCTGCTAGTTTGTCCACCCGGGCGATGATGTGCGGGTGGACGATGGCGTTCAGCCGGCGAAGTTGCCGCAAATCGGCGAATACCTTGGGGCCGAGCTTGCGCCGGTCGATCCGGCCGCCGGAATCGAGAATATCTTTGCCGAAGCGTTTCACCACTTCCCGATACGCCGCGAGGCCGGGCTCGATAACCTCGTGGCCCACACGATCCGCGTCAAAGATGTAAGCGCCCAACTCGCGAAAGAATCGCGCCACCGTAGTTTTTCCGCAGGCGATGCCTCCCGTCAGTCCGAAGCAGTGTTCAAGGTCAGATGTGCGAGGTTCAAGATCAGAGATCCGCAGGGGAGTCCTCCGGGCTAGGTGCAGTGATAGGTGGCGAGTGAAGAGTGATGAGTGGCCTATTCCAACTCATAAACAGTTCTTCGCTATCCACTCGTCACTGCCCTTCTTTGTCGAGCGGATTTGATGGTGTTCGACATCAACATTATAACCGTTAATGGGCCCACGCCGCCCGGGACGGGCGTAAATGCTCCGGCGGTGGACAGACCGTCCTCAGGCTGAACGTCACCCACCAGCACCGACCCCCGCCTAGCGAGTGTGGCAAGACGCGGCGCCGGATCATGGAAGACCTTTCGGACTTCCTCCTCAGTTGTCAGGCGATTGATTCCCACGTCAATCACTGTCGCGCCCGGCTTGATGAATTCCGCCGTCACAAAAGCCGGCTTGCCGATAGCGGCCACCAGAATGTCCGCCTGGCGCGCCACGGCAGCCAAATCGCGCGTGCGCGAGTGGCAGATGGTGACGGTCGCATGTTCGTGCAGCAGCAGCAGGGCCACGGGTTTTCCCACAATATCGCTGCGCCCGATCACCACGGCACGCGCACCGGTGAG
>JASHTY010000514.1 GCA_030040315.1 Terriglobia bacterium | reverse complement strand
GCTGACGTTTTCACCTCAGGGCGAAGCGCGCGCCCGGCACGTGCTGCGCCGTCATCGCCTTTCGGAGCGTTTGCTCTGCGAAACGTTTGGAATCGACAAGGACGTGGTGGACGATCACGCCCTCAAGATCGAGCACTCCCTCAGCCCGCAGGTGACCGAGAAAATCTGCATTTTCCTTCACCATCCCCGAACCTGTCCCCACGGCTCGCCCATCCCCAAGGGCGCATGCTGCCCGAAAGGGTAGACCGAACCATCCAAATTTATTCTTTGTTTATGGCGGAACGTGGAAGTTTAAGTCCCTGCCATCGGTGAGGGGACTGTACCCGTTTATTGACAGCGTCTGAAATCGAAAACTATCGCCACCGTGGCGTTCCTGGCATCCTGATGAATTTCAAGGTCGTTTCTTGATGCGTCAGCGGGCAGAGCGGATTTGCTTTCGGCGAAGACGTGCCCGATCAGGTCGTAATTGAAGATTTGACCTGGAACTAGTTCGTTTTTGAGGGTTGGCCCCCAAAACTGCCGATCCAGCCCTAAGACTTCAACGCTTCCCACCCGGAATTGCTGGCCTTCGTCCATATTTACCATCATGGAAGCTTGCTGGTCCTTTTTGTTTGGCGCAATATCCGGCGACGCTGCTGCATTTATATACCCGCGGCTGCCATACAGCCGGCTTAGGCTTTCCAAGCCCTTCCGAATTGCGATCAGGCTGAAAATATCGCCATCTTGAATGGGAAATTGCTTCCGCAGCTCCGAAGCAGGAAACACGCGCGCATCAACAAATTGGATTTCCGCCAACCGGTATTGCAGACCTTCGGAAATCTGAAAAGCTAATCTAAGGGACAATCCCTGAGCTTCGCTCAGGAAATCTTTTCTCACCGTGACGTCTGTATAGAAATAACCCTGGTTTCTAAAAGCATCTCGGATCGTCTCCGCGGAAGCCTGAATCAAGTCTGAGATTGTTTGATTCGTGGCTTCGTCAAGCTCGCGAATCACCTTCTCCTTGACGGCTTCAGGCAGGTTGCCGTCGCCCTCAAACGTAACGCCGGCGACCCGCAGCTTGGGGGTCTCATTTGCAAGTTTAATTTGCTCGGTCTGGGCTTGTGGATTGAGTTCTTCCGCCAGAGTGGGGTGGTCCGCACACGCATCAAGCGGATGCAGCCGCTGGGCATCAGTTGGGGGGCTGTAGAGCGCCGCGCAGATGGCAATTAGAACAACACGCCCAAGCATAGACCGGTTCCGCTTGCGGAAAGGACGTCAGTTCGATGCCGCTGTGCTGACCTGGGTTGTATGCGGCGAACGGCGGATTGACAGTGCCGGGAGCTTTACACCGCTACAGACGGCAGGCCAGCTAAAAGTGAGACGACAGCGGGCTTCCCTGTAATTAAGGGCCTTGACAGTGTGATAATCATATGGTAACCTATACTGGTGGGTTATCACGATGATTCTGGCAAGGGATTTTGGAAGGTTCAAGAGGGAATCGAAGCGTTTGCTGAGAGGACCCACGACGTGGTTTCGTCAAGCATCAGAATCAATGAAAATGAAGGTGCATCCGGGGATGTGTATGAAAACAAAGGAGGGGAATTGGTCGAGTGCACCTGGATGTCGGGTTTAAGGAAGCCAGCGGACAATTACCATTTGCAGCCAGTCTCATGCTTTATTAGCGGAATAACCCCAGAAGTTATTGAAAAGAAAGGGTAGCTTGGGATGAAAGCGAGCTCGAAAAGCCTTTGGTTGGGCTCAGCCACACACCTTCTTCTTGCCATAACTCTCTTCCTGGTGGCCCGGGGATTTGCGCTTTCGCAAACTCCGCCCAAGGCGCTTTCGAAGGCCGAGGTCACAACTCTGCTTCAGGGCGACGTAAGCTCAGAGCAAGTTGCGGACATCGCGCGCAAGCGGGGAATCGATTTTCAGATTACTCCGGAAGTCGAAAAGGAATTGCGCGCGGCGGGGGCGACGAATGAATTGATAGAAACGCTGCGCGGGCTTGCTCCGACTGCTCCCAAACGTGCGCAGCCTGTCACGCCGCCCGCTCCTCCTGCGCCGGCGCTCCTTCAAATTGAGGGCGCTCCCAAGGGGGCGGAAGTTTATGTTGACGACGAATTCAAAGGGCAGGCAAGCGGTGAAGGTCGATTGAGAATCCCGGGATTGTCAGCTGCAAAACATGTTGTACGCGTCTCGGCCGATGGTTTTACCGAGAAGGTGGAAACGATCGAAGTCAACCCTGGAGAAACGCGAATCTACACGCCGAATCTGGCGCGCGCGGCCAAGACTCCTGCGGTGTCTTCCCCGGCGTTGGCGGCGCCCACGCCCCTTACCATTCCCGGGCTGAAGCCTCTGCTTGTTACCCCGGGCGTTTCACTCTATTACGACAGCATGGGATCGATTGCCAAGCTTAGTTTGCTCGTGCACAAGGGCGATTCGCCGGTCATCAATGTTGACCTGAACGCGAGCGGGCGCATCGACAAGGGCGACACAGGATACGCCCTCACCAATGACGACAACCCGTGCACCATGTATTTACTGGGTGGCGGAGCCACGACCCTATGCGGTACGTTTCACAGCGGGAGTGCGCTACAGGTGAAAGATCAGGGCGATACGATTCTTTACGTGTGGACGATTCCCAAGTCGGAGCTGAACCCTGACGGCAAGTCCGTGCCGATCGTGGTGCGAGTGTATTCAACCGCCGCGAAGCGCTGGGCAAGCTACCCGTCGGAGCCGTTTACTGCTCCGCTGATACTGCAATTACAGTGAAGGGCGGGCTTCCCAAGGGCCCGCGAACATCAGTGGCGCGATGACGAAGCCTGGGTGATGGCGTCCACCAAGTCATCGCCGCCGCCTGCGTCGCGAACGTCTTTCAAATCATCGGGTGTGGGAGCGAATTTGACGCCGCGCTCCTTCACCAGATCGGCCACGCGCGCACTGGGGACATCGCCATGGAGCAGGCTCAGGATCTCGGCCTTGCTCAACCCCTTGGAGTTTGCGGGCGGAGTCGGAGGGGCTTGAGGGGCCGATTCAACGAGGTGAGCGACAAATGAAACCTTGGCCTGGCCGTGCGCGCTGTTGGTGGCAATCACCTCAAACCGGTTTTCCCCGGGTTGGAGAGTGACGGGGTCGGAAGTGAATTGGGCGGCTTGCGCGCTGGTGGGGCGCATGCTTACGGCGACGCCGTTTACGGTGACCACCGGAATGCCCAATGCATCCATTACCACGCCGCGAACGGTGAAAGGAGAATGCGTGACTTCAACGGTTTGCCCCTCAACAGCCGAGGGTTCGATCAGGACCAATGTGGGCACAGCGGGCGGCGCGGGCTGGGTTACGGTGACGAAGGCTGTGGCGGTCTTCGTCCCCGCGGGGCCGGTCGCAGCCAAAGTGTAATTGGTCGAGTCCTGGGGTGTGACGGATATTCCGCCAGACGCTGCCACGCGGCCGACGCCCGGCTCGAGATCGAGGCTGGTGGCGTTACTGGAATTCCACGTGAGAGTAACCGCCCAGCCCTTTTCCACGGAGGCGGGCTCGGCGCGCAGCGTGACCTCCAAGGTAGGAGCTGCAACGGGCTTTACTTCCGCCAGCACGGTGTCGAAATTTTGAATGGCGTTCAGAATGGCAGCGGTTCCCGACAGCCAGGGATCCCGCTGCGCCAGTTCCACCATCGCCCGGGGGCTGTTTCCCAAGCTGCTGCAGTGGCCCATTGAACTGTAGTAGATGAGCAAGATGGAGCGTTTGGCGAAACCAATGCGCAGGAAATTCTTAGCGAGACCGACGAAGCTGAGATCAACCTTGTTGACCTCAAATTCTCCGCCTGCCGTTGTTGCCGCCGGGGCTGCGAAGTATTGCACTCCGGTGGGCGACACAAATTTGGATGCGGAATGAGTTTTGCCTGGGGAGGAGGATTCAACCACAGAATAACGGATGCTGCTCCGCGTCACGTCGAGCCACCCGCAGCTTACGGCGGATTCCCAGACGGCGACTGGATAGCGCAAGGTGGGGTCGGAGTCTGCGTTCAACAATTCCGGCTTGGGCGCTTCGCCTGTGGGCGAAGCGGCTGCGCTTTTCTTTGCCTTTGCGGCGAATTGCAGCGCGTACAATCTTACGGATGGAACAAACAGTAACATTGACAGAAGCAGATAAATGCAGCGACAGCACCAAATCCGGGGCCGAGGGTTTCGCTCCTCAGGGAGAAGCATGGGCGGATTATATCCAAGCCGCCTCGTTGAATGCAATTAACCTGAAGTTATCAACACTCACATGCGTGGTGAGTTCCGGGTCACTTTTGATGGAGCAGAATATGCGGAGCCGCAGGCAGGCGCAGAAGTGAGGTCTCCCAGCTTTCCGGGACCGGAGTCCAACCGCGCGAGACGAAGTCCGTGGTCGTCAGGCTGATCATGATGGCCAGCCACAGGATGGCGGAGAGCACAACGATGCGCATCAGGCGCGGGCTCCAGCGCAGGTGCATGAAGAAGAGGATCACG
>JASHTY010000513.1 GCA_030040315.1 Terriglobia bacterium | reverse complement strand
TACTATGAGGCTCCGGAGGAGTTCGAATTATACGATTTGCAGGAGGACCCCGGCGAGCTTCACAACCTTTATGACGATCCTTCCCGCGCCCCGCTCGTCAGGCAATTACGCCAACGCATTGAGGAGCTTCGCAAGGAAACGGACGACAATTACGTTTTCTCCGAGCCGCCGCCCGCCGCGAATCAACCCCGGCAGTCGTCGTAGCAGTCACTTTTCGAGAATCAACTTCTGCACGCGCCAATTCAAGAGCTCCGCGACGTAAAGCTCCGTCTCCGACGGGCATGCAATTTCATGAATCCAACCAAATTGCTTAAGTTGTTTGCCCGACTCGCCCAACATTCCGAGAATTTTTCCCTCGAGAGTGAGCTTGTAGATGCGGCCGGGAAAGCCGTCGGAAGTGAATAGCACCTGGTTCGGCCCCGGGGTGATGCAGACTGTCCAGGGTGCGCCGGGAGCCATCGTCCCCGTGGTCGCATTCGGTTTATTCCCGATCGCAGGGCGGGCGTTGGGATCGGCCGGAACGTCAATGGTGATCTGGCGCAGGAAATTTCCCTCGCCATCAAACACCTGAATTCGGCGATTTCCGCGGTCGGCCACGTAGACTCGCCCCTGCGCGTCAACAGCAATGCTGTGCGGAGTGTTGAACTGTCCAGGGCCGTCACCAGGTTCTCCCCATGATTTAATCCAGTTGCCATCTTTACCAATCTTCGCAATGCGCGAATTGATGTAACCGTCGCTGATGTAGGTGTTGCCGGCGGCGTCCCAGGCCATATCGGTCACTTGCCTGAACATTCCATCGACGGGTGGCAGCGGCGGCCTGGGATGACGCAGCGGCCCAGTCCCCTCATCGGAGGCTTCCTGCTTGCGGCCAAAAACCATCACCACACGGCCCTGGGGGTTGAACTTAATCACCATGTCCGAGCCTTTGTCTGCGACCCAGATGTTATCGTCTCTGTCCACCTTCACCGAGTGAGCGAACGACCAGGCATATAAATTGTGGCCGATTTCCCGAATGAAATTGCCGTCAGCACCGAACTCCAGCAGTTGTGCCGCGGCCGCGCCGTAAGCCGCGCCGGAGGTGTTGCCGCGCGAAAAAACGAAGACGTGGCCGTGGGAATTCACCGCGACGCCCGCCACTTCGCCGAGGTAAATGTCCTGAGGAAGTTTCAGGAAATCAGGAACAGATTGAAAGGGGATACTGGTCGGTTCCTGAGCCGGCAACGAAACACCAAGCAGGGCCAAGACGCAGATCAGAATGAATAAACGTCTCATCGCAGCCTCCCGGCATACTCTTTCAACTCTCGAGTCCCGCCTTCAGCGCCGCCACGCGCGCCACGGCGGACCAATCCAAGTCTTGCATCCCCTGCGCGATGCCGCTGAGCAGGTTATCGCGGATCAAACTGGCAATGGGCATGGGCGCCGCTGCGTCTTCCGCAGCGGCCAGAATCAACCGAACATCTTTCAATCCCAGCCGCAGTTTGAAGCCCGCTGGCTGGTAGCGCTGGCCGGCGATGATCTTGCCGTAATTTTCGTAGATGGGCGACTGAAAGAACGTGCCCGCCATGACCTCCAGAAATGTCGCCGGGTCAACTCCGGATTTTCGCAGCAGTGCGAAGGACTCACCCAGTGATTCGATCATCGAAGCGATCAGGAAATTTCCCGCCAATTTGAAAGTGTTGGCGGCCGGCGGATCAGATCCAATCACCACGAGTTTCCGGCCAATGGCTTCAAGCGCGGGCCGGCAACGATCGATCGCTTCCGCCGCCCCCGCCGCGATCACCAGAAGGCGCGCCGCCTGCGCCGCTTCCGGGCGGCCAAAAACCGGAGCGGTAAGAAAATGCTGCCCGCGCAGCTTGTGTGCTTCGGCAAGCCGGCGTGAAAGGCCCACACTGAGCGTGCCGTGCGAAATGTGCACGCCCCCGCCCGCCAGTCCCTCCAAAATCCCCTCGTCGCCGAAGACGACTGCCTCCACGGCCGGATCATCCGCGAGCATCGTTGCCACAATTCCGAAGGAACACGCGGCTACCGGCGTTTCCGCCACGATTGCACCTTGACTTACCAAACCCTCGGCGCGGCTGCGGGTGCGATTGTAAACTTTCAGGGCGTGGCCGGCCTTGAGCAAATTGCGCGCCATGGGCTCGCCCATTCCACCCAAGCCAATGAATCCCAATTTCATGTTGCCTGCTCCTCGTTGGAGTCCTGTCAATTTACCACCAATTCCACGAAGCGGAGCTGAATCGGTGAATTCGCTCGCCTGCTATCCAAATGGGGTAGAATAGACATTGCAGACTTGGAAAAGACGCCGGCGTGTCGGTTCACAGCACGCGGGCAATTATGCCCTGAGTGTGGCGGATGGCGATGAAGAAAACCTCGGGAATGTGGAAGGCGGCATGTGCTGTGCTGGCCTTCGGGGCAATCGGGGCAGCCGTCTTGCCGCTCCATGCTCCCGCGCAGCAATCTGTGCCACCCGCCGCGCCTGCTTCGGCGGCAAAGGCTCCGCAGCAACAGAATCCTCCGCAGGCACAGAATCCAGCCCAGGCAACCACGCCGATTCACGCCCGCGTTGAACTGGTCAACGTTCCATTGACCGCTTTGAACAAGCACGGATTGCCGGTCATCGATATGAACCAGGACGAGTTCCAGGTGTTTGAAGACGGAGTGGAGCAGAAAATCACCCACTTCGAGCGCGAGACCAGCACGCCGCTGCGTGTGGGATTGATCCTTGACACCAGCAATTCCGCCCGCCGCCAACTCTCCTACGAAAAAGATGCGGCCAGGGAATTTGTCTACCAGATTCTTCGAGACGGTGGAACCAAGAACGAGATTTTCCTTCAGACCTTTGATTCTTCCAGTTCGGTCATCAAGGATTTTACGAATGACCCCGACGTGTTGCACGACAAGATCGACAGCCTGAAGTCCGGCGGCGGCAAGGCCCTCTATGACGCCATCTACGCTGCCTGCCGGGATAAGATGGCCAAGAGCGGCCAGCCGGAGGATGTGCGGCGCATCCTGGTGGTTCTGAGCGACGGCCTTGACGTGCAAAGCCAGCACACGCTGGACCAGGCTGTGTCCATGGCACGGATGACGGAGACCATGGTTTATACGGTAGGCACGGCCACCTACGGATACAGTAATCCCGGGGACAAATTGCTGGAGAATCTGTCCACAGAAACCGGCGGCTATCCTTCGTATCCTCTGCGTGAGACTCCGGGCACCGACCTTGAAACCGGCTATCTTTCGCATGGCCAGATCGGCGACACTTCCCAAAACAAAGGTTTAGGGGCGGAGACTGGAAGATTTTCCGCGGAACGCCTGGTGAACATCGCGGAAACGCTGGAATTGATCGGTCGCAATCTGGATGAGCAATATACGATTGGCTACAAGCCCATCCGCGACGATCTGGATGGAACCTACCGGTCGATTAAGGTCGTGACCTCCCGCCACGGAGTGACCCTGCGTTGGAAGCCCGGATACTTTGCCACAACGCTTGCGAACGAATGACGGAAACACATGCCCCGCTCTATTTCAGGGGCAAACCCTCTCGCCAAATCAACTCAGGAAAGGAAGGACCACGTGAGTGATGTTCTTGCCCTCTTGCCCAAACTCCGCGAGCTGCGTGTGATCGATCTCAGCCATACGCTGGAAGAGCACATTCCGCACTTTCCCACGCACTCGATGTTCTTCCACAACCTCTGGAGTGCGCCGGAGCGCGGAGGCCGTTCACTCCATTACCTGCTGGTGATGCACGAACACAACGGCACGCACGTGGATGCTCCGGCACACTTTCTGAAAGATGCGCCGCCGGAGGCTCAAGTGACGATCGAGAATGTGCCTATCGGCAAATTGATGGGCCGCGGCGTGCGGGTTGACTGCCGCGGAACGCAAGCGGGCGAATATGTCTCCAAAGACCGGATTTGCAAGTGGGAAGATCAGCATGGCGCGCTTCAGGCGGGAGATATTGTGCTGTTGGATTTTGGCTGGGCGGCAAAGTGGGCGCTACGCCCGAATGACCAATCCTACGTTGAAAATTGGCCGGGAGTGGGAATGGACGCGGCGGAATACCTGCTGTCAAAGCAAGTTGCGGCACTGGGCGTTGACACTCTTTCTCCCGACCCGCCGGAAGCGCTTCGCACGCGGCCCATTCATCCCGTGGTTCTTGAGAAGCAGATGTTGATCATCGAGAATCTGTGCAACCTGGATCAACTACCGGATTTCTTCATCTTCCTCGCGCTTCCGTTGAAGATTCGCGAAGGCTCGGGTTCGCCGGTCCGAGCGGTGGCATTGGTCTAAGTCGAAGGCGTGGATGGAATGCGATCCGGTACTGCTCGCAAGGGCAGAAGAAGCGTCAAGGTCGATCCAACAAAATATGCCAAGCAGATCAAGCCGAACGCATAGCGGAAATCGCCGGTGCGATTGAAGACAAATCCCACGGCCTGCGGGCCGAAGTAACCTCCCAGATTGCCTAACGCGTTAATCAAACCCATGGCGGAGCCGGAAATGGATCGTGGCATGGTCTCAGTCGGAATCGCCCAGAAGGGACCCAGCATTCCGTAGGATCCGACGCCCACAAATGAGAGGGCTGCGAATCCCCAAACCGGGGAGCGACCCACGAGAAGGATGCAAATCAACATGCAGGCGCAGCTCCAGCCCAGGCCAAAGGCCACGTGGCCACGCCGCTCATGCTTTTTATCGGAATGGCGCGAGAGCAGTACCATCCCGACCGCCGCCACGGCATATGGAACCATGTAGAGCAGGCTCACCGTCTGAATGCTAAATTGCCCGGCTTTCGCCAGCACCGTGGGAAGCCAGAAAAGGAAGCCGTAATTTCCCAGCGTCTGCATCAAATAAATCCCGATCATCATCAGCACGACGGGCTTTACCAGCGCCTGCAGGAATGGCACGGGCTCAACGGGTTCGAGCTCGCTGGATTCCTTTTGCAACACGCCTTCCAGGTAACCGCGCTCTTCCTCCGAAATCCACGCTGCCTGACGGGGGTGGTCATTGATGAAAATCCACCAGATGACCAGCCAGAAGAACGGCAGCGCGCCCTCTGCCATCAGCAGCACGCGCCAATTCCAGTGCGCCAGAATCCACCCGGAAAGAGGAGAGGAAATAATCA
>JASHTY010000066.1 GCA_030040315.1 Terriglobia bacterium | reverse complement strand
CGTCAGCTTCGCAATTCCCGGCATTGAGGATTCCGAGGTCATTGCGCTTACCTGAGGGCGTGAAAGGCTTCCGCTGCTTCCCTGCGTGCAACTCGCCTCGCCCGTTTAGCCGCGTCTCGCAACTTGACCTAACATTCGACCCGAAGCTCCCTCATTGCGCGGAAGGTCAGCGGACGTTCATGCTGGCGCTGAATGCGGCGCGGGATGTGACCAAAGTTCACGGCGACCCGAACATGCATGTCAAGGGGCTGAGCGGCTCCGTGAACAATGTTTATACGGCGGATAAGGCGGTCCTTCAGTTCGGCCATCTGCGCCAGGAAAACCTGGACCTCACCACCTTCGATCTTTCGCATCTCAGCGATGGGGTGGGAACGGAAATCTCGGGCATTCTGGGATTCACTCTGCTCCGCCTGCTGGAAATCCGCATCGATTACCGCGATGGCATCGTCGACTTCGCTTACAAGCCCCAACCCTGAATTTGCCGTGCACCATTGAGATCGAGTGCTCACCTTGCTTCCTGAATTGGTCCTAGACCCGTGCGGATGATGTTGCGATCGTTGTCGTACCACTCTGCGTAAGCGGGGCCGGCGAGGAACTCGTCGTGCGCTTCTTGCAGCAGGTCGTGCAGGAGGGCGCGAAAGTCCATGACGGTCTGGCGGTTGGCTTCGGCAAGACTCTTCATCTGGTAGGGATCGTTCTGATTGTCGAATAGTTCCTCGCGGCCGGAAAACCACTTTACATAGGTGTGCCGCTTGGTACGAACGCCGCGCCACTCCGGCCACGGCCACTCGGTGTGAAAATAATCCCAGTGGGAGGAATAATTGGCAATCAGAGCGCCATCGCGCTCCTTCGATTCGCGGCCAAGAATTGCGCCGCTTAAATCGATTCCATCGATACCCGCAGGCAGTGGGGCCCCGGCCATGGCAGCCAAAGTAGGCAAATGGTCCATGGGCGTGAAAAGCACGTCGAGCTCCCGGCCCGCGGTCACATGCCCCGGCCAGCGATAAATCAAAGGGACGCGAATGGCCTCCTCGTAAGGCGCCATCTTCTCCCATTTTCCGTGGCTGCCCATCATCTCGCCGTGATCGGAGGTCATGATCACCACCGTGTTCGCCGCCAGATTCGAGGTGTCGAGAAAATCCAGCATTTGGCCCGTGGCATCATCCACGCTTCCCAGCATGGCGTAGTAGCAGCGAATGTCGCCATGCGGTGAGGGCGCATTCTTTGGAAAAACATTCGGCCGCCGCACCAAGTCTTGCCGCACTCGGGCAAGTGAACCGGGCGCAATCGACGATTGCGTCCACGGCTGGTGCGGCGGGTGCATCGAGACCACCAGGAAAAACGGCTGCGATGTTGCGCTGGTCTGGCGCATGAATTCCATCGCCATGCCGGCTTCGCTTGCCGTCTCGTAGCGCGGCATATAGAGGCGCTCGGAGGTGTCACGATAGTAGTAGGCGTGGGCAAATTCGGTGTGAAAATTGTACGCCGCCCAATAATCAAACCCTCGCCGCGCGGGGCCGGGCGGCACAAATTCCGGCTCGGGATGAGATTGAACGTACTCCTGCTCGACCTCGGGGCGACGCGAGTAATCACCCGCCGCTTCCAACTGGCGCACTTCCGCGCTCATGAACAATCCGTCATGCTTCATCTTGCCGGCGTTCAGGTGCCACTTCCCGATGTACCCGGTGCGGTAGCCGACGGCGCGCAGCGAAAGGGCAATTGAGGGGTCGCGGGGATTCGACTCCAGCCAGTTGATCAACATTCCGTTGTGTGTGGGATAACGGCCGGAGAGCATCATCCCGCGAAACGGTGTGCACAACGGGCACGTGGAAATCGCGTTGGTGAGCTTCGTTCCCTGCTTTGCCAGGCGGTCGAGATTGGGAGTCGGCACGTTGCGCCCGCCGTACGCACCAAGTTCGTGCGCGGGAACCTGATCGGGAAGAATGATCAGGATGTTGGGGCGAGCCGTGGTCTGCGCCTTCGCGAGTAAGGGAGCTGCAGCAAGAGTGGAGATAAATTCGCGTCGCGTGAATTCAATGCGGGCCACGCGGGTAATCTATCCAATGGCCCGCGCTGATGCAACCGCTGTCACGTCGATCCCGCCTGGGCGGAACCACTAGTACAAAGCTGCCGGTGGCCCGGTTCGGCGTTGTGAGGTACACTCTCCTTTCATTCAGGACTAAGCGAGGCAAATTCAACCCATGGCTAAGAAATCTGGAGCGGCGCACCTTCGCAAAACCGAGCCGTTAATCCCCTACGAATGGCCCGGGTCTTACTTTCTTGGCAAGGAGGAATTGGCGGCTGCGGCGTCGGTGTTGAAGGCGCGCAGTCCTTTCCGCTTTTACGGTCCAGACTTGCAGGGATATGCCGACCGGCTTGAGAAAGCCTACTGCGAACGATTGGGCAGGAAGCACGCGCTGGCGGTCAATAGCGGGACCTCCGCTCTCAGCCTGGCCGTAGCTGCGCTGAGCATCGGCCCGGGCGATGAAGTGCTGCTTCCAGGCTACTTTTGGGTCTCCTGCGTCGCCGCCGTGGTGCGCGCCGGAGCGATTCCTCGCCTGGTGGATGTGGACGATACCTTCTGCATAGACCCCGCGGATCTGGAAAGAAAAATCGACGGCCACACGCGCGCCGTACTGATGGTTCACATGAGCGGAGCGCCCGGCGCCATCGACAAAGTCTCGGAAATCTGCCGCAATCACAAGCTCCCTTTGATCGAAGACTGCGCGCAGGCAAACGGCGCTTCTTTCCACGGCAAACCGGCGGGCTCATTCGGGGATCTCGCCATCTTCAGCTTTCAATTGAACAAGAACATTACAGCGGGCGAGGGCGGACTGGTGGTCTGTGATGACGAAAATCTCTACCGACGCGCCTGGGCGTGCCACGACCTCGGTTACACGCGCAATCCCCAGGGCCGGTTGGACACTTCCAGCCTTCAACTCTGGGGCCAGGGCTCGCGCTATTCGGAACTGCTGGCCGCCGTGGTTTTCACTCAATTGAAGAAGCTGGACAAGATTACCGCGGCCATGCGCAAGGCCAAATATCAACTGCGCGCGAAACTCGAAGGCATTCCCGGCCTGAGCTTCCGCCGCATTCTTGATCCCAAGGGCGACAGCGGACCCTTCCTCCTGCTGATCTGGAAAGACCGCGAGACCTGCCTGCGCATGGTGGAACGCACGCGCGCGGCGGGAGTGCAAACGGGAAGCCTGGGAATGAATAACGTTCCTATGACCGACTGGGGACTCCACATCTACTACAACAACCTGAGCCTGGTGGAGAAACGCTCGCTCAGTGCCGCCGGCCGCCCCTGGACCGATCCGTTGAACGCCTTTGCCGCGAATTATGAATACAAGAAGGGAACGCTGCCCGTGCTCGACGGGTTAATCGACCGGTCCAGTTTGCTGTCCATCCCACCCACGCTGAGCGCGAAAGCGATTGACAAGATCGCGGCGGAATTCCACCGCGCGGCGGGGTAGAAATGCAACGGAAAAAAATAAACAATCTCGCGCAAAAGCGCAGAGGCGCAAAGTCACCCAAGGACGAAATCATCCTCATCACCCGCGCCGACGACATGGGGTACACCCACACGGGGAACCTTGCGGTGATGGAGTGCCTGCGCAACGGATTCATCCGCTCGGCGGCGATTCTGGTGATCGCTCCGTGGTTTGAAGAGGCGGCGAAGCTGGCGCGCGAGAATCCGCAATTCTGTTACGGCATTCACCTGGGCCTGATTGGCGAATGGCGCGGCTACCGCTGGCGGCCCGTGCTGCCTTACTCGCAGGTTCCCTCACTGGTGGATAAGGACGGATTCCTGTGGCAGTCGCCGCGTGACTTTTGGGGCCACAATCCCAACGTGGCGGAGATTGAAAAAGAATTCACCGCCCAAATCGAGCTCGCCAAAAAGAAAGGCGTGCCCATCAGCTACCTGGATTCCCATTACGTGATGCCCTACAACGAGCACTACCGGCCGATCATGGAGCGGCTGGGGAAAAAATACGGGCTTCCGGTTTCGTGCCTTCTGGGCGAGCATGA
>JASHTY010000065.1 GCA_030040315.1 Terriglobia bacterium | reverse complement strand
CCTGAACGACGCTGAAGCCCTCAGCGCGAAGTTCGGCAAGGGCCTGGCGGTGCAGCGCGGCAAAGCGGCGATCGATTTCGCGCAACAAGATTTCAAGCTGGGCGTTAACCCGCTGACCGTGGCTAGCAGCTTCGCGCACGGGCACCGGCATCAGCACCGACTGTGAAACGTCGCGCACCACGTCAGAGAGCAGGATTCCCAGCGCGGAAAACGCTCCGGGATTCTGCGGCACGATGACGGCGGGCAAGTCGAGCGCGCGGGCCAAATCCGCGGCGTGCAGGCCTCCCGCTCCTCCGTAGCAAATCAGCGCAAAGTCGCGGGGATCGTAGCCACGCTCGACCGAAATTACCCGCAAAGCCTTCTCCATCGTGGCATTGGAAACCGATATGATTCCCGCGGCGAGCTTTTCGGGCGACTTGAAGCCCGCGCGGCGGCCCGATCCGGCGAGAAAAGCCTCAAAACCCGTGCGGGCGGCCTGCGCGTCGAGACGAAACGATCCGCCCAGGAAATTCTCGGGGTCAAGGCGGCCCAGAATCAAATTGGCGTCGGTCACCGTCAGGCCTGTGCCGCCGCGGACGTAGCAGATGGGTCCGGGCTGGGCTCCGGCGCTTGCGGGGCCCACGCGCAGAGCTCCTCCGGCGTCGAGCCTTGCCAGCGAGCCTCCGCCGGCGCCCACGGAATGCACATCCAGCACCGGAACGGCCACGGGCAGGCCCGCCAGCAGGGTCTCATGCGTGGTGCGCCGCGCGCCGTCCAGCAGGCAAACGTCAGTCGAGGTGCCACCCATGTCAAAGCTGATGGCGCGCGTCAGGCCCAGTTGCTGCGCCAGCCAGCTTGAGGCCACAACTCCCCCCGCCGGGCCGGAAAGAATCGTGCGCACCGGCTGCTGCCCGGCCCGCGCCGCGGTGGAGATGCCCCCATTTGACTGCATCACGTAAACTCGCGCCCTTCCGGGCGTCTTGGGCTTCGCTTTAAGATTCGAGCCTTGCGCCTTGCCGCCGTAGCCGGACGATAGCGCCTGAATGCCGGTTTCCAGATTTCGCAGGTACGCTCCCATGCTTGGCGCAAGATACGCGTTGATCACCACCGTGGATAGACGCTCAAACTCGCGGAACTCCGGCAGAATTTCGTGCGAAATCGAAAGCGGCAGTCCCAGTTTCGTGAGCGCCGCCGCCACTTTGCGCTCATGTGCCGGGTTGGCATACGAAAACAAAAAACAAACCGCCACGGATTCGGCGCCTGAGTTCCTGACACGGCGAATGACTCTTTGAATTTCTGCCTTCGAAATTGGCAGAAGTACCAGCCCGCCGGCGCTGATTCGCTCGTTCACGCCAAATCTGCGCGCGCTCGGCGCCAAAGGCGGCTCGCGCTGAACATTCAGATCATACAGTTGCGGCCTGGCTTGGCGGCCGATTTCCAAAAGGTCTTTGAAACCGGCCGTGGTGACCAGCGCCACGCGCGCGCCACTGCGCTCCAACAGACAATTTGTCCCAACTGTCGTCCCATGGATGACGTGGACGACGCTGGAAGCCTGTTCGGCACTTCGCGGTGGGATACTTCGTGGGCGTCTTTCGGCCGCAGTTTCAGCCAGTTGCCCGACGCCCTCGACGATCGCGCGACTGGCATCGGCGGGAGTGGAGAAGACCTTCAACACTTGCACTCGCCCGCGCGCCAGCACGACGCAATCGGTGAATGTTCCGCCGGTATCGACTCCGATGCGCACGGTTGGACGCAGAAAAACTTCTCCGAAAAGGAATGTATTGCGCGACCATTCTAGCGGAATCGAATAGTCGCGGAGAAGAAAGGATTAGTTTTGTTCGACGTCCAGCGGGAATGAGGCGTGCGCGGTAAGCGAGACGCCGGCCCGTTGGCCCGCCAGAAGTTTATAATAGCCGGCCGCCGCGATCATGGCCGCATTATCCGTGGAGAGCGCGGGCGACGGGAAAAAAATCTGACGACCCTCACGCCCGCATCGATCGACGAACTGCTCGCGCAGAAGCGAATTGCAAGCGACGCCGCCGGTGACGAAAACGTTGTCAACATGCAAGCCCTCCGCTGCCGCAAGCGTGCGCTCCACCAGGTCCTGCACCGCGGCCCGCTGGAAGCTCGCGATAAGGTCCAGAGTGGACTGCGAGCATTGGCCCCGAAGTTCATCGAGGGCTGGTTTGTCCAATGTTCTACGCCAGGTTCGGCGAGCCTCGGCTTCGCGCGCCAGCTCCGTGCCGCGCACCTGATAGAGCACGGCGGTTTTCAATCCGGAAAAACTGAAGTCCAGGGGATTGCCGCGCATGTTGATCCGGCCGAAATCCACTGCGTGAGGGTTGCCATAGCGGGAAAGCTTATCGATGAAGGGTCCGCCAGGGTAACCCAGAGCGAGGAGCTTCGCAACTTTGTCGAAAGCTTCGCCTGCAGCGTCGTCTCGCGTGCGGCCCAATTGGCGATAGTGGAATGGTTTCTGCTCTGCGTTCATTGCTGATGATGCAACATGGAACAAACTTGTGTGGCCACCAGAAACCACCAGGGTGACGGCTGGAAGGCTGGCCTCGGCCACGACCTTCCCCGCGGCCCGGTCGGTCTTGTTTTGCAGGACAACGGCATGGATGTGGCCCTCGAGGTGATTCACGCCCACCAGCGGTTTATCGAGCGAAAGGGCCAGAGTCTTCCCGTAAACCAGTCCGACGAGAAGCGAGCCGATCAGCCCCGGGCCTTCGGTAACTGCGATGGCATCGACATCGCGCAGCTTTACTTCCGCCTGCTGGCATGCTTCATCCACGACGGGTTCAATGGCGCGCAAGTGCTCGCGCGAAGCGAGTTCTGGTACCACGCCGCCGTATTTCTCGTGAGTCAGAATCTGCGAGGCGACCACGCTCGCACAAATCCGCTCGCCGTTAGCCACCACTGCGGCTGCGGTTTCATCACAACTGGATTCAATTCCCAAAACCAGCACGTGGAAACTCCGAAGGTCATCTTAGCACATGCACGCCGATTGACAGTCGCCTGCGATTGTGGTCCATTGCCAAACCCGCGCTTCGTTCGAACTTTGACGAAGCTGGAAGGGCAGGATAAACTTTCCGTGAAGAAAAGCGCATCGAATAAACGGACAAGCGAGGGCACATGAAGATTCGCAAGGCGGTATTACCCGTAGCGGGGCTCGGCACGCGATTCTTGCCGGCTACCAAGGCTCAGCCCAAGGAAATGTTGCCAGTGGTCGATAAGCCCCTGGTGCAGTATGCGGTGGAGGAAGTCGCGAGTTCCAACATCCCAATGGTTGTTTTTGTAACTGGGCGCGGCAAGCAGGCCATTGAAAATCACTTTGACGTATCGGCGGAGCTCGAGCAGGAACTCGCCGGCCGGGGCAAGGAAAACCTGCGGCGCGAGATGCGCTCGATTTCCGGTATGTTGCGCTTCGCCTACGTGCGCCAGCAGATCGCCCGTGGCTTGGGCGACGCCATTCTGACGGCGCGCGACCTGGTGGAAGAAGAACCCTTCGCCGTCCTGCTTCCTGACGACGTGATCGCGAGCAAGATTCCGTGCGTGAAACAAATGATGAGCATTTATGAGCGATATGGCCACAGCGTGATCGCCATCCAGCGCGTTCCCAAGAACTCTGTATCAAGTTACGGAATAATCAGCGGGCGTCCAGTGCCCGACTTTGATTGTCCCGGCCGGTTGTACCGAATCGAGGACATGGTGGAAAAGCCGTCGCCTGCGCATGCGCCATCAAACCTTGCAGTCATCGGCCGCTACATTTTGAACCCGGGCATTTGGAGGGCGCTGACGAACGTAGTTCCTGGCGCGGGGGGAGAGATCCAGTTAACCGACGGCCTGCGCCGGCTGCTTGCGAAGGAACCAATTTACGGATATCTCTTCGAGGGCGAGCGCTACGATGCAGGCGATAAGCTCGGATTCCTGAAAGCGACGGTGCAAATTGCGCTGAGCCGGCCGGACCTCGGTAAACCCTTCCGGCGCTATCTTAAGGGGCTTGAGCTGTAGTGAGCGTCAAAGATTCCGGCGTCGATCGCCGCGGGTGGGACCGATGATTTCGGCGATTGGAAACCCCGGCTCCAACGAAACGTAACTCAGTCTTTACTGGGGGCAGCCTTAGCGGGCTCTTTGGGCTTGCTGGTTTCTTTCTCTTTCTTCTCGGTAGAAGAAGCAGGTGGATCCGAAGATCCGCTCCCACTGGACGCCGACGACTTCTTGGCGTAGTCTGTTACGTACCAACCTGCTCCTTTGAATTGGATGGCCGGCGGTGACAGCAGGCGCTCGAGCTTTCCGCCGCAATGCTCGCACTTGGTAAGGGGCCTGTCAGAAAACTTCTGGATCTTTTCCGTAACCCGCCCGCACTTCTTGCACCGATATTCGTAAAGCGGCAACCCGAACCTCCCCGTTCCATAGCTCCTGATTAATTATAACCGGGCTGAACAAAGCCGTCAAAAGAGGTGGAACTGCATTTGCCCCCCTTCACCCGCGGCATATACGCGGCTGACCCCTATTTGGACTCTTACGGCATGGTCGAAATCCCGAGGCAGACTGAATATACCGAGACCACCCCTCTGCGATATCAGTCAATTGCGGCAGAAGTGCTGGGGCGCACTTCAATGGCCACGGTCTTGGAGCCGAGCGTCGAGTGGGAGGCGGTTACGATGATGCGGCCAGTTTGCCTAGGCAACGTTTTGATCCATACGGCGCCCACTCCGCCGCTCGCCTCCCACTGGAAAGGATTGTCGCCCACAATCACCCCGGGCCCGCTGATCTGGAGCGTAACTTCACCGCTCACAAAGGGGCGCTGCGCTCCGAATTTGTCCACCGCTCGAAAGGCCAGGCGTGTGGCATCTGAGCCGTCCGCAACCAGCTCTGTATCGT
Organism: Terriglobia bacterium; assembly: GCA_030040315.1. Taxonomy (GTDB): domain Bacteria; phylum Acidobacteriota; class Terriglobia; order UBA7540; family UBA7540; genus Bog-366. The sequence goes on along the minus strand of JASHTY010000065.1, from coordinate 5,031 downwards.
CCGCATGGACCCAGAGCAGATCATGAGAGGGATCGGCGGAAAAAGAACGCGACAACGCCAGTTTGTCCCCCACATAAGCATCGATGCGCAATTCGGGCTTCTCGGCAGCCACAGAAGTGAGATCCGCAAAGAATGGCGGGTACTTAATGTGCGGGAAATTCTCGCGGTCGGGAAGAACTGTAGCCAGGCGACTGCCGTCGACAAACAGTTCAAGCCGGTCGCCGTTGGAAAAAATCGCAGCGTGATTTCCGGGACCCGCGGGGGTCTTGGGGCCGAAGTCCCAATAGAAATCGGGTTCGATGACGGGCCGAATTGCCGGATCGACCTGGGCAAGGTAGAACGCGGCACCCAGCTTGGGGATCCTGAAGACGTCCGCGACGCCGGGATTCTTCACGCCATCAGTCGAGTTCAAGGGGCTGCCGTATTCGAAGGCGCACCAGGCGACCACGCCGCACATGCGAGGGTAATTCGCCGCCCGGCTGTGGGCCTGGGCATGCCGCAGGGCCTGCGCCTCCTGCAAAGTTACATCTCCGGCGCGGCGGTAAATTGCGTCAAAGTGCTTGCCGGTGGCGTAGTTGAATTGCCCGACCGCTTCCGAGAGCATATACGGAACTCCGGGCAGGGGCGGATCAATGCCCACGGTTCCGTCGGGGTCAGAATGATAGTCGTCGAATGCAAAAACGTCCTGGCGCCACTCCTCCTCCCAGTTTTTCCGCGAGCCCGGTGTCATGGAGCCTGACGTGGGGCGCGAACCATCGAGCGTTTTCGCCAGCTCGCGCGTCCGGCCGTACAAGGCCGGATCGTTCCTTGTTTCATTCGCGCGGACGGCCCAAATGACGATCGAGGGATGGTTCCGGTCGCGGCGAATCATGTCCCCTACGTCGCGGAACAGCAACTCCTGCCAGGCATTGTCGCCAAGGTAGCCCCATCCCGGCGGCTCATCCCAAACCATCAATCCCAGCTCATCGCAGGCGTCAAGAAACGCCTCAGACTGGGGGTAGTGCGAGCAGCGCGCGAAATTGCAGTTGAATTCACGGCGCAGAATTTCTGCATCGCGGCGCATCACCCGGCCAGGCATGGCGTAGCCGACGTAGGGAAACAGCTCATGCCGGTCCAAACCGAAGATCCGCAGCCGCTGCCCATTCAGGAAAAATCCGTCCACTTCAAACCGCGCCTCACGAAAGCCAATGCGGACACGGCGCTCATGCTGGGGTCTGCCCTTCGTTGACAAGATGACCCTGACTTCGTAGAGATTCGGATTTTCGTTGTCCCAAAGCCGTATGTCGCCGAGGTTGTCAAGGGTCAGGTCAAAATGGTTTGGACCGGTCTTTTCGACGCGCACTTCTTGGGAAGCGCTCGCCAGAGAGCGCTCGCCGTCCATCAAGGCGGCCTCGATTTTCATTTCCTGGCGCGGCTGCACGCCGGCATCAACTGTGCACTTCACTTCGACCCGCCGCTTGGCGTCGAGGACGTCAACGGGCTTGGCAAAGACGTCAGCTATGAAAATCTGCGGGACTGCTAACAGCTTGACGGACCGCAAGATGCCTCCCGGCAGGTAGTAATCCACGACGCCGCTCCCTTTCGGCGACCCTTCGGGGGGTACATTGCTCCAGCGCGAATCCACCACGACGGCGAGAACGTTGTCCTTGCGAGCAACCAGACCGGTGATTTCGTACTGGAAGGGCAGGTAGCCGCCCAGGTGCTGCGGCAGAACATGGCCGTTGAGGTAGGGCGTTGTACCGAGCATGACGCCATCGAATTGCAGAATGATGCGCCGCTTGCTCAGCTCCCTTGGCAGGGCAAAGTGACGGCGATAGATCCACTGCGTTTCCCATTGTGCAGCGTCCCACTTCTGCCAGGAGAGCGGGACTACGCAATGGGGAAGGGCGATGCGCGCAAATGCGGAGTCGTTAAATTGCGGGGTCGTGGCGGCTTCGCTAAGCTTTCCGCCGAAAAGCCAGTTTCCGTCCAGCGAAAAAGTGCAGCACGCGGGGCAAGACAATGGACTGGTCATGCTGGCGGTGCTCGACCGTCCCAGCGCTCCATTGGTAATGAGAGTAGCAAGACTTGCGCTCAGGCCGCCTACAAAGTTACGGCGCGAGATTTTTGGATGTTGGTTTTTGCTCATGGAATTCCTCGCACCGATGTGCGGCAAATTCGTTGATTGAAAGATAACCACGTTTGCTCATCATCAGTGGGATGATGATTGCTACGTGAAGGTGCGCTGTCGATTGCCGGGGCTGGCGTGACGCAATGCCCCGCCAGTTGGCGCAAAATCACAGGTGGCAGAATGACTCGCATGTGCGCGGATCAAAACCTAAGAAGCTTGTCTGCGATAATCCACACGCTTCTGCGGCCCAAGCGAATTGCATTCTTCCGCTCACCATGCTCCTTGACCATGGATTTATGGCGAGTATAATCGGAATTGAAATTAGAAACTCATAACCAAAATACATTTTGATAATCAGGGCCACGGGAAGCTCGAAAACATTTGGGCAGTGGGTGCCTGCGTGACGAAGCGCATCAACAGGAAGCTCGCGTATGCAGCCGTCGCCGGTGCGCTTATCGTGGCGCTGTTCGGGCGCAGGTACGTCTCGCGAATCTGGGCCGCTCAGGGTGCGGCGGGCGCGCGCGTTCTGATCACCGAGCCCATCGATGAATCGCGGCTCATTACGCTGCGCGTTAACGTCCGCCCCGAAGCCAGAAATCCCAAGTATGATCGTGGCCGCGTGGAAGACGATTTCCCGATGGACTACATGCTGCTCCAGTTGCGGCGCCCGCCGGAGCTGGCGCAGGAATTCGAACAGTACATCGATTCGCTCACGGACAAATCCTCGCCAAATTTTCACCACTGGCTTACCGCCGCACAACAGGCCCAGGAATACGGCTTGGCGCAGCAGGATATTGACACGCTGACGGGCTGGCTCATGTCGCACGGCTTCACCATCAATCGAATCTACACCAATACCCTGGTGATTGCCTTCTCCGGCACGGCGGGTGAAGTGGCCGAGGCTTTTCACACGGAGATTCACTATCTGGAAGTCAAAGGCCAACAGCACATCGCCAACATAAGTGATCCGAGGATTCCGGCGGCACTCGCGCCGGCCGTGGTGGGCGTGGTCTCAATGAACAATTTCAAGCCGGATACCATGATTCTGCCGCGCACGAACTACAACTTCCCAGGATGCGCTTACAATTGCTATGCGCTGGCACCCAACGATTTTCAAACCATTTACAACCTGGTTCCACTCTTTCGTCTCGGATACATGGGGCAGGGTCAAACGATTGGCATTATTGAGGATAGCGATACTTACAGCAACGACGTCAGCGCCTACCGCACGACCTTCGGGCTCACGAAGCCGCCTTACGCGGGCTCCGTGTCGAATAATTACCCCGGCGGCTGCACGAATCCTGGCACCAACGCGGATGACGGCGAAGCCGACCTGGATGCGGAAGTGGCCAGCGCCATGGCCCCGGGCGCCAGCATCGTGATGGAGGTCTGCGCTGATAGCGGGACCACCTTTGGCGGCCTGATTGCCATTCAAAACCTCCTGAGTGGCGGCAGCCCGCCCGCGATCATCAGCATGAGCTACGGTGAGTGCGAAGCGGTTTCCGGAGCCGCTCAGAACAACTCCTTCTACTCCGCGTTCCAATCCGCAGCGGGAATGGGCGTCTCGGTTTTTGTTTCCGCGGGCGATAATGGCGCATCCGGTTGCACGGAGGCGGAGGGCGACGCGGATGCCTCGGAATACGGCATCGGCGTTACCGGATGGGGTGAGACCCCATACAACGTTACCGTGGGCGGAACCGACTTTGAGGATTACTACAACGCAACGAAGCCGGCCAACGGCGGCCTTCCGCTGAGTACATATTGGCTCGCCAACAATAATCCCATCCAGGGTTCAGCCGAGTCTTATATGCCGGAGATTCCCTGGAATGATTCCTGCGCCAGCTACATGGCTTACAGTCTTGCGGGGACAGCTCCGCCCTATGGTTCGTCTGGCTATTGTTCCAGCACCAGCGTCCTGAGCACAGCCGCCGCAGGTGGCGGGCCCAGCGCCTGCGCCACGGGTGGAGGCGGAACCGATCAGTCCAGCGATGCCGAAGTGGACGGTACTTGCGCCGGTTATCCAAAGCCCTCCTGGCAGGCCAACATCTTTGGGAATCCCGCTGACGGGGTGCGCGACGTTCCCGATGTTTCGCTCTTTGCCTCAAATGGAATCTGGGGACATTACGTCATCGTTTGCTACTCGGACACTGCGAATGGCGGCACAGCGTGCTCGGGTCCGCCCTACGATTGGGCCGGATTCGGCGGCACGTCTGTCGCCGCTCCACTGATGGCCGGAATTCAGGCGCTGGTGAATCAGAAGTTGGGCACCAACGTCGGCGATCCCGATCCGGTCTATTACCAGATTGCCGAGGCCGAGTTCGGCTCAAGCGGCAACAGCGCCTGCTATTCTGTCAATCAGCCGCCGCACCACGGACTTGCCAGTGCCTGCACGTTTTATGACATCACGCAGGGTGACACGGACCTTGACTGCCAGTTGAAGTCGGGTCACAGCGTCGGATGCTATGTGCCATCCGGCACGTACGGCGTGATCAGCACTCAAGCGCTGACGACGGGCACCGTCATTTCCGGCGGGTCCGGATACACGAGCGCGCCCGCCTGTACGGTTGGCGCGCCCAGTAATCTCAATGCCTATCTCAATACCGTTGGTGGAACAATTTGGGCCGGTGGGACGCAGGCCACTTGCACGGCCACAATTTCCGGCGGAGCGGTCAACGCCGTGACCGTTTCTGCGGGCGGTCAGGGATATGCAGGAGGCGCAAGTTGTACATTGACGGGCGGAGGAGGTTCCGGGGCCACGTGTTCCTTCTCTCCATCCGCCGGTACGGCTGCCTCTGCCTATCAGCCCGCATATGGCGCCACGCCCGGCTGGGATTTTGCTACGGGCATCGGCAGCGTGAATGCCTATAACCTGGCATTCAACACAGCGTGGTAGCGCCAGCGTGGCATGGCGATCCTGGCCA
>JASHTY010000064.1 GCA_030040315.1 Terriglobia bacterium | reverse complement strand
GCCGGCGGGCAGCCGCTGACGGATTACGCGCTGGCGAAGATCTCACACAACGCCAAGTTTGGCGCGGTGCGCTGCGAGATTATCTACATGGGCTTTTACGGGCCTGGCGACACGGTCTCCACGCCCGTTTCGCCTGTGGACGGCTACGCTTACAGCTACCCGGAATGCCTGTTCATTCCCATTCTGTATTCGTCGCGCTCGCCCGCGGCGGGTTACGTTCCGGGGCAGGCGACGCCGCCGGCGCTGGCCAGCAGCGATCCGGGGTCGGGCAGCCTGGCCGTGTGCCCGTATCAACTCGATGTGAACGACGCGAACGGCAAGGTTGTGGTCCAGACTTATTGGTCGACCAGCGGCGCGGAGAATCAAGGAACAGTCAAGGTGATGGCGATCTGCCAGCGCATGAGCGTGAATTTGCCGGCGGGAGTCTCGGGGGATTGAGTCATTGAATCATTAGGTCATTGAGTCATTCAGGAGCCGCCCTCTGATCGCGCCTCTTTCAAATGAAACAATGAGTGAATGAGCAAATGGAGAAATTAACGTGGCGATTGTGAGAACAGTTCTTCCCCGCAAGGGTTTTGTGCAACCCCAGCACGGCATAACTCAGTATGAGAGCGACATGGACGGCAACATGTCGCTGCTGGACGCCAATGTGGCGTTCATGAGCGATCTCGCCTCGGTGGTGGACACGCTGGTGGGCGACCTGGGCCTGAGCGGGGTGGTGAGCGGGTTTCAACTTGGCACTTCCAGTTCGCTTTACCCCAGCCTTACCTCGGGAGTGCTTTACGCGAACGGATCGCGTTACGCTCCTTCCAGCCCGGCGCCCGGCGCGGCGACCGCCAGCGCTGCTTCATACCTCTTCTATCAGCAGGAGAATTTTCCCAGCAGCTTCTATTACCGGAATACTCTGGCCGCGCTTGATCCGGGGGACGCGTTTATAGGAGTCGTCGTAACCAATGCGACTGAAGTTACAAGCGTGACCCAGGCGACGACGATTTTCGGCAGGATTTCCGCGACGCCGGGAGCGCCCGGCAATTTTACCGTGCCGCATTTACTGGGGCGCACTCCCATCGCCGCACACATCCGCATGACCAGCCCGGGAGCCATCTGGTGGCAATCACCGACGGACATGGACAGCTTAAACCTCTATCTCGTTGCCTCAGACGCTGGGGTAACTGCAAAGGTGCAGGTATGGTGAAAAAAACAGTGGCAAGTGGCGAGAGGCAGGCTATCCGGAATGCGGGCGGCGACGCGGCCCGCCATTCAAGATTCAAGATTCAAGATGACAGAAGGGCGTGCATCGCGAGCGATTCAAGATTCAAGATGACAGGTCGAAGCAAAAGTCGAGGATGGATTCTGGCGACGGCCGCTGTCTTGAATCTTGGATTTTGGGGCCCCGCGCTCTGCTTGTCGTGGGGCATTTTGAATCCGCGCGCAGCGCGTGCTCAACAACCCCAGGCACAGTCGGGCCAGCCGATCTATCCCGTGAACGCGAAATTCGTGCAGGGGTTTGGTCCCGGTTACTGGCCGACGGCGGGCAGCGGGCTGACTCTCAATCTTGCGGCCGGAACGGCCGTGTGCAGCAACACCATCTACACCTACGCGGGCGGCACGCTGACCATGACGGCGAGCGCCACCAATTACGTTTACCTGAATGTTTCGAGCAGTTGCACTCCGGCGTCAAACACCACGGGATTTTCATTCACCACCATTCCCATTGCCACGGTCACTACTTCTGCGTCCGCGATTACCTCCATTCTCGATGTGCGCACACCCTTCACCTACGGGATGAGCGGCGGGGGCGGAAGCGGCTCACCGGGCGGCACCAACGGGCAGGTTCAGTACAACAACAGTGGAACATTCGGTGGCGAGACGCTGCCGGGGTTGGGTAATGGCAGCACAATTCTTGATGCCAGCCTGCAAAGCGGCGCCGACTGGAGTTACAAGGTGAACGCCGCCATCGCTGCCTGCCCGGCCGCCGCGTGCGTGGTGGATGGCCGCAGCTTCTCTTCGCCCGTGACCATGTCCGAGAGCATTGACCTGAAAACTTCCGGTGGCGGCCCGGTCACTCTGCTGCTTCCTGCGCAGATCAATCGCTCGAGCGGCGCGCAATTCGAGATGGAGAACTATGCGCACGTTATCGGCCTGGGGCGGGCGAGCGGGCAAACCGGGAATGGCTCTGGGACACTCATTTACAACACCAGTGGGGACACTGTTGCCGTCTTCGCGAACAATACCGGCACCAACGTCAACAATGTACTGATCTCCGACCTGTCGATAAATAACGAAGGGTCATTCACGGTTAAGGACAGCAGCGGGAATCCGCACAGCGAAACCTACGCCACTGGGGTGTGTTTCGATCTGTCCAACGCCCTTCACAATACGATCCTACGCACCTCCGACAACTGCCAGATCGCACTCAAGCTGAGCGATCCGTCTTTTGACGGCAGCTATTACAACACGTTTATCGACAACAATTTTGTTGCGCAGAACCCCAACGGCGTCGCGGTGCTGATGGGCGAGTATCCCAATGAAAACAACTTTTACGCCACCAACTTCAGCGGAACGTGGGGCAGCGCGGTGTTCATGAACGGCGTGGGCGGCTGGGTGAACTTTAATGGCGGCGACATCGAAGGCGCAGGCGCAGGGTTCGTCATCAATGAAGGCACCAACATCGCGGTACACGATGTGTATTTTGAGGCGATTGGACCTGTGACCAGCGCGCCAGAGTACGCGGTTTGGCAGGCAAGCTGGCCCTACGTTCAAGGCGCGGTGATCAAGGACAGCAGCGGGTACACCCACATCTGCACGGTGGCGGGAACGAGCGGCTCAAGCGCGCCTTCGTGGAACACCAACTACGGCGCGACCACCATGGACAACAGCGTGACTTGGCTCACCGTGCAGTTCGGCCAGGTGGTTTTCGGGCCTACCGCCGCGGGGAATGTGGTGGATGGTTCCATCGGGCCTGGGCAGATCGACAACTACTCGCAAAGCTGGTTTGGGGGAACCAGCAACTTCACGCTGATTCCGCCGGGGCTCAGCGGCGTGGGCGGCCTGGTCCCTGCAAACTTTACGGCCAACGAATTCAGCCTGGGGTCCAGTCTGGCAGGGCCGGGCGGCAACGGCGGTTACCTGAATCAGTACCTCTTTGATTACAACCCAAGTTATGGAACTCAGGGTCCGGCCATTGACTTCGCGGGCGGAAACATTAACAACGGGGTGACAGGCCACGCCCCACTTCAGGTTGGCGGCCTGACCTCAATCGGTGGCGCAGCCGGAAACCTGATCGCTGGAACGCTTAACGTTATCGGATTGCCAAACCCCGGCGCACCCACGGTTGCGCTCTATGGAAATCACGCAGGTTCCAGCACCGTCAGTTACGCGCTTACCGCAGACCCCTGCGGAGGCAGCGGCACTTATGTTACCGGCTACACACTGCCCGGCAGCTTTACACAAATCACCAATGCGCCCTCAGCGCCTGGCGCTCTGATCAGCGTGGCGATTAACGCTGTGGGAACGAATTACCAGGTCAACGATGTTCTGACCGTGGTGAATCCCTTCAACTCGAATGAAGGCGGAAGCTCGACGGGCCAGGTGGAGGTGACGAGCGTAAACGGCTCGGGTGGAGTGACGGGAGTGAGCATCACCACAGCGGGCAACGGCTATCCGGACGGCTGGCCGGGCGCTACGGTAACGGGTGGCCACGGCTCTGGCTTGACGCTCAATCTGACCGCCTACGATCTGGTGATGGTCACTCCCGCAACATTTAACCTTGTAAACGCCAATGCTCAACCCTGGAGCGGCTGCGCGTGGGATTTAATCAAAGACCCCACGGGTGGAACCTCAACCGCACACAGCATCGTTACACAGCACAATCCAAACATGTTGCCCATCAGCCTTTACTCCAGTTCGCCGCTCGCGGGCGTCCTGCTGGATTACGGGCAGTCGAGCAGTTCATATACCGAGCCGAGTTCGAGGAACACCACGGCTGACGCGACGCTCGAAGGCAACGAATATCTGGTCGGGTCGTTTTACGCGAAGAACATCCAAAACTACTTCGGTTTCAATGGCAACAACTTTTGGGATTTTCTGACCGCCGGCGATCAACTCATCCTCGGATACAACACACCGGAGAGCACTAGCGGTTATCAACCGTTTTCCGTCTACGACGATTCCACGCATCGCAACCAGGTCTTCTACATCAAGGGCAAGGGCAGCAGCAGCGGCCAGGACGGCGTCTTCACACTGAAGAACACGCTTGAGGATGGCAGCGGGAACATCAGCGCCTTTAATGGGTACGAAATCAACGGCAGCGCCGCGAGCGGCCACTACCTGCGCGGCAACGGCAGCCAGTACGTGGATAGCGCGATTCAGAATGGGGATCTTCCCGATCCCACTACCAGCGCGTTGGGCGGCGTCGAGTCGCTTACCTGCACCAGCGGGCAATTCGTCAGCGGGATCAACACTTCCGGAGTTCCCCAATGCGGGACGCCCTCAGGGGGCGGCGGGGGCGGAGGTAACGTCTCGACTTCCGGCACGATCACCACGGGGGCGCTCGCGGAATTTGCGTCGAGCACCACAATCGAAACCGGAAACCTCAGCGGCGACTGCTCGACTTCGGGGTCGATGACGATTACCTGCACGCAGGTCAACGGCTCAAATTTCACCGTCAACTCCAACGGCCAGGTTACTACTTATGACGGCGTGACTACGGCGGGAGTTGGAACGACCTTCGTAAAAGCCGTATCCAACGTCACCTCGCAAACGGCATCGCAGGGCACCGTAACGCTGGCCTCCTCACCCGCGGCCGGATCCTACCGCATCAGTTTTTATGCCGATCAAAATTCCGGAGCCGGTTCAACCTACTTCACGTTCAACTGGACGGACGGCTCAACCTCGCGCTCTTTAACGACCGGCCTGCTGACACTTTCGGGCGGGTATATCTCCGGATTGTTTCCCATTTACGTGGGCAGCGGCAACGTGACCTATACGAGCACGGTCAACGGCACGGTGAACTACGACGTGCACATAACCTTGGAGAGAATGCAATGACGAAGTCAAATCTCAAATTTCAAAAGTCAAAAGTCAAAACCGGGACGCGGCGAGTGGCGCGGCTTTGCGTTTTGAGTTTTGCGTTTTGCCTTTTGACTAGCTCTTCGGTCCTCGCCCAAATCAGCGGCGCGGGGCAATTTGGCTGCAACGCGGTGCCGGTTACAGGCACAGCATGGTCAAGCTCGACCAGCGTCAACAGCACACAGACGCTTGCCACCAACGTCGCCGGCGCTTCGGTAACCGTGGTGATCGATCAGACCTCCACCATCTCCGCCGGTGCCATCAGCTTTCAGGAAGATTACGGTGACGGCAACCTGGTGACCGTAAGCGCCTGGCAGGTGGTTGATCCCACATCCTCGTCGTTTGCCGCCATCAGCCTGCCCTACGCGCTTCAGGCCAGCACCAACAAGGTTTTTCTGATTCAGATGGGCAATGCCTACAAGCTGGTGCTCAAGCTCACGACGGCGGTTTCCGGCAGCGGCACGGTCACTCCCTACACAAACCTGATCTGCTACACCACGCCTTCACAGGTGAACGTTGCGAATACCGTCCCGGTGAGCGGCACGTTCTGGCAAACGACTCAGCCGGTCAGTTTGTCTTCATTGCCCTCGCTCGCCTCGGGCTCGAATACCATCGGCGCGGTGACGCAGGCCAGCGGACCGTGGACCGCCAGCATCACGCAGTTTGGCGGAAACAATGTGGTGACGGGCACGGGCGCCAGCGGCAGCGGCATCCCGCGCGTCACGGTTTCCAACGACTCATCCTTGGCGGCTAATCAGTCGGTGAACGTCAATCAGGTTTCGGGCGCTGCGACCGGTGCCGCTAATCCGCTCTACATTGCAGCCAGTGACGGAACCAATGGCCCGGCGGCGGTGAAACCTGCCATCAACCCGGCAAACGTGCCTCCTACGCAGACCACTGCGGGAGCGACGAACGCGAATCCCGCTCTTACGGTTACCACCAGTCCGAATAGCGGGATTCCGGCGATCATTCAGAAAACCAGCGGGACAGGATCCGGGTCGCAGTCCAGTTTGGC
>JASHTY010000512.1 GCA_030040315.1 Terriglobia bacterium | reverse complement strand
GGCGCCAGCCCCGGGCCTGCCTCTCCTCACCTGAGGAGGGAGCCGACAAAAGCTCCCCTCCTGATTCCCGTCGTCCCGCGAAGCGGGACGGGGAGGTTACTCGTGCGCCGCTGCCGTGCGCGCCGCCACTCCATTCTCTACCGGCACGAGGGAAGGCTCCACAGCCTGCGCCTTTTGCGGCACCGTCGCATCCTTTTGGCCCAGGCGCTCGAGCCGATGGGCGTAGGCGGCGCTGACGAATGCGGTGAAAAGCGGGTGCGGCTCCAGCGGGCGCGACTTGAATTCCGGATGGAACTGGCAACCCAGAAACCACGGGTGGTCGCGCACTTCCACGATCTCCACGTAAGTGCCATCGGGCGTCACGCCGGTGATTTGCAACCCGCCGGCCACCAGCGTCTCCTCATACTCGCGGTTGAATTCGTAGCGATGGCGATGGCGCTCGGAAATTTCAAGCTGGCCGTAAGCGCGCTCGGCGAACGTTCCGGGCTTCAGTCGCGCTGTCCACGCACCCAGGCGCATAGTGCCGCCCAAATCGTCTACGCCGCGCAGTTCGCGCAGCTTGTAGATCACGCGATGCGGCGTGGAAGGATCAAATTCCGAGCTGTCCGCACCTTGCAGGCCGCACACGTTGCGCGCGTATTCGATCACCGCGCACTGCATTCCCAAGCAAATACCGAAGTAGGGCACTTTACGCGTGCGAGCGTACTCAATCCCCTTCAGCATTCCCAAAATGCCGCGCCGCCCGAAGCCCCCGGGCACCAGAATGCCGTCCAGGCCCTTGAGCTGCTCTTCATAGTTATCAACCTCAAGGCCCTCGGATTCGACCCACGAGATGTTCACCTTCAGGCGTTTGGCGATTCCGCCGTGGAACAGCGCTTCATGCAGGCTCTTGTAGGAGTCCTGATACCCCACGTACTTGCCCACGATTCCGATGGTCACCTCATCGAGCGGATGGCGGATCTTCTCTACAAGGTCTTCCCAGGGCTGCATATTGCGCTCACGCGCCTCGAGTTTCAGGCAACGCTGAATCTGCGTGTCCAGCCCCTCGCGCGCCAGCACCAGCGGAACTTCATAAATGTTGTCCACGTCTTTCGCGGTAATGACCGCCTGCTCCGGCACGCTGCAGAACAGAGCAATCTTTTCCTTGATTTCAGCGGACAAAAAGTGGTCTGTGCGGCAGAGCAGAATGTCCGGCTGAATACCGATTTCGCGCAGCTCCTTCACCGAATGCTGCGTGGGCTTGGTCTTGAGTTCTCCGGAAGCGCCCATGTAAGGGACGAGAGTCAGGTGGACGAACACCACGTTGTCGCGCCCTTTTTCCAGGCGCATTTGCCGGATGGCCTCCAGAAAGGGCAGCGATTCAATATCACCTACCGTGCCGCCCACTTCCACAATGGCCACGTCCACGTCGCTGGCGACTTTGCGAATGGCCGCCTTGATTTCGTCGGTGACGTGGGGAATGACCTGCACGGTTTTGCCGAGATAATCGCCGCGCCGCTCCTTGCTGATGATGGTTTCGTAGATGCGCCCGGCGGTGCAATTGTTATCGCGCGTCATGCGCACGCGCGTGAAGCGCTCGTAGTGGCCCAGGTCCAGGTCCGTCTCCGCGCCGTCGTCGGTCACGAAAACTTCTCCGTGCTGAAACGGGCTCATGGTGCCGGGATCGACGTTGAGATAGGGATCAAACTTCAGGATTGAAACCCTCAGCCCGCGCGCCTCAAGCAGTGCTCCCACGGATGCTGAGGCCAGTCCCTTTCCCAATGAACTGACTACGCCACCGGTGACAAAAATGAACTTGGCACCCATACGCCTCCCCAAATTGGTGATTTGTGTTCCGGCCAGTAAGCATGGTTTGTGGTCTGCGCGAACCGCGTTCGTCGCAGCTTTTTCGCCTGTGAAACTGTACCGAAATGAAATGACGTACGGAAGGAATCGGTACGGACAATTATCCATGAATCGCCGGGGCGCGTCAATCGAAAATCGTTCTGTGTGCCGAAGTTTTCCCCAAGTGAGGTTATTGGTTCGATTTCGCCATGCCACGGAAATCTTGAAGCCAGGCGATTCTGCATCAGGGTGCACGACATAAAAGTTAGTTGAGCGAAGACTTTGGCCAGGGGCTGAGAATCTTCCTTATCTCGGGTAAAATTTCGTAGACGCAAATCTGGAGATTAAGGGCGGAGCCACGCGCAGAAACATTGTCATAACCATTGGGAAAGTTTGGCGCCGAGCATATTCATCTCCGCGATTCATCATCCATTGTCCCTTCAAAACCAAGGAGCACAACAATGAACCACGCAATGACCCGCCGAAACATTCTGAAGTCCGCCGGCGCCGCGGCGCTGTTGAGCGCCGGTGCGCGAAGCGCATCCGGCGCGGCCTTCCGCGAAGCTGCTTCGGATGACGCTCCCCCGCACAATGAGGGCCCGGCGACACCCAAACTTTGCCTGCAAATCGATCGCAATCACACTACGGGCGATGTCGATGAACGCCCCATGCGCATGGTGAAGCAATTGGGCGTAGACCATGTGGCGATGATGGGGCCGGCGATTCCGTGGGACGTGAGTGCACTCCACGCGCTCGCCGACCGCCTGAAGTCCGGCGGCCTGGCGCTCGGCAATCTGATGATTTCCGGCTTCCCCAACTCTCTTTACGGCCGGCCGGGGCGTGAGGAGGAGATTGAGAAGGTCCTGCAATCGCTTCACGCGGCGGGCCAGGCGGGTGTGCCGGTGGTGGAATACAACTTCTACGCGCATCGGCTTACCGAGGGTTATTACGCGGAAGTGGGCCGAGGCGGCGCTGGCCTGACCAGCTTCGATTACGACCGCGTAAAGGATTTACCTCCCCTGCCCAATGAGGGTGTCCATCACCTGGAGGAGATGTGGGCGAACATCACCTACTTTTTGAAGGCGGTCATCCCCGTAGCCGAGCAGGCTGGAGTACGCATGGCGCTGCACCCCAATGACCCTCCCGCACCCGTCAGCCGCGGCTCCGAGCAGATCATGGGGACGCTCGAAGGCTGGAAGCGCCTGATCGAGATCGTCCCCAGCAAGTCCAA
>JASHTY010000063.1 GCA_030040315.1 Terriglobia bacterium | reverse complement strand
CGAAACCGATCAGAGCTCCACTTCCGCAACGCTTGGCGACGGAGGAATTTACAGCTCGCTGGATGACCTGGCGAGGTGGGACGACGCGCTGCGGCATCACACTCTGCTGAGCGAAGCGGCGATGCGCCCGGCGCTGACTGCCGTGCCCCTGCCCTCCGCAGGTCTGACCACCGTACCTTTGACCGAAGCTACCGCTGCGCCGCCCGCAAACCCGCGTGCGGAGGCCGTCAAGTACGGGTTTGGCTGGTTTCTCGATCCTTATCGCGGCTTCGCGCGCATGTGGCACGAGGGTGAAAGCATCGGCTTCCGCACTGCGATCGACCGCTTCGAAAATGGTTTGACCGTCATCATACTCGCCAACCGCACCGACCTTGACTCCGCCGCCGTGGCGCTGAAGGTTGCCGACATTTACCTGCGCTGAAGCTGAATGAAAACCTGGGAGCATTCATGTCAGGTGCTGGTCAGGAAAAAACGGGGACAGATCGCTCAGGCTCCACAGGAATCAGTTCGCCGCCGAATCCGCTTCACACTTTGAATATGATCTAAGAGTTTGGTTTTCCTTCTTGCAGGATTCAATGGCGACTTCGAGTTTGTGGCGTGCCTCGGCGTTGGAGGGATCCAGCTTCAGAACGTGCTGGTAGTCGGAAATGGCCTGCGTGTATTGACCCATTGCATAATGCAAATCTCCTGAGGCCACAGTGCCGTCGGTTGGCACGACCGGAGGAGTTTTCGGCGGATGCGTGTCCCAATGACTATATGCGTTCAAGGCGAGCCTCTTGGTTGTCCCCTTCTGTAGATCGAAGCTGCCCGTCGTTGGATGGCTCCCTTCCCACTTCACGACGTAGGTGTGAAGGCCCGGCGGCAGGGTGGCGTGAACGGGGCTGTGGCCATACGGCCTTCCATCGACCAGGACCTCAATTCCCGCAGGAATGGTATCAAGCTCAAACCCGCCGTCGAGCACCCCAACGGGTGATTCACCCATGTGGTTGGGGTTCGCGCTCAGTTGTGATAATTGCTTTACGTGTGCGATGGCCTGGGCCTGGTAGGGGCCGAGTTTGGCGGCGAGCGCTTTGTACATGGCTGATGCGCCCTTCAGATCCCCTGAATCCTGTGCTTTAAGGGCGTCCTCAAACTTGCCCCGATCCGCGGTTGAGGCGAACCAGGCAGTGAGTTCCTTAATGTGGTCTTGGGCCTCAGTCTGGAGCGGTCCGGGGTGCGAGGCGACTGCCTTGAATTCATCGAACGCGCGCCCAAGGTCGCCCCAGTCCAGACTTTGGAGGGCATCGCCGTAGCTGGCGTTATCCGCGTTTGATGCCAGCCTCCTTTCGATATCCTCAACCTCTTGTCGCGCCTGCTGCTGGAAGGGGCCAGGCTCAGCGGCAATGGCCTTGAATTTCACCAGTGCGCCCTCAAGATCAAGGTGGGACATCGCCGACCGAGCCGCATCGAATTTCTGACGTTGCTCTTGCATCTTCTGCTGCATTTCCGCGTCGTGAGCGGCGACCGCAGCCTGTGGGTCGGCGTTTTGAGCAGCGGAAAGCGCGGGCGCCAGCAACACGGGTATAAGAGCAATGGCGACTTTCATGGCGAACCTTTTCCCTACCCTACGCGCGCCGGTGCGCGGAGTCAAGCCGAAGGAAATTACAAGTTTTAAACGGCAGGTGTGAACAAACGCTTCACGTCCGCTTGCTACTTGCTTTCAACGGCTTCGGTTTGCTCTTGCCCGCGAGGTTCAACTCAACGGCAGCGCGGATGAGATCCTTTAAGGCCGCCCAATCGACTTTGTCACCTTCGTGGATGTCGATGGCGCGCCGCACATTGCCTTCCAGGCTGGAGTTGAACAGACCCGAAGGGTCCTTCAAAGCAGCCCCCCTGGCAAAGGTGAGCTTGACGACATTCTTGTAAGTCTCGCCCGTGCAGACGATGCCGCGGTGGGAAAAGACGGGAACACCCGGTGACGTCGCTTTGACCCATTTGCGCTCTTCGACGATTTCCGGGTCTGCCTGGTGTATGGTTTTGCGCACTTTCGCAAAGGTCTGCCCGCGCCAGTCGCCAAGTTCCTTGATTCTCTCGTCGATGAATGCCGATGCGGATTCCTCATGCGTGTTCATGTTTGGCCCCAATTCTTTCACACGATTCAGGCGTAGCGCGGAGCACCGCATTCGTGGTCCGCGTTTCTTCTAAACCGATTCGCAACGCCAGACGCAGAGATTGAAAGACATCTTTGCGCCAGCCGAGTGCAGGCACAAGGTGGGGGCAATCCTTACGCTTGGCCCTCGGGCGCCCGCAAGGGCCGTCCTACCGTCGTTCAGCGTACGATAGCTCAACGAACCCGTTCTTGTAAGCGACCACGTTCTTCAGGCTCCACGCCTGCTGCTGCAACGAACCACCGAACAGCCGGAGTCCCTCACCCAGCACAACAGGCGCTATCGTCAAGATGATCTCGTCCACCAGCCCGAGTTCGAGAAAACGCCCGCACAGCATGGCCCCGCCCACCAGCCAGATGTTTCGAAATCGAGGTGCGAGTTTAAGATCAACCAACGTCTTGAGATCGCCAGAGTAGAACTCCACGCTCTTTCGCGACGGCGGCCATTTTCTTCCCGTCACCACGACCGCCGGAGTATCGCCATAGGGCCAGCCCAGTTCGAGGGCGTGTTCATACGTTCGCGAACCCATCACATAACAATCTATCGTTTTCACGAAAGCCGCGGCTTCCTCCTCCGAAATGGAAACCCCGTCCTCGTAGACGGTTCCCGCGTTCTCCAGCCACGAGACGCTGTTGTCCTTCTTCGCGATATAGCCATCCAGGCTGGAAACCATGTGCAGGATTACCTTTCGTCCGGTTGGATGCATTTCGCTCAGTGACATGTTCCTTTCGTCTCGCCTGAAAATCGTCAAAGGGCTGGCGCAGAGCGAAGCTCCGCGGCAGCCGGCGGATTCACTCGACGCCCCCGTCGATTCGCCATTTTGCAGCATACGGCAGGACGAACAGGTACAGGCCGGTAAATAAGAGCACGAAAAGCGGCAACACCGCCATGAGGCCCAGCCAGTTGGTGTACTTCTTCTCTGCCACGGCAACGCCGTTGACGATGACCGCCAGCGTAAAAGCAACGGACACCCAGCGGTGAATCTGCCGCATCCATTTATTCCAGTTCATTGGACCTCCTCTCGATTCAATGCTCCGCCTTCGGCGCCTGGTTGGCCGATTCTGTGCCGAACTGCCGGGCGTACTCGGCGTGTAATCGTTTCCAGCCGTTGAACACCATGGCCTTGGGGCCGGCGATGCGGCCGATGGGATTTCCGGCAAGCAGGCGGTCCAGAACATCCAGACAGATGTGCCACCCTGCCGCACCCATGGCGATGAAGCGGGGATCGATGTTGATCCAGAGCGTCAGGCGCGTGCCGCCGTCAACGGCTTCCAGCTCCCAGCGCAGATCGAACCCGCCCCAGTTGTACTCAAGCAATCTGGGAGCGTCGGCGCGCTTCACCCTGGTCTCGGTAACGCGCGGCGTTGGAAGCCCCACAGTGGTCAGGTTGACCGTGGCTCCAGGCATACCCAGACTGCCGTCAGAGTCAAAGGGGGCCCATTCGCGCAGGTGCGCCGGGTCGGTGAGCGCCTGCCACACTTTTTCCGGTGCGTGGCGCAATTCTCTGCTCAGAACGAGCGTCCGCTTCTCTCCGTCGTTGTGGATCCGCGCCACGTTGGCGGGACCGGGGTCGTACTGCTCGCGTTCGATCATCTTGACCTCGCTGTCTGGCGCCGCTCAAGCCTCCATGCTGCCCCAATGTTGAGCGCGCGGCCCTACCAACGTGCGAGTTGGGTAAGCTGAATAAGGTTGCCGCAAGTGTCGTTCAGTTTCGCAATGGTCGCGCCGGGGACGCCGGTAGGCGGCATGGTGAACTCGGCGCCGCGGGCCTTGATCTGCTCGTAGTCACCCTTAACGTCGTTCGTGTAGAACATGGCCGCGGGCTGGCCCTGCTGAAACATCGCCTCCTGATACACCTTGGCCGCGGGGTTGTTGTTCAGCGCAAGCTGCAATTGAGTCCCCTCGGGCTCCTCCGGCGAGGCAACGGTCAGCCAGCGATAAGGGCCATTACTGAAATCGGCCTTCTTGGCAAAGCCCAGCACCTCCGTATAGAAGCGCAGTGCTTTGCTCTGGTCGTCCACGTACACGCTGGTCAGTTTGATTGTCATTTGGTCTCTCCTTTGTCACGTCCGCGGTTGGGGCGTCGTCTGGTCTTTCCGTGGTTTGGTTTTGGCGGATCAATGCGATCCAGGTGGCGTTCCAGCGCATCGATGTGCGCGGACCAGAATCGGCGAAACTGCGCCAGCCAGGCCTCCATCTCCTGAAACGGTTCAGGCCTCAGCCGGTAGAGGCGCCGCTGCGCATCCACCATGGATTCTACAAAACCGGCCTCGCGCAGCACCCGCAGATGCTTGGAGACGGCCGGTTGCGGCATGTGAAGCTGGCGCTCAATTTCCCCGACCGAGTGCTGCGATAAGGCCAGCAGGCTTAATATCGCGCGGCGGTTCGGCTCTGCGACGATCTGGAATGCAGATTCCATGCTCTTAATATACGCCAATGAGCATATACCTGTCAAGACATATAAAAGACCCTTCAGTGTTCGGCCCGCCAGCCGCACACCGCACGCTGGGTGGCAGAGGTGCACGTTCAAAGCTTTTCAAGGTACGAATACTATCGTGTCTGAATGCGCCTGCGGTTGCCTTCGAAGGCCGAAGCGCATACGCTCCGAAAGGGCCTGCGCAAAAAAATAAAGGGGCGTTGCGCTCAAAGGTTTTGAGCGCCCTGCCCCTTTTATGCTTTCTATTTCAGATTAGGTTATGTCCCTTGCTTGCTGCTTGCCTACCGGCACCTTGCGCAGCCTTCGGCCTCGTGCAACCTGTCGATTGCATCTTGGACGGCGTGCTCGGCCTGGTCTTTGTGTCCGCAGAAATCGTGCCCGGCATCGTGCAGTTCCTGCTTGGCGGAACGCAGGCTATCAACTGCCGCATGGATATTGGGACAATGCGGAGCAACTGCCGGAGCCATCGGGGACGGAGCCGCGATGGCGGTAGCGGAATTGTAGCTCTGCACCCTCGGAGTGAGCTGAATTGCCAGCACCAAGGCCGCAAAGACAATGTTCAAGGTAATGATGGTCCTTTTCATTTTTCCTCCCAGATTGAAAGTTGTGTACTACCCAAGGTGTAGATGGTGACATATCTTATCCAGATGGAGTCCCATTCGCAAGTCTAAACACAAAAAAATAATTAAAGTTGCGGGAAGCGACAATTAGTCGCCCGTGCTCCATGCGTCGGCCCACTCCTCCCGGCCGGTCGCGGGTTCAGGTTGCGCGTCTAAATTCCTGGAACCGTGCGAGGGCATGATCCTCATACCGAAGCGGACGCGACGCTCGCACTTCGGGAAATCGCCCAATGCTGCTAAAATGGAATGAGTTCTCATTCATAGGAGGCGTGCATGAAGGCTGCCGCGATTCAAATGGACGTTAAGATTCTCGCCAAGGTGCACAATCTGGATCAAATCCTGATGCGCATGGAGCAGGCGGCGGGAGGGGGAGCAAAGCTGGCGGTCTTTCCCGAATGCGCCCTCAGCGGCTATTGCTTTACCAGCGCGGAGGAGGCTGCACCGATGGCGGAGGAAGTTCCGGGGCCCAGCACGGAGAAAATTCTGGCGGCGGCAAAGAGGCTGGATTGCACGGTGGTGGTGGGAATGCTGGAGCGCGCTGGCGACCGCATCTTCAACGCCGCGGCCGTGGTCACTCCGCAATCCATCCTGGGGACTTACCGCAAGCTGCACCTACCCTGCCTGGGAATCGACTGGCACGCCGCGCCGGGCGACAAGGCGTTTCCCGTGTTCGCAACTCCGCACGGAAAAATCGGTATCAGCATCTGTTACGATTGCAGCTTTCCGGAAAGCGGGCGTGTGCTGAAACTGAAGGGCGCGCAGATTCTGGCCATTCCCACCAATTGGCCGATGGCTTCGGATTCCTGGCAACACACGCCTCCAGTCCGCGCCACGGAGAATCACCTGTACGTCATCGCCTGCGATCGCGTGGGGGAGGAGCGCGGTTTTCGCTTCGCCGGCCACTCGCAGATTGTGGATTTGGGCGGCGCCAAGCTGGCGGAGGCCGGGGAGACGGAAGAAACCATCATCTACGGCGAGATCGATCCTGCCGCCGCCGACCGCAACCGGGTGATTCGCCAGCCGGGCAAATGGGAATTTGACCGCATCGCCGCGCGCCGGCCGGAGATGTACGGGCCGCTGGCGGAACCCATGGTGCGGAAAGCGCCGTAACCCCGATCCTTGAAGATGATTCGCATCCCACCAGCGCGTCGGCGCGCGCAATCTGCCCACGCTCCACGCGGACTCCGGCGCGTCACCACCGCCATTTTAGGCGGCGGCATGACGGGCCTGGCCGCGGGCTGGGCTTCGGGCCTGCCGGTGTTTGAAGCAGAATCCGCTCCAGGCGGAATCTGCTCGTCCTATTACATTCGGCCGGGAGATTCGGCGCGCCTTTCCCGCACGCCTCGCGACGAAGAAGCTTACCGATTCGAAATCGGCGGCGGCCATTGGATCTTCGGCGGCGACCCGGCGGTTCTTCGCTTGATTCGCCGGCTCGCGCCGGCGAAGGAATACGAGCGGAGGTCGTCCGTATATTTCCCCGGGCAAAATCTTTACGTTCCCTACCCGCTTCAGAACCATCTTCGCTGCTTCGACCGCGAGCTGCGCAGTAAGGCGCTGGTGGAAATTCTGACCGCGCCCAAACCCCGTTTCAAAACCATGGCCGAATGGCTTAAGCAGAGTTTTGGCCCGACGCTTACGGGCGCCTTTTTCGGGCCGTTCCACGAGCTTTATACCGCCGGCCTGTGGAAGACCATCGCGCCGCAGGATCCCTACAAGTCGCCCATTGATGCCGGCCTGGTGATCCGGGGCGCGTCCGATTCAACTCCAGCCATTGGATACAACACCACGTTTCTGTATCCACGCGCGGGTCTGAACGCGCTGGCACAAGGCTTGGCGCACGGCTGCGACATACATTATGGCAAGCGCGTGACACGCATAAACACGACCAAAAAAACCGTCCAATTTGAAGATGGGACGTCGGTGATCTACCAGTCGTTAATTTCGACTCTTCCTCTCAATCGCATGCTCGAAATGACGAGGCTCCAACTCGACGAGCCGCCCGATCCGTTCACGTCCGTTCTGGTCCTGAACGTCGGAGGAGTGCGCGGTGAGCGCTGCCCACCCGACCACTGGCTCTACATGCCCGCAAGCCGCGCGGGATTCCACCGCGTGGGGTTTTACAGCAATGTGGACGCGAGTTTCCTGCCGCGCTCGGCGCGCACGCGCCGCAACCGAGTGAGCATTTATGTTGAACGCGCCTATCCAGGCGGGCAGAGACCATCGCCCGAGGGAATTCAGGATTATTCCGATGCTACCGTCTGCGAGCTGCAGGATTGGGGATTCTTGAAAGATGTGGAAGCACTCGACCCCACGTGGATCGACGTCGCCTACACGTGGTCGTGGCCCGGATCAAAGTGGCGCGCCGCTGCTTTAAAGGCCCTCGAAAAGCACGACATTCAAATGGTGGGGAGATACGCCCGCTGGACGTTCCAGGGAATCGCGGATTCGATTCGCGACGGATTGTACGTCGGCTCGGCGAGCCGCGTTAATGCCTGAGCCTGCCCCACAACGCCACGCGCAACTTCCTTCCCGCTGAGATTCCGGCGGGAGACCCCTGACCTTTTCCAAAAAATCTGCAGACGGCTTAGGCGTGCCTACGATCCGGGTACGGCGTCGCTCAACCGGTGGCCGAAGGTGGCGCTTGCTCTGGGTACTCCAGCAATCTCGCCGTGCGCCGCGCCAGGCGGGAACCCGATGCTACATTGCCAAGGGGAATTTCAGACCCGATTTGCTTTGCGAGCTGGGGACTCTCGACGCAGACCATCGTCAGCCCTAATGGCCCATAAGGTTAAGTCAGTGCGTGTTGTCATACTGTTATAATTCTGTTTGACATCTTCGCACGCGTAATGTACGATGTGTGTATTAAGTTCGGCTAACGCCACTTCGAATGCTCCGGGCGCGTGGTCAATTATGAGGTCGACCGTGCCAGCATCCTTAAGGGTTAGTCTCCCCCCCCGTCTTCCCCCACAACTGCATTCAAGGCTAATCTTGCGCGGTCTCCCCTTCTTTCACGCCCTGAATGAAGGCGAATGGCGCTCGTGCAACGTGAGGCAGTTGTATGCGACGGCATAGGAATTCTGGCGCAGGGTTCGTGTTCGGGGAGTACGAGAGAGACTTGCCTCGTGTCCCCCTGACGCCTCTGGAAACCGACTTTCGGATCCGCCGCGCCTTGGAACTGATGGAAACCGGGCTCGGATCACGTCTGACTGCGGTCCAGATCGCTCATGAGGTGGGGCTGAGCCGATCACACTTTCACCGCCTCTTCAAAACTGCCACACAAAGAAGTTTCAGGCAACGGCTGCTTGAGATGCGATTGCAGCGTGCCTGTGAGCTGCTCGCCGACCTGCGCCTCAGCGTCAAAGAAGTGGGGTACCAGGTCGGATTCGCAACCGCGCCGGCGTTCTGTCGTGCTTTCACCAAGGGCCTGGGTGAATCGCCATCACGTTGGCGAAGGCAGCACGTCGGGATAAGAAACAGCACAAACGGGTAAAAAAAGGGTGTTGACGGCAGAGACAATGGGGCTAGAATCCGCCTATTGGGCTGGGGCGAGTATTAACTTGGACCGCTGGAGGTTTGTGGAACGCACATGAGAACGCCCAAAGCAGAAGGGATTGGGAATTACGCCTATGGCTTCGAATAACGGAATCGGCACGACTTCACGCCCCACAATGCTTGAAGTGTTTGCGAACATTGCGACGATCATTGTGAGTGTGCTGCTCTCTTTGGTCTTGGTTAGGACTTTTCTTCTTCCCCCAGCAGGACGCGGACCAGCTACTGCAGCAGCCTCAATCCAGTCGGTTGCCGGGACTAGCTTGAAGCATTCCCTCCCCGACATCGACTGGGCAAAAAACCACCGCACGCTCGTTCTTGCGATTTCCACACACTGCCACTTCTGCACTGAAAGCGCGCCCTTCTTCAAGCGGATCGGGAAAGAAAAAGCGCAGAACGTAAAGCTCCTAGCAGTACTGCCGCAGCCGGTTCAGGAAGCCCGTCAATATTTAGACGGCGAGGGAGTTCGAGTAGACGATGTGAGACAGGCATCTCCTCAGTCGATTGGTGTCTCAGGGACACCTACACTCTTACTCGTAGACTCAAGCGGGACCGTTTCTCAGGTTTGGCGAGGGAAGTTGGGGCCGAGCGATGAAGACATGGTCATTGCCGCCTTGCGGAGCAACGCAGCCCGCTGATCTGGTTTGGACAGAGAGTGAGGGGGTGACGCCCTCAAGGCTATCAAGCTACGGGATGAGATCCCTGACCGCAGCTTTGCGCCTCCTGGCGATCATGAGAATTGACGAAAGGAGTATTCCAATGCTCAAAGGACTGCAATCTCTCAGCTTGGCTATGTGCTGCGTCTTGGGTTTGATTATCACATACGAACTACTGGTCCAAACCTTGGATCGGGTGACCCTCGTTCAGGCGGTGCAAGCCCAGGACAGGCCGTTGGATAAATCGAAATACGTTGAGATTGAACCCAACATCCCCATCGAGGCAGTCAGGGTCATAAAGATTACCGTGGGAGGACAGATAGTTACCCCGGGCTTTTTCAACCCTCACAAGGAGCCCTCCGGTGCGCCGTTCCAAGCTGGGGACGACTGGCTAAAAGAGATGAAGTTCACTATCAAGAACGGGAGCTTAAAGTCGCTGGTCCAGTTGACATGGTCGGTCAGCTTCCCTGAGACGGCTGGAACAGGATATCCTGTCGGTCAACAAGTGCAACTGGGCCGAGTTCCGCAAAATGTGTTCCTAGCCATCGGGGGCAGAAATGGTGATAACCAAGGAGGGAGGCAGCCCCTCGACTTTCGCCCGGGTCAGGAAATAGTGATGTCCCTTGCGCCATTCGCCGCTGACCTTCGAAGGAGGATTGATCAGCATCAACCTTTCTCTACTATTCACACGTGCTACATCAACGTTGCCTCGGGGTTCTTCCCGGATGGAATGCATTGGATGCTGGCCAAGTATGAAGTCCTCGACCCGAGCCATCCAGGGTCATTCAAGGAGGTCGATCCTTCGGAGTTTCCTGTGGAAGAAACGGCGTGGGTTTCCACGCCGAATTGAAGCCAGGACTAACCCATTTCTTGTCGCAGCTCGATGCTGGATAGGAGGTAAGCTCCATGAGACGGGTTGCCCTATTACTGAGAATGTTTGTTTTGGTTGGCGCGATGTTGCTCCTGTCGATTCCAAGAAAGGGCCAGGGACAGTCAGGGGGGCCACCTGGGGGGCCGGGACAATGCATTAATCCTGTCCTGTTTTATAGCTATTGCCCCTCCGGCTGCGTTGGCGGCCCCGCCGTAGACAACTACTCGGCCCAGCCCGCGGCTGAGGGAGTTTATTACCTAACGTTCGCGAACGTCCAGAACTGTGGCGGGGCACAATCAGGCCAGTCCTGCAGCCCGCCAGATATTTATCTCTCGAACTACGACTTCTCGGACTGCTGTGCGGCCCTAGGTCAGGAGTGTACGGGCACCGGGCAGAGTTGGATGAACTGCTGTGACCAGAATTTGCAGTGCGAGGGAACGTGCTGCGTTGCCAATGGTCAGACGTGCTCAGGCGACTCGGACTGTTGTTCAGGTTACTGCAACGGCACCACCTGTCAGACATATGTTGGAGGCGGAGGGGGCGGTGGAGGGGGCGGAGGGGACGGTTGTGGCGACGACGACGATTGCCCGCCTGATAAGTGCTGCGACGAAGCCACGGGCGAATGCGAGCCGTGCTCGGATGTCATAAGGTCAACCCAGCCACCAACCAGGAAGACCACCGCGACATCGGCGCAGGCGCCATCCGTAGCCCCAAAGGTCCCGGCACAGTTGAGGTCGGTTTCCCCGGCGCCTCCCAAGTAGTTCACAGGTCGTGGCCCGGATCAAAGTGGCGCGCCGCTGCTTTAAAGGCCCTCGAAAAGCACGACATTCAATTGGTGGGGAGATACGCCCGCTGGACGTTCCAGGGAATTGCGGATTCGATTCCCGACGGACTGTACGTCGGCGCGGCGAGCCGAATTGCGGCCCATTCATGATTTAGATGATTTTGGCGGCTTTACAGAAAGACATTTGTCAAACAGCCAGATCAAGAGTGCAACCACCACCATTGCTGCCCAGTAATAGACGTGGTGGCGAAAAAAGCTTCCCGGATGGTGTAAATCCAGCCGCGTGAACGTATCGATCTTTGCGGCAATGTATGTGCCGAGCAGCGCAGCAACCAGTGTGCCGAGTATGATTCGTTTGGTCCGACTCGTACGAACTTTGAACAACATAAGGAATCGTCAAGCCAAGCGTCAGGATTTGTGCGCTCGCTGCGTACTTTCGAAATGCCACCCCACTTAACCGGTGGCCGAAGGTGGCGCCTGCTCAGGGTACTCCAGCAATCTCGCCGTGCGCCGCGCCTGACGAATTCGCGATGCGCGCTCCCGGGCTTCGTTGGCCGACTCTTTCTGCATACGCCGGTGCAGGGCCATGACGTAAGGCACAATCGGCGCGCTTAGAAGCCATGCGGCAGAGAAATAGGCAAAAGTCGACTCGGTAACCGAGGATATGGTGACGAACAAAAACACCGCCGGGATCTCGGGAGGAATCAGGTTCCTGTCGGCCGGCTGCTTAAAGAAGAAATACTTGAGGATGAGGACCCAAACGATGATCAAGCCGATGACAACCGCCGTCCCGCCGACCAAACCTGCCTGGAAATAGGCGTGAAGGAACGCATTGTGCATGTGTTCGCCACCCAGGTAATAACGATCGGCCTGAAACCCGAATCCCACCCAGGGCGAGTCCCAGAAGTAGTGGAGCGCCTCCTCCCAGGTTCGCGTGCGACCTGTTAAGGTCAGGTCAATCACGCCGGTCCGAGTAATGTACATAAAGAATGCGGCAAAGAATCCGCGCAGGCCGAGCACGATACCTGCGGCTGCCGCTACCAGGAAATTGATGGTGCGCCTGGTTTTTTCCATTCCCAGAATAATTGCCACACCGCCGAGGAAGGCGAAGGTCTCCGTGCGGCCATTCGCGATGATTAAGCCGCTCAGTGAAGCCAGGAAGAGAGCTCCCCACACCATGCGCATGGCCAGATTTCCCTTCTTGATAAACCGCGGGAGCGCCACCAGGGCGGAAATGGCGGCATAGCGGGCAAAACCGGTGTTGCGCGTACCGGGCATTCCCAGGATTTCCGTGCCTCCCCCGTAAGCGCGGACTCCCACGGGATTGCTCTCCGTCTCTGTCAGCGCCGCCGAGCCCAGAAAGGGAATGAGGCCCAGCAAACTCAGCGTGAACAGGAAGCCGATATTCCAGGTAAGGTTCAGGACGTGACGAAGGTCAGGAAGAGGGTCCTCAACCGCCACCAGCGCGATCATGACCAGCACAATCGCCAGATAATTTGCCCCGAAGTACGTGGCGTGAGTCGGGTCGGGTGCATACGTGAGGGAGGCAATCAAACCTACGACGGCATAGATCAGCATCAATCCCAGGGGCCCCACCAGCCACGTCACCGCTCGATTGCCGCGCGCGAAGACGATGAAAAAGGAAATCCAGGCAGCCAAGATTGGAAAGAAGGCCCTGATGCCGTGGATGAAATACGTGGGCTTGACGTCGAAGTTCGGGCTCAGAAGATAGTCAAAGCTGGTGTTGTAGCCCAGCCAGAGGAGCAACCAAAGGCCCATGGCCAGTTGGGAGTTCTGGGAAATCCTCCCGAATGGATCGGCGGGTTGGCTCACCGCGGAGGGCCGCTGCCCCCGCCGCACCATGCGGATCGGCCGTGCCAATTCCAGTCCCAATCAGGCCTCCAGGGAATGTGTTTCGAGCACCTGGGAGTAAATCTTCAGAAGCCGTTCACCGAGTTGATCCCAGCAGTAGACCTGTTCTGCGCGTGCTCTCGCCGCATCTCCCATTCTAACCCGCAGTTCCACATCACGATAAAGTCTATCGAGCCCTTGTGCCATGAGCTCAACCGATTCTGCGGGCGAGTTGGCCGGAACTTTGATACCGCACTCCGGTGTGATGTGCAGCCCCGGCCCGCCCAGGTCCAGGCAGACCACGGGCCGGCCTGCGGCCATCGCCTCAACAACCACCAAACCGCCGCCATCGCGCACGCTCGCGAACAGAAAGGCATCACAGGTCCGCATGGTATTCAGCAGCCGTTCACGCGGCATCCACTCTTCGATGCGCGCCTGGTTTTCCAGGCCCAGATTTCGAATCAGGAATTGCAGACGGCCCAGCTCCGGACCTTTGCCAATGATGGTAAAGCGGGCGTCCGGATTTTTTGCGGCGAAGATCGCGAAGGCCCGCAGGGCCAGGTCAAATCCCTTCAACGGAACCAGGCGGCCCGCGGAGAGCACGTTGAATTTCTCTCCCGGCCGCGCCGGTTCGGGCACAAGCTCCTCCCGCGAAATGCCATTGACGGAAGCCAGTTGAACCTTGGAACGCCAGCGCGAGGGCACGCCTTCCACGGCTTCGCGATTGCACGCCAAAATCACTTGCGCGCGATGCTGGCTTCTCACAAAAAAGGGATCGTGCCGGAAAATCCACTGGCCAATGACCCGCCGGTGTTCCCCCAAACGGTTCCACCAGCGAAAGCGCTTCAGAAAGGCCCCGGGAATGCGGTGCGCGCCTCCCCCCGGGCCGCGCACATAAGGAACGGGCAGCATGGCTCCAATAATGCTGGCCATCCAGTCATTCTCATAGGTCAAATGGTGATAGAGCTCAAAGTGAACCTTGCGGTGAAGCCTGCGCGCGGAAAAATAGGCTTTCCATTGCCAAAGGTAGGCGTACAACTGCACGCCAACCTGTTTACCGATTAAGATGTGCAGCCAGTGCGGCAACCCCACGTAAACGAATTGCACGTTGGGCAGCGGAGTATTTTTCAGCGCCGCTTCAATTGCCGTGCGATTCTGCGCTGCGGTCAGCACCCACAAGCGGTGTTGGAGCCCGAGGCATTTCACCAGATTCCAGGCCATCAGGTCGCCGCCGCCGGGAACTTCTGCCTCTGGACTGACCAGGCAAACGTACGCTCCGATCAGAATCCGCCGCATGGTTTGGATTCGCGGAGACGGCTGGACGGCCATTGCCGGCACAACACCCCGCGCGTCGGCAATGGCATGGCTGGCTGCCGCTCCATCCTTGCTGGCGATGAAGAAGAAATTCTCATCGCGTTCACGGGGCATTGTCTCAACTCGGGAAAACCCGAGAGACACCAGAAGGCCGCGAATGGTTTCCGGAGTCACGCCGGCGGGCAGTAGGCGGGGATGAATCTCACAGCACAGGAGCTTGCAATGGGGATTTGCAAGTGTCTGGCGAAAACCCTGAAGCACGGCATATTCGTGACCCTCAACATCAATCTTGATGGCGCGCGGAACAGGCAGGTGCTCATCGGCGGCCAGCCGGTCTCCCCTTTCGACATCCACACTCTCCGCGGTTACCTTGCCGGACGTTCCATCCGAAAACGGGGCCGACAATCGAGGACAAGTGACGCCATCCCTTACGAAGAGTTGGCCTCTGGCGGGCTCCGCGCCAAGAGCTTTGCGGATGCATTGGACCGTCGTTACGCCATTCAACCTCAGATTGTCCAGAAGATGCCCAAAACTTTTCTGCTCCGGCTCGAAGGCAACGACTTTTCCCTGCTCACCCACGGCCTTGGCGAGCAGGATGCTGTAAATTCCGATATTTGCTCCAACGTCGTAAACCACGTCTCCGGGCGCCAGAAACTTGCTCAGCAGATTCAAAACGTCGCGCTCGCCGATTTCGACTGCCTCCAGGATCCGCAACTCCCGATAATTCCGAACGTGGAACCGGGCGGAGACGCCGTTCACCTGCAGGGGAAGAACTCCTCCCGCAGGGCGCGCCCAGCGGAAATAAAGGTTTCGAAGGACGCTTCGGAAGCCGAGCCTGCCCGCCCACTCGCTGACTCCGCGGCGATACGACAATCGCTTCAGCGGATGCATGGTTGCCGTGGATGCCGGAGGTTCGGCCGGAACCACCACCCGCTGGCGCTGCGTTGCGCCTTCAGCCACCCTCTGTTCCAGCCATCGATGGCGATAGGCGATGGCCCGCTCGCGGCCCGGTGAGCCCTCCTGCATCAACATGCAGAGGGAGTTGACCAGGTAAAGGCGGAGCAACCCCCCATCCGCGCGCGAATTGCCCGTTCCCAACCGCGCCCAATCCATCGACAGCTCCGGCCTTCGACGGATGACCGCCGCAACTGCCTGGAAATTCAAAACGTCCCAAAGGTTGGGCTGATCGAATTCCGCCAGCTCCCAGTCGAAAACAAACAGCTCGCCGTTTGCCTGCACGAGAGTGTTTCCGGGGGCAAAATCCCCGTGAACACACCCGCAGCGCACTGCCAGGCCCTCGAGCAATTGCCCGGCCTGCACAAGCGAAAGGTCGCCCGCGCGCCGCTGGTCGGGCGTAAGCACTGTCGCCGCGGCCTGCCATCGCTTGCGCACCTCGTCTACCAACACTTCGGCGGGTTTTAGCACTTCACCGGCGCTCCACAGATTTCGCAGAAATCGCTCGTGGGCGGGCGTAAACCGGGTTGGCCCGGACGTGCCCGATCGCGCCGAGTGGAATACCACGCATCCACCCTGCCAATCCTGGCGATGCAAGACCTGTGGAATGTGATCGTGGAGCACGGCAAACGCCCCGAGCTTTTGAAGAACCTCCGCCTCATGCTGAAGGTGTGCTCCGGAGGCTTCAGAAAGCGGCAGCTTGGCGTAGCACAAGACCTTTCCGTCCTGCGAAATTACCTGGATGGTAAGCTTCCGGTACAGTCCGCGTCTTCCGACTAATATGGCAAACGCAGGTTTTGCTTCACCGGTGACCCGCGCAACCATGCTCTCGAAGGGTTGCAAACGGAACCCCTTGATCGAGATTCGCTCCCACGCCCAGCCTTCCCAGCCCGTTCTTACCACCCCCATCAGAATGGCGCGCGGGACCGACCATCGCCAGGAGCGGGGATGCACCATGGATAGCCCGCTGAGAGTCCAGCGCTTATCCCCAAGCGGAAGCAAACACCTCGGGTGACGATAAGAGGGAACAACCGCAAAGCGCAGCTCGGCGGAGTGTTTCAGGCTTGCCGGCGGTTGGGACTCAACCCCCCCGCACATTTGCCACAACGCTATTTCGATAAGATCACCCTCGGGACCGAGGGAGCGGGGCTGTGTGTCGCGGGGAATACCAACCATGCCGCCCCGCGCGAAGAGGGTTGTGGCGGTCTGCTCTGCGGGTTTTTCAGCGGGCTTGGATGCCAAGACTCCCTTTCTGCGGCGCGGCTTCCCGCTTGTTAATCATTTGAAGAAAAGAGCCGCGCCCTCGCGCAGCGGGGCACGGCTCTGCCTAAATAACTTTCCGAATAATGAAGTTCATTCTGCCCATCTCGCCGCGCGAGGATCGGTGTTCACATTATCCCACGGGTTTCAATGGGCGTGTAGCCCATGGAAGATATGATTTGCCCCGAGTGGGCCTCTGAGAGGGGCAGGGACGGCGCAGGGCTGTATTTGCAGATTTGAAACCTCAGATTTCAAGCGGAACCGGGAGAATTAAGGCAGTCGATGCAACAAATCCAACAAATTCGGTTCGAGGTCATCCACAATTCCTCTCCACGCGTATTTCTCCTCAATCAAGGCGCGCCCGCGGGCGCCGATATCCGCGCGACGGCTTGGATTCTGGAGCAGATCGACAATGTGCTGTGCGAATTTGCCGGGCGCATCGGCTACCAGCAGATGTTCGCCGTTGCGCGCCTTGATGCCCTGGCAGCCGACGGCTGTGGAAACGACGGGCACGCCGCAGGCCATCGCCTCAAGCACTTTCAGCTTCGTCCCTTCGCCGTAGCGGTAGGGCGCAACAGAGACTGCGGCGCGGCAATAGTATGGCCTGATGTCTTCCACCGTGCCGGTTACATGAATGCCAGGGATTTCCCCAAGCCGCCGGACCTCCGGAGGAGGATTGCTTCCCACAATCCAGAACTGTGCTTCAGGAATTGACTTGCGCACCTCAGGGAGGATCTGTCGAACGAACCAGATGGCCGCTTCGCAGTTCCGGTAGACGCTGAAGCCCGCGCAGAGAACCAGCGCCGGGTCGGTAACTGCGGGGGCGGGCGTGAAGAAATACGTATCCACACCGTTCGGCACCACCCAGAGTTTCACACGGGGTGGCAGGAATGACCTTGCGAAATCCGCCTCGCGCTCCGACGCCGACATCAGGGCGGCGATTCGGGATAACACCGCAGTCTGGAATCGCCCCATCTTGGCGAGATTCAACAGCGCGAAGGCGCGCCTGCCAATTCCACCTTCGCGCAGATACTGCCGCCACAACAAGCCCTCCGACTCGTGCTCATCCAGAACCACTGGAACATTACATGCCAGGTCCGCGGGAATCAGATTCGCCATGAATGCGAAATTGGCGAAGATCAAATCGAAGCGCTCGGCCTTCAACATCTCACGGATGATGCCCGGCACCTCAGGCCCACTGAATTTCGCCGCGGTGTATGGAAGCGGAGAAAGCACTGAAGCGAACGCGGAGAGAATCGGGCTTGCTCTGCGTGCGCTCACCGGCGGACGATAGAAGCGAACCTCGCTGCAGAGCTTTCTGATGGGATGATCTTCCTCGAGCGGCGGGCCATCGTACCCGGCCACAAATTTCAACTCGTGCCCACGGCGCGCCAGTTCGCGCATAAGATTGTAGATGCGAACCATATTGCCGCCATAAAGCGGCCACGCGAGGTGCGGGGACAGGAACAGGATTCGCATGCGTTTTAATCGCTCAGAGGCCGTGGCGGTTATTCTGACCCCTTTTACCTCACCAAGAACGTTTCAATGGACATTCGGGCAATTGACGCGAACGGCTGATCCAGGTGTGTTTGGCAGCCGGAAGAACCCGTCGCTCCCTCCCGCGCGGTCATCGTTCTCAAATGCGGTGAAAAACTCGTGAAGGTCGGCCCACGTCGTGCCATCGTCGCCATCCACCCAAAGCCACTTTCGCTCCGGCTGGGCGGCCAGCACACGCAGACTAATCCAGGCGTCGCCCCCGTGGTTCCACACGTCCAGAACCCGGCAAGCAACTTCCTTCCGGCTCGCCCCGAGCATCAACACCGCAGGGAGCGGGTTCCGGTTGAGAGGGTTGAGGGGATCGAGGTAGGTCAACCGCCAAAAGCCGTCACGACCGTTCAGGACAAAGAAAGCGTCTCGCTGCGGCGCATTGGCAAAAGCGGCGAGACGGACAGGGTCCTGTCGAACCACATGGCCCATGTTCCTCTCCCTTCCCGCAATCGCATTCGGAATAATGTGCGAGCAGCACAGCAGAGTCGCCAGCACCCGCTTCGCGTGACTTAGTGACGTGTCGGCCATGGCGCAACCGAAACCGAGGAAAACAATCGGCAGCAGGGCGGCATATCGTTCCGCGGACGCGCCTTCCGTCATCGCCGCAAGGGCCAGGTGGGGGATGGAGAAAACCGCGAGGAGCAGCAGAATGCGTCGGCCTGTCGCGCTGCACCAAAGAAGAGCCGCCAGCGCAGCCATGCTTCCCCAAAAAACGGCCACCCTGGCAACCGCCCGTTCCAGTACATCCCAAAACCTCACCGCCGCGTAGGGGTCGTGATAAAGAAACCATTTCAACCACACCGCGTCGTCTCCCATTTCATAGAAACTTCGCGGCAGCCCGGTGACGATGTGCAGGATGTTCAGGCGGCGGGAAGATGGAATCGTGCCGTGGACCCACGCCGCGACGGAGTCCGCCGTTCCCAGGTGCAAGGTGCCGAAGGCGAGCGCATAGAAGGCCGCGATCGTGAGCACGGCCGTAGTGCCGGTCACCAAAGCGAGTCGCAACCTGACCGCCCGGGCTTCGTCACGAAGGTTGAGGATTTGACGAGCGAGCAGGATGCCAGGGATGGAGACCACATACGGAATCCAGAGAAGGGCTGCGATACCCGCCAGCCCTCCGGACAGAGCCGCAACGCCCCAGGACGTGCCGGGGAGAAATGCTGCGCAGTAAAATGCCAGGGAGGAGCATGCCAACCCGCAGATGTAGGGCGTGCCCAAGCGGGAATAGTTCAACATCACGTTGAGGCACAGAAATGCGCATGCCGCCAGAGTCGCCACTCCTGGGCTCAGTGTCAGCTTCTGAACCGCACTCAGCACCACCAGACCGCAAATGAGCCCACAGGCGAGACTGGGGCACATTAAAAGGAAGGAAACCGCCATCGTGGGGTTGTGGTTGAAGTGCGGCAGCAGACTGGGCAGAAATGCCTTTTCAAGCAGCATGCCGAGGGGGCGCCACAGGAGATGAGAAAAGTCCCAGAGCCGCGGTGCGGCGTAGCCCGCTCGAAGCAAAGCTTCAATATCCTGGGCAAACGCTGTGGTGTCGCCACCGATCGGCACGAACCCGACGAAAGCCATGAGCAAGGCGAAGACAGCGCCAGTTATCAACCAAGCCGGATAAGACCTGGCCTCCAAAACGCTAGTCCTGCCGCCCACTAAACCTCCACCGCCTCAACGGGCGGATCGGAGCCTGCCGGCTCAGTGCGCGTGCGTGCCCGCAATCAATCCATCCGCCGCTCGCAGCACGACGCTTCCGGGATCGAGGGTTTCGCCTCCCACCCGCCGTTTGTAATTGGTTAAACAGGAATTGTCCGCGATCTCTGTTTTCGCTCCCTGCCGCCATCAAATATACATCCAACGCTGTCCGCCCACAATTCAGGTCGTTTTTGAAAATATTCAATACTTCCCCTCCTTGAGCCACCGCGTCACCTCTTCGGCCACGGAAAACTGTTCTTTCGGATTCGCCTGGAAGCGTCCGCCCAGTTCGTATGCGCTCACTTCCAGCGGAATGCCCTCATAGCCGCCGCCTACCAGGAATCCGTGAACGTAGAGCTCCGAGAATCGCCGAATCCCAAGCTGGCGGTATTGCTCCAGGTGGACCAACTCGTGGAACAGGAGGGCATCCGTAAACTGCTGGTGAGAGACTACGACATGATCGAAGGTAATCGCGGAAATTTGGGACATGTCGCGCAGGCCGCGGAAGCCTAGGCGCTTCAGGGTGCGATGGAACGGCGGGTTCCTAAGGCGAGTGCCTTCCAGAACGATCACCCGCGCGGCTTCAAGCACCTGGGCCGAAAAGAAGCCTGACATTGCCGCTCTCTGCGCAGGTCTTAGTGGAGTAGACTGAGGGAGGTATTTGTCACGTTGCGCTATGATGTAGCGGGCCACGAGGGCGGGCACGTACAACGTCCGTGCCAGCGCCAGTTGCGTTCGGGTGGATCGTTCCATGCGCATTCGCTGCTTGGCGTGCCAGCGCCGAAACAGGGTATCATGACCGCCGCGCCCCATTCGAACTATGGCGTGGCCCACGGTGGCCGTAATTCACCAGCGTGGTGGTTTATAGCCAGAAATATCGTCACAGAGTCAATCCAGAAATCGTCAGAAGCGTATTATTTTCAGTTGGTTGAAAGCATCAAGCAATTTGGCAAGCAACTTGCCCTTGAAGGGACGAGCAGTTCGTCGTAATCGGGAGGAAGCTGGATATGTTGGCCAAGAAAATGAACCCATTTCAGAAAGCAATGATCTACAGCCTGGTAGGGATGTTCACCCTGACCATGACGGGGTTGGCGCAGGAGCAGGCGCCGCAGACGCCGCAGAATCCGCCGCCCACGGCGACGCCGCAGAATCCGCCGGATAACCCGCAGAATCCACCGGCGCCTCCGGATAATCCGCAGAATCCACAGGACAATCCACAGAACCCGTCGCCGGATAATCCCCAGAATCCACCGGCCGCAACCGAGCAGCCGTCGCAGCCCACGGAACAGCCGCCTGCGCAGCCGACTCCGGGATGGCATCGCTTCTCGCCACCGCCGGCGCCTCCCCAGGGACCTGCGCCGCAGGCGAATCCGACTCCGGCTCCAGCGCCGGTTGCTGTGCCTCCGCAAATCACCATCCCTGCGGGCGCGTTTGTGACTGTGCGCGTTGACCAGGTGCTTTCTTCGGACAAGAGCAAGGCGGGCGACACGTTCTCCGCCTCACTCGCGCGGCCTCTGGTCGCTGATGGATTGATCGTTTCAAAGCGCGGCGAAACTCTGGGCGGAAAGGTAATCGACGCAAAGAAAGCCGGGCGCGTAAAGGGAACATCCGAATTGAAGATTACCTTGACCTCACTGGCACTCGCCGACGGCCAGCAGGTTCCGGTTGCATGCGAACTCACGAGCATCACCGGGCCTACCTCAAACGGGCGTGACGCCGCGGCCGTCGTGACCACCACCGGCGTGGGCGCTGCCATTGGCGCCGCCGCCGACTGGGGCACCGGAGCCGCCATCGGCGCGGGTGCGGGACTGGTGGCAGGCCTGGTAGGCGTGCTGGTTACGCGCGGGCGACCGACCATCATCTACCCCGAGTCGCAATTGACTTTTAAACTATCAAAGCCCGTTACCTTCTCGACTGAGCGAGCGCCGCAGGCATTTGTGGATGCCAGGGTTTTGAATACTGAGCGTGCCGGTATGCAGGGTCCTCCGCAGGGAGCCGCGCGCGGTTACGCTCCATGTGCCGGCCCCGGCTGCCCGCCTCCGCCTTATCCCTACTACTACGGTCCCGGTTACCCCTACTACTATCCGTATTACCCCTACTACTGGGGACCGGCGATTGGATTCTACTATGGCGGCTTTTACGGTCGTGGCTTCTATCGGCGCTAACAAGTGTGTCCCTTGCTGACTTGTCAGCATTTAATCCTCCGCAGACCGCCGGCCTACCCCATCAAAGGATCAGGCCGGCGGATTTTTTTGCGGGGTCATCAGTGCATCAGTTCTCATTCTGTCCGTGGTACGGGGTCACAACTAGTGCCACGAAGCCTCCCTTTTCGGGGCTGTCGGATACGCTCACGCTAAGAATCCGCTCACACTGTCTCCCCTCGTTCCTCCTCTCACGCGCCAAATGAGGGAGGGCGGCGTCAGATTTGAGCGCTGGCACTTATACGAAGGCCCGCCCGCCGAACGGCAGGGTCATTTGAGCCTTCACGGCTGATGCCCAAGCCTCGCCGCGACCCGCGTTCAAGCCATAGCGCACGCGCAATTCCGACATCAGCTTTGAAACCTTCTCCGGATACTCTCCGCGCAGGTACGCGGACCGCGCGTAGAGCCGGTGATAGCGCCCGGCCAGATGGGGAAACTCCTTTTCCAGGAACGGCATGAAGTGTTTCATGGCGGAGGGCATCAGGAAGAGAACGCTGCCGAACAGGCCGCGCGCGCCGGCCTGGGCAGCACGAGCCGCCAGAGCCTCAAGCATGCGCGGCGAGTCGTTCAGGCCGGGCAGGATAGGCATGACGTTCACGCCCACGCGAATTCCGGCGCCATCCAGCTTGCGAACCGCCTCCAGGCGCTGAGCCGGAGCAGGCGCTTTCGGTTCCAGCAAGCGCGCCAGACGTTCATCAAGCGTGGTGACCGTCATGTGGATGCCGAACCGATGCCGGCACGCAAGCGTTTTGAGCAATTCCAGATCGCGCAGAATCAGCACGGACTTGGTGGTGATGGAAAGGTCGAGCCCCTCAAACTCCGCGAACACTTTCAGGATGCGCCGGGTAATCTCAAACTGCTTCTCCGCGGGCTGGTAGGGGTCGGTGGCCGTGCCCAGCGAGATCGGCAGGCCCTTATCGCGCCCCTGGCGAAGCTCGGCGCGCAGCAGCTCCGGCGCATCGCTCTTGGCGTAGATCTTGCGCTCGAAGTCGCGGCTGTCCCACAGCTCCATAAACTCATGTGTGTAGCGGGCGTAGCAGTACTGGCAGCCGAACTCGCACCCGCGGTAGGGGTTGATGGTCCAGGCAAACGGCATGCGCCCGCTCGATTCGCGGTTGAGCGTGGAGCGTGCCCCCAGGCGGAAATACTCCACCTCCGCCCGCTCGCGCAGTTGAGGACTCTCGGCAGCCATGCGCGCAATACCCACCAGCGGGGACTTTTCTATCCGCGTGGATTTTTCGGCAATCCTCTGAAGCGCAGTGCAGCCCATGCGAACCTCCCTGAATCCGGCCCCGAAACCAGCAAAATCTTCCCTGAACCCGGAACTCAGCCAGTTTCGCTTTTTATTCGCCTTTTGTCAAGTGCGACAGGTTTTTGCATCGGTGGACCCAGGGACTTTCCCCGAAGTGAAGGAGCGGCTGCGCGCAACGGCGAGCGACAACCAGAGCCCCATAGAAATCTGCCCCCTGTCATCTTTCTCCTCCTTTTTTCGATATTAATATTGAAAGGCTAGGTCGATTGCAGCTTCGAAGGCACGGCCGAAATCAGCGCGCAGAGAGAATCGCTTGAATTCACTCCTAGGTTGATTATGGTCACCTGCGCCTGTTTTGCCGAGCCAGAGGGGTCCCGCGGAGGATTCGATGGGCAATCCCCCAAGTGGTAGTCCTGGCCCGCTGGGGCGGGTCGTACCCTCGGCGACGATGGGCGGGGACCTCTGCGGGGTTCTGCTTCATCCGATCGCGGTGGTGGAGGACACCGGCAAGCCTCTGGACTTTAAGGTCCGTTGGGGGGATAACGTCGGCAGCAGAGTTCTGCAACTGCTCCAGGAAATGTTCCCTTCCGGAGGGGCCGCGGGCAACCAAAGCGATAATACCGATGGGACGAATCCCGGGCCCACCACCTTCCCTGGCGCAAGGGAGGCAAGCACCAAACCCTCCACCCCTGGAGCCCTGCTGACCACTCCCGGTGTTTGCCTCCGGCTTGGCGATGTGAGGTTCGACCCCGATCATGACGCGGTCACGCTTAAAGGAAGCGCCACGGCCACGGTGGAGATCCCCACGCCGCTCCCCCCCGCGTACGACACCCCCACCGATATACCCATCTACATTACAAGCACCACGCTGAGCACTTCCAGGCTTGATCTCACAGGCTATGCCAGTGCTTATAAAGTCTTCCGGGCAGACTTCGACCTCCACTTGCACTATGACCCGGAAGAAGTCCTAAGACGGGCCGCGCAACTTTTAATAAACAAGAACCTTAACCGGGCAGAAATGGAAGATTTGCTGTCCCACATCAGCGTGGATGCCTCGGCGTTCTTGCATCTCGGCGCTCTTCCCATCGCTTCCGTAAAACTGAGCGCCCGTTCACTCGTACCGCTCCGGCACCCCTTGATCGGCGCAACCGACGATCTCGTGCCCGTGCAAGTTGCGGAACTGGCTTACCACGATTTGACCATGATAGGCGGCCAGGTGATCCCTGGAGGGGTTTTTTCCCAGTTGCCGTACCCAGGGGGGGGCTTGCACATATCTCGGTTCAAGCCCGACCATGGGTTTTCGGGAACTGCGGCGGGGCTGTTTCTGCCCAACGTTACCGACCCGCTCTCGCAGCCCACGGTCGCCGGATACCTCGATGTGGGTTATTCCAAACGCGTCAACGACAGCCTCGACGTCAAGGTCGGGGTAACCTACGCATACTTCTGGGCCTCGCCCCCCGAGACCTACAGCCTGTCCGCGGCATATATCCTTGCTGGATTCAAATCCTGGCTGCCTGCCAGTGAGGAGAATCCTGCTCCCGACATGAATGTCGGAGGGAGTAATTTGATGTTTATGATCCACGGTCAATTCAGCGGTCTGTGATGGCGATCCCCAATCCAGGGCAGTGCTCAGATCGCGCCCTGCGGGGGACGCCTTGCGTACGATGGTGGAACTTGCTGGTTTTTCCGATGTCATCAGGCCCTTACAAACTGATGGTCGACTTGATACTGGCAGTGGGGTCCGTCGCGGGCCTCTTCTATTTCGTGACATCCGACTCTAACCAACAGAGGGTCGACTTGATACTGACAGCGGGGTTCGGCGCGGGCCTCTACTTTTTCTACAAAGGCTGGCGGATCTTCCGGGAATACCACGTGCTGATCGACACGCCGGAAGCCCCCATCAGCGGCGTGGCCATGGGCCTGGTGGCGATCCGCGGGCAGG
Organism: Terriglobia bacterium; assembly: GCA_030040315.1. GTDB lineage: Bacteria > Acidobacteriota > Terriglobia > UBA7540 > UBA7540 > Bog-366. The sequence continues at coordinate 1,490 of JASHTY010000063.1, read as the reverse complement.
CGAAAATCGACCAACCGGTGCTGAGCCCGGTGACGCGCACGCCCTGCTGCTTCTACGTAGTTGACATCTACGATTATACGAGGAACAAAGGCGGCGGATACTTCATGCACTGTGCCACGGACGCCGACGGCCCGAATTTCTATCTGCAAGACGCGTCAGGCAAAGTCCTGGTGGACGCGCACCTGGCGGAGTTCGATTTGCCTGAATCGGGGAAAGTGATTGCGGAGCCGTACAACCTCACGAAACCCTCCCTGCGCTCGAGCGCCAAGGGCGCCAAGTCATCGCCTGAATATAACCTGTGGGAATACGCTATCGACGCCGACATCCGCAACAGGCATAATTCGAAACGGCAGCGTGGGTCTCACCGCACCTCCGGCTTGAGGGGCCGCTACCTATTGAAGGCCGCCAAGGCACCCACTGCACCTATCGAGGGGGATTACGCTGACGACCCCGTCCGCCGCGACAAGCATGATTTGAGGGGGTGCTACCAATTGATTGAGTCCCTGGTCGTCCCCGATCACTGGTACGATTTGACGGGAACGTGCGTGGAAAATCCCCAGCCGATGGACGCGAACGACCGCAACATGATCAAAAAGGGAACCGAAGAGCCCACTTTCCTGATTACCTGGCGGAGCGAAAAGGAAATCCGGCATACGTTGCGCCACCGCGCAGTGAAATACATTTTCGGCGGAGCAATCCTGGCCGTGGCCTGCCTGGGGATTTTTCTGGCTTTGCACGATTGGCTATTTTGACAAAGGCGAAGCTCTTCGTCCCCGGCTTTCCGCCTCCCCCAAAAATCCTTATGGGTTTCCCGTTTCCCATACGCAACGAAATCCCACCCCCGGGGTTCCGGAGGGAGTCTTGGTCGTGCCGCGCCTTGAAACGCGGACATCTTGAGGATTGCTAACCCAGTCCCCGCCCCGAAGTACATGGTCGGCGCCGTCGGACGGTCCCTTGGGGTCGACGGCCGGGCTGGAGCGATAATAAGTGCCGCCGTACCAATCCGCCACCCACTCCCACACGTTGCCTAACATGTCGTACAGGCCGAACCTATTTGGCGCTTGTTCGGCAACGGGGTGGACTCCACTCCCACCATTGTGGAAATACCAGGCAATTTCGTCCAGCGGGCCGTAACGGGCCTCCGTGCTGCCGCCTCGCGCCGCGTATTCCCATTCCGCTTCGGTGGGCAAGCGTCCTCCAATCCAACCGCAGTAGGCCTGAGCACCCTCCCAGCTCACCATGACCACGGGCAAGTTGTCTCTGATCGGATCTTTGTTTTCCCTGGCGCCGGTTGGATGCCGCCCCGAAGCCTTCTCGAAGCGTCCGTGGGCGGCCACCGTGACGGGCGTCTGACCCAACCAAAAGCCTCTGCTCAGGCTGACCCGGTGAAGCGGTTTTTCGTCGCCGCGGCACTCGCGGTCACCCGGCGAGCAGCCCATCTCGAAATTCCCGGGAGCGATCCACACGTATTTCAGGTCGTCTCGGGAATT
>JASHTY010000511.1 GCA_030040315.1 Terriglobia bacterium | reverse complement strand
ACCAGAGGCGTCTTGAAGGGCCGCGGCAAATCCGGGCTCTTCTTTCGCAGCACCCAAACGCCCGCGCACACAATGATGAATGCCAGCAACGTTCCAATGCTCACCAGTTCACCCAAAACGTCAATGGGAATCAGCGCCGCAAAAATGGCGACGAATGCTCCCACGATGCTGGTGGAGATCCACGGCGTGCGGAAGCGCGGGTGAATAGCCCCGGCCCACTTGGGCAACAGCCCATCGCGCGACATGGAATAAAACACCCGCGACTGGCCCAGCAGCATCACGAGCATCACCGTTGCCAAACCGAAAATCGCGCCGATTTTGACCATGAAGCTTCCCCACCGCACCCCGGGCACTGCGTCGATACCCACGGCAACCGGGTCCGACACATTCAACGAAGTGTAAGGAACAACGCCCGTAAGCAGCCCGGAGACCAAAATGTACAAAATCGTACAGATGACCAGCGAGCCCAAAATGCCAATGGGCATGTCCTTCTGCGGGTTCTTTGCTTCCTGCGCGGCTGTAGAGACCGCGTCAAATCCAATGTAAGCGAAAAAGATCACTCCGGCGCCTCTCGCTACTCCCGACCAGCCATATTCCCCATAGGATCCCAGGTTGGGGGGGAGAAACGGATGCCAGTTCTTCCAGAACTGCGCCGAATGGCCAAAAAAGTAAAACCCTACCACCCCAATGAAGACAAGAACGATCGAAACCTTAACGATTACAATGGCGCTATTAAAATTCGCAGATTCCTTGATTCCGATTACCAGAATGACGGTGACGGCCAGGATGGCCAGGAATGCGACCAGATCAAAATACGCCCCCATGTGCGGCAGTGAGTCCAGATTGATGTGCTGGGACATCAACGTGTCCTGGATGCGCGAAAGGTGCTCCCAGTGATTGTTGTAATTCACCAGCACCTCGCCGTGTGCGCTCGCGAACTGTGGTGGAATGCGGACTCCGTAATCCTGCAAGAAGCTGAGCACGTAGCCGCTCCAGCCGCTGGCCACAGTGGCCGCGCCGAAGGCGTATTCGAGGATCAGGTCCCAGCCGATAATCCAGGCAATCAGTTCCCCCAGAGTCGCGTATGCGTAAGTGTATGCCGAACCCGCCATGGGAATGAGCGAAGCGAACTCCGCGTAACAAAGCCCGGCAAATGTGCAGGCCAGCGCGGAGAGAAGGAACGAAAGAACAATGGCGGGGCCCGCATATTTGGCCGCCGCTTCACCCGTCAGGACGAAGATCCCCGCGCCGATGATGGCGCCGATTCCGAGCGTCATCAGATTGATCGGGCCCAGTGCCCGCCGCAGGGTGTGCTCACCGTGCTCGGCGCTTTCCGCCATGATCACATCAATGGTTTTCTTGGCCAGAAGATTTGCCATGAGGTGTGAGTCTCTCCTTCTGTCAGGAAGCGGAAGTTCCCCCCGCCGACCGCCGCCAAAAATAATAAACCGGAATGCCCAAGGCGACGATACTCAATCCGGCAAAGCTCCGCAAGGTCTTGTGTGTGAGCAATGCCAATTCCACAAATGACGCGAATCCGACATAGAGCAAGGGGACAACAGGATATCCCCAGGCGCGATACGGCCGCGGAGCATCCGGGCGCGTGCGCCGCAAGCGGAAGATTCCCACTATGGTCAAAATGTAAAAAAGGACCACAGCAAAGATGACGTAATCCAGCAATTCGTTGTAGCTGCCCGTCAGGGTCAGGAAGGCAGCCCAGATTCCCTGCACGATAATCGAAATCGCCGGTGTGAAGAAGCGTGGATGAATTTTGGCGACCGAGGAAAAGAACAGTCCGTCCTTGGCCATGGCGTAATACACACGCGCACCCGCCAGCACCAGGCCGTTGGTGCAGCCGAAGGTGGAAATCATGATGGCCACCGCCATCAGGCCAGCGCCGCGCCCCCCCAACATCGCCTGAACCGCCGCCGTGGCCACGCGGTCCTCCGCAGCATGCTGGATCCCCTGCTGCATCAGCCCGCCCTGGGCGACTCCGTAAAACGGCAGCGCGCGGTAATATCCCCAGTTGCAGAGGAAATAGATCGTGCACACCGTCGCGGTGCCCATAAACAGCGCCAACGGCAGATTGCGCTGCGGATTGATCACTTCGCTGCCCGTGAACGTGACGTTGTTCCAGGCGTCGGATGAAAACAACGGGCCCACCAGCGCCACGGATACCACCGTAAGCGTCGCCAAATCCCAGTGCGCGCCATTCCAGAAGCCCTCCACTGAAGTTCCCGGCACGGGATGGCCCCATGCCCACCAGGCCCCGAGCGCAACCATGGCGGCGAGCGTCGCGACCTTCAAAACCGTAAAAACATTCTGTACCGCTGAGCCGAAGCGCAAACCAAGAATATTCAGCGCGCTCAGGAAGAGGATCACGAGGATCCCAATGAGCTGCTGCGAGGAAACCGTCATCGCGATGGGATGGCCGAACACCGTGACGCTGCCCAGATCCACAAGAATGGTTTTGGCCGAAACCCAGGGGACAAACTCACCCAGGAATTTCCCGAAAGCCACCACCACTGCGGCGATCGTTCCGGTCTGAATCACCAGGAAAAGCGTCCAGCCGTAGAGAAAACCAAAGAGCGGGCTGAAGGCTTCGCGCAGGTAGATGTATTGGCCTCCTGCGGTCGGCATCATGCCCGCCAGCTCGCCGTAGCTGACGGCGGCGATGACGGTCATCAGGCCGCTGAGCAGCCAGGTGAGGAAAAAAAGTCCCGGACTGCCCACCTGCCGGCCTACGTCCGCCGCAACGATGAAAACACCTGAGCCGATCATCGATCCCATGACCAGCGTGGTGGAATCGAAAAGCGTCAGGCCCTTTACCAGGCCGGTGGACGGGAGGCTTGTGGCGGCGCTAGCCGTGGATTGAATCTCTGGCATAAAGAAAGGAACATGTAAAATGTAAGATGTATAATGGCAAAAGCTGACGCGTCCGGATTAATCTTTTACATCTTACCTTTTACCTCTTACATCTTAGCTTTTGCCTTTCCTTTTACCCTGTAACCTTTGCAAAAACTGTCCCGCGCGCCCCTGAATATCAGATGCTCCAATCAAATCCCGAATGACCGCGACGCTGTCTGCGCCTGCCTCGATCACTGCCCCGGCGCTCTCCAGCGTAATTCCTCCGATGGCAACGAGGGGCTTGAGCGTGGCCTTACGTGCTTCGCCCAGGCCACTCAGGCCCACGATGGCATCGGGATTCTGCTTGCTGAGCGTCGGAAAGATCGGCCCAAAGGCAATGTAATCCGCCGAGGATTGGTCAGCTTCCCTGACTTGCTCCAGAACGTGAGTGGAGAAGCCCAAGATTTTGCCGGGGCCGATCAATGCGCGGGCTGATTCCACCGGCAAGTCATTCTGACCCACGTGGACACCATCGGCGTCAACCGCACGTGCGACGTCGGCGCGATCATTGACAATGAATGTGCCTCCAGCCTTGCGAATGGCCGGCGCCAATCGCTGCGCATTCAGGTAGAGCTCTCCCGAAGACGCCTGCTTATCGCGAATTTGAATCAGCTTGATTCCCGCCGCCAACAAGGCCGCCGCGATTTCGTCAACCGAGCGGCCAGCCGCCTGAGCGGGGTCAATTATCGCATACAGCCGGGGAATCACAAGCATCGGTTCTTTGAATCAGAGGCGCAAAAGAAAATGATGGAGGACAAAAGATGAACTATGAACGATGAAGAGTGAAGGATGAAATTACAGCCTTAAGTGCCCCAAATACGGCCGCCTATTTCATACTTCATCCTTCAGCCTTCAGCTTTTTCTCTTACCCGCCGTCGCCATTTCGCGAGAACCGCGTCAGGAAGTGAGTATCGAAGTTTCCCGCCTGGAAGTCGGCGTCGGCCATGATCTTCTGGTGGACGGGGACGGAAGTGTTGATGCCTTCGATGATGAACATTTCAAGGGCGCGGCTCATGCGGCGAATAGCTTCCGGGCGGTCTTTGCCCTGCACCACCAATTTGGCGATCAGCGAGTCGTAATACGGCGGAATCACCGACTCCGCGTAGCTGGCCGTATCGACGCGCACGCCGGTGCCCCCGGGCTCGTGAAAGACCGTAATCTTGCCTGCCGAGGGCGCAAACGTTTCCGGATGCTCGGCGACAATGCGGCACTCAATGGAATGCCCCCGCAGGTTGATCGTTTCGCCTTCAAAAGGCACGTGGCCGCCCGCCGCGATCAGGATTTGATACTTCACCAGGTCAATTCCCGTCACCATTTCGGTGACCGCGTGCTCCACCTGAATGCGCGTATTCATTTCCAGGAAGTAGAGATTGCGTTTTTCATCCATCAGCAGCTCGACGGTGCCCGCACTGGTGTAATGGATTTCGGTAAGCGCCTTAATAATCTGCCGGCCGATGCGCCGCCGGGTATCTTCATCCACCTGTGTTGACGGCGACTCCTCCACCAGCTTCTGGTGGCGGCGCTGGATAGTGCACTCGCGCTCGCCGAAATGCACTACGCGGCCGTGACTGTCTCCCATCACCTGGAATTCGATATGGCGGGGCGCGGCGATGTATTTTTCAAGATAAACGTCGGAATTTCCAAAAGAAGCCTTGGCCTCATTCTGCGCCGTGCGGACAAGATGGGGAAGCTCCTCCGCGGAGGGGATGATGCGCATCCCGCGCCCGCCCCCGCCCGCGGCGGCCTTCACCATCACCGGAAACCCGATCTTTTCCGCCTCCCGCAGAGCCTCTTCTTCCGAGGTGATGACTTCCGTGCCGGGCAGAATCGCCAGGCCCAGTTCCTTCATGCGCGCGCGGGCCCGGTTCTTGTCGCCCATCAGGCTGATCACTTCCGGCCGCGGGCCGATGAAGGTGAGGTTTGAGGCTTCACAAACGTCGGCGAAGTAGGCGCTTTCGGCAAGGAACCCGTAGCCGGGATGGATGGCTTCGGCGCCGGTGATTTCCGCGGCAGAAATGATGCTGGCGACGTTCAGATAACTGTCCGCACTGCGTGGAGGGCCGATGCAAACGGCTTCATCGGCAAAGCGCACGGGCAGAGAGTAGCGGTCGGCTTCCGAATACACTGCAACCGTGGGAATTCCCAGTTCCTTGCAGGCGCAAATCACCCGCAGGGCGATTTCTCCACGGTTGGCGACAAGGATTTTCTTGAACATGATTAACGAGCAAGGTTAAGGGATTTGGATTCAGGGCAAAAGAACACGCGCCAACACGGCTAAATCCCTAATCCTGAATCCTTGTTTTATTTCTTCCCTGCCGGCTCAATCGCAAACAGCGATTGGCCGTACTCAACCGGCTGGCCGTTTTCGACGTAGATTCGAGTCACTCGTCCGGCGATTTCCGCCTCCAGCTCATTCATCAGCTTCATCGCCTCAATGATGCAGATGACCTTGCCGGCTTCCACAGTGTCACCCACCTTCACGAAAGGCGGGGCGTTGGGCGAGGGTGAGGAATAGAAGGTGCCCACAATGGGCGATTTCATGATGAAAAGGCCTTCCGTGGATTCCGCAGCCGATCCAGCGGCAGATTCCTCCGAAGCCGGAGAATGCGCGGCGGGTGACGAGCCTGCCGGGCTTATGGAAGGGGGAATCTGAACCCCGGCCACGGGTACCGGGCCAGGGCTGATGATGTATCCGTTGGCGTTTCCGGGCGCAGCCAGATGGGAGTCGCCGCGCCGCACTCGAATCTTGACCCCCTGCTGCTCCATTTCGAATTCGGTAATCTCCTGCTTGGCAAGGAGGTCAAGTAAATCCTGTATGCTGCTCAGGTTCCATACCTTGACGGGTTCGGCAACGTTGCGTTTCTTACCGGGCATTCGTTCGCTCCGCTTCACAGGATACTCAATCTCGATGATTCAAAAGTTAGCGTTGACCCAGTTCGAGGCAGAGGCGGCTT
>JASHTY010000510.1 GCA_030040315.1 Terriglobia bacterium | reverse complement strand
CTTGCCTCAAATCCCAGGCGATAACCTTTGTCGAGCGCCAGATTCACAAATCCCTTGGGACGCCAGCCTCCGATGGAGTCTTCTTGCGTATTGGCGCGCGGCGCACCCGGCATTTCGTAGTCCTGTCGAAGCCCCTGGTAGATTTCCACCACCGGCTCGGCGTTCGGATCGTTGTCTCGCCAGTCCGTTCCCATTCCCGTGGCGCTGGTGTGCGAGCCGGCGATGCCGTCGAACTGCTTCAAATAGGCGTAAAGCATTTGGGTGTCGGGCGTGTGCGCAACGTTATTCTCTTCCATGGGTGTGCCGAATGTGGAAGGGTTCAGCCGCGGCAACGTGTGAATGCCGCGTTGCGCGAAAATCACGTTGCGGTGGCCGTCGGGATAGACCACGCTGCGCTCGTAGGAAAACATGGGAGAGAACTTGCCCGGCGTGTAGAAAACGTCCGTTAGTTTTTGCGTAATCCACCACGAATATTCGCGCCCGATGCCATTGTCATGATCACAGCAACCCACCCAATCCAATCCGACGGCGTCCCGAATGTAACGCCATTGATCGAATAGTGTCCCGTCATTGGCTCCATCCGGTGAGATTTCGCTGTGACGATGGAACTCACCCCGCACGATTCGCAAATTCCTGTCCGGCCCGCCGTGATATTCGCGGATCGCCTGAAGAGCCGCCACCCGAACCTGGTCAATGGTATTTGCTGGCGGAGGCTCTGGAGCCGCGGCAATGACTGGAAGCGCCTGCACGGCCGGACCCAGGTCAATTTCCCGGCTCCACAGGTCGTTGTCGTAAGGGTCCGCAGGTGGCTTGACGCTTGCAATCTTAGCGGGACTGTCGTCGCGGCGGCCGTCTGAGGAATTCACGATGAGCAGTTTCCCTTCACCGATGGCGGCAAGGGCCGGCCGGTTATCAAGAATATTATCGGTATGATTCAAAAAGACGGGCTGCGACCACGCCTTGCCGTCGAATGAAACAAGATACTCCTGCCAGACTGTGCCAAGCGAAATGTGCCACGCCGGATGCGGAGTGCGGAAGGCCAGCCACACCCGCCCGGAGGAATCCACTGCCAGCCGCGGCATCGTATTGTGGGAAGACCGGGGATAATTGTCCAGCAGGTGCGCGTCAGGCAGGCGATGCTGCGAGATGCCGGGATTGGGATCGATGGGCTCCGACTCCGCTTGGCTTCCCGTCCGATCTGCGTGCGCATTGGGAGGACCCGCCAGCACTGTGTCCAATGAGCCATCCAGATTGACGAAGTCGCCGTTGGGCTCAAGCCCACGAAGCCTGACGAATCGGCCCTGATAGAGAGCGATGCCGGTGCTATCATACGCGCCGAAATCCTTGCCCCATCCTCGGCCGCCTTCCTCATAGGCAATCCACAGGCGGCCCGTGCCGTCAAAGGCGATCGAAGGATAAGCTTCATAGCGCGCGGTCGCGGCAACGGGAATTTCCTGGCCCCAAGCGTTCCCGGAATATGTGCGTTCGTAGACATCAAAGTTGCCGTTGCGATAGGAATCCCACGCCACGGCCACACGCCCTGATTTGTCCGCGGCGATGGCGGGATCCCACTCATCCTGGCTGGAGCTCGAGACCTTCGCGGGCTTGGAAAACCTTCTGCCCTCCTGATGCGCCGCGTATATCGCCGCCGTTCCGTCTCTCCAGCCTTGCCAGGCAATCCACACCTTACCGCTTGCGTCCGTAGCGGCAACGGGATCGATATCGGAGCCGGGTTCGTTCGTAACCTGTACCTGTTCACCTGCCCCGGAAGCATCCACCGGGCGCGCGAAAATGTCAAAGTTGCCGGAGTGATTCTGCGACCAGATCACCCACGCGCGGCCGGTGCCGTCCACAGCGATCGCGGTCTTATAGCAGTCTGCCCCGGCTGAAGTGATGGCGATGGCCTCCCCCCAATTGCCGCCGGTGAGTTTCCTCGCCCAGATTTGATCGCCTCCGGTTGGCTCCGCATAAAGTTTGAAATCAGTGGGCGCGCTGGGTGGATTTGCCCGGATCTTGTCAGCGTCAGGGCTGTGGTGGAACTGGACATACGCCAGCCACACGTCGCCGTTCGGCGCGGTGGCGACGGCGGGATAATCCTCTTCTTCCGGCGTATCAGTCAGGCGGGTGGTCACAGGTACGCGGTCCACATAAACGCGTCCCGCCAGTTTGTAAATTCCCTTCCCCCACAAAACCTCGGAGGGGCGGAAGCTGAAATCTCCTTGCGCGGTTGAAAAGCTGAACTCGCTTAAGTCTCCAACTTCAGTGCCCGTGAGAATGAAGCCGTTAGCGACCACTGAGCTGCCCGGATTGCCTACGTGGGTTGAAATGTGGAACAGGTTGCCGTCGATGTTGTCACCGGCAGCAAAGCGCCAGGGCTCAAGGCTCACCTGCCCCGCTTGAGAAACTTTGAATGAGCCATCCCAGCGGACTGATCCCGTGTCCGTGACGCCGAGCAAGATTCGAAAAGCCGTCGGGGATTGCGCGCGCGCGCTGCCGCCACTTATCGTCAGCAAAACCATAACCAGAATGAGATTGGCTCGTCTCATCATTGCTCCTCTTTCCGCCCCAGAATTGGAGGAAAGTCGCCGACCTTCAATTCCCCGTGTACTTGATCCACATGGGAGAAATCCAGACCAGCTCCCCATTATCCTGCTCGCCTCGCACATAGTAATAGCTGGTTTGGTTCTTGATGGGCTGATTTTCGCGCCACGTAAAATCCACTTCCTGAATCTTAGGTGAAATCGAATAGACGTATTTGCCGTCGCGAATGATCACGATCTTTGAGAATTTGGAGGTTCCACGCAGCTTGACCTTGAAGGTCGGCGGATCAGGGGTGGAAAACTCATCGCCCATCATGTGCGTCCCGCTCTGAACATCTGCCACAATGTCGTCGGTCGAGGCGTAGGCGTGCCGTTTCTTGAGCGCGTCGAGAACCGATTCGCGCGTAAGATCCTTCACGTAGAGATTCGCATAGCTGATGTGGGTGGAAACGTGATCGGAGCTTGCCTCAAATCCCAGGCGATATCCCTTATCGAGGGCGAGATTGACGAATCCCTTAGGCCGCCAGCCGCCGATGGGGTCCTGCTCACGGATCGAGCGCGGCGCGTCGGGCATTTCGTAGTTTTGCCGATCGCCCTGGTAAATTTCAACCAGCGGTTCGGCGTTGGGGTCGTTGTCCCGCCAATCGGTGCCCATGTTGGTGGCGCTGGTGTGCGAAGCCGCCACACCATCGAACTGTTTCAGGTACGCGTAAAGCATCTGCGTGTCGGCAGCGTGTACCGGCTCCTCGGTCTCAACGGCACTCGAGATTGTCGATCCCTTCATTCGGGGAAGCGGGCGGACGCCCCGCTCCACAAAAATCACATTCCGATGCCCCTCCGGATACCCCACGCTGCGTTCGTAATTAAACATGGGCGCAAACTTGCCGGGCGTGTAGAAAATATCGGTGAGCTTCTGGGTGATCCACCAGGAGTATTCCCTTCCCCCGCCGTTGTCGTGGTCGCAGCAACCGACCCAGTCGAGTTGGGCCGCGTCCAGGATATAACGCCATTGATCGCGGAGTGTACCGTCGCCGCCGCCGTCCATGGAAATTTCGCTATGGCGATGGAAGTCGCCTCGCACGATGCGCAGATTTCCTCCGGCGCCGCCGCGGTAGTTGCGCACCGATTCTACCGCCGCCTCATCTGCCGCACCCATCCCGGCGGGCGCCGGCGGGGCGACACTCGCTCCGATCACAGAAACCGCCTTCGCCATCGGCCCCAGATCAACCTCATCACTCCATAAGTCGTTTTCGTATGGGTCTTCGAAGAGTGCCGGCAGATAGCCGAACTGGTTTGAATTAGCTTCCGCAAGCTTAAAGTTGCGGCGGCCGTCGGAGGAATTCACCAGAAGCAATTTGCCGTCCGCAATTGTGATCAACGCGGGCCGATTGTCCAGAATATTGTCCGAGTGGTTCAGGAAAATCGGCGCGGTCCACTCTTTCCCGTTGAAGGAAACGAGATACTCGGTCCACACGGTCCCGATGGGGTTCCACCAGGTCGGAGTGGGAGAGCGAAAAGCCAGCCAGATTCTTCCCGAGCCGTCCACAGCCAGGCGAGGCAGCGTGTTCCTGGCCGTACCGGAATAATTTGGAGCCCCTGAACCATCAGCCCGATGCCACGCCCTGCCGAAATCCGGATCAAGAGAATTGGAGTCGGCTTGCAGGCCCAATTGGTCCGGGCGCGCGCTGGGAGCACCGGCCAGTTTTGATTCAAATGAGACGTCGGGCTCCACCAGGCGCCCGTCAGGGTCCAATCCGAGCAGCGAAACTCGCCGCCCCTGATAAATGGAAACTCCCGTGGTGGCATACGCGCCGAAATCCTTTCCCCAGCCTCGCCCTCCCTCTTCGTAGGCAATCCACAGACGGCCGGTCGAATCGTAGGCAATGGAAGGGTAGGCTTCGTAGCGCGCGGTGGCGGCGATGGGAATTTCATTGGCCCAGGCGTTTGCGGAGTATATCCGCGCGTAAACATCGTAGTTGCCGTTGCGATAGGAGTCCCACGCCACCGCCACGCGGCCGGATTTATCCGCTGCGATTGCGGGGTCCCACTCGTCCTTGTTCGAGTGGGATACCTGCTGAGGCGCCGAAAATCCACTGCCGTCCTGGTGCGCGACGAAGATGGCAGCGACGCCGGCGCGCCAACCCTGCCACGCCACCCACACTTTGCCGTTCGCATCCGTGGCCGCTGCGGGATCGATATCAGAGCCGGGCTCATTCGAAATCCGCACCTGCTGTTGCGCGCCTGAGCCGTCAACCGCGCGTGCAAAAATATCGAAGTTGCCCTTTTCGTTCTGCGACCAGAAAACCCACGCGCGGCCGCTGCCATCAACGGCGACGGCAGTCTTGTAAAGATCACCTCCGGCGGGCGTCAGAGGAATCGCTTCACCCCATTGGCCACCGGAGTATTTCCGAGCCCAAATCTGGTCGCCGCCCGTGGGCTCCGCATATTGCTTGAAGTCGGTCGGCGTTTCGTTCAGCCCCGCGCGGAGCTGGTCGGATTCAGTGCTATGGTGGAATTGCGAGTAGGCGAGCCAAATCTCGCCGTTCGGGCCCGAGGCGATGGAAGGATAATCCTCTTCTTCGCGAGTGTTGGTCAAACGCGACGCCGCCGGAATGCGGTCCACATAAACGCGCCCGCTCAGAAAATAGACGCCCGCAGCGTAGGGAACCTCGGAGGCGCGGAAAGTGAAATCGCCCTGCGCCGTTTTGAATGCAAATTCACTGTCGTTCGTTACCGAATCACCGGTGAGAATCATGCCATTCGCGGTCATGGTTTTGGGAACAGCCTCACCAAACCGCCGCATGGGACGCGAGGAGAAATGAAAAGTTGTATCCGTCGCGTTGTCGTCGCCTTCAAAACGCCAGCCCTCGAGCGTGATGGCGCCAGCGTTTTTGGCCGACAGCGTGCCATCCCAACGCGCCGGTACGGCGTCGGTCACCCCGCACAATACGCGAAAAGCCGCCGGCGATTGCGCCCGCACATTGCTTCCGGAAACCAGCAGGAAAAAGAGCGCAAAGGCAACGCCCATCCGTCGCATCGCCCACCCCCAATCGCATCTCAAAGCATCTGCCCCGTCGTAAAGCCGGCGAGTAATATACAACTGCGCGATGTTGGTGACAATGTTTCTGGAAGGGCGGTGTCTCTGGAAGGGCGGGGCTTCAGCCCCGCCGATGCGGAGAACACAATTGAAAAGGCCTTTATGCCCTGAAGCCAAATCACTTCAGGGGCTAAAGCCTCTGCAGACTGCGCGGTTCTTTACGGCGGGGCTGAAGCCCCGCCCTTCCGGCGCGATATGACTAAGAACTCCTATTGATGTGGGTAAGTGCTACATCATCTGCTCGATAATGGCCGGGACAGCCTGGAGGGATTCGTCGAGTTTCGCGGGATTTTTGCCGCCGGCTTCCGCCAGGTCTTTGCGGCCGCCGCCGGAACCTTCAACATACACCGCCGCCTGCTTCACTATCTTGCCCGCGTCGAGCTTCCCAGTAAGGTCTTTGGTTACGGCGGCAATCAGGGAGACTCTGCCGTCTGACACGCTGCCCAACACGATGACACCGGACTGGAGTTTGGCGCGCAGATCATCCACCATCTGGCGCATGGCCGCGCGGTCCGATACCTCCACGCGCGCCGCGACCACCCGCACACCCTTTACTTCGCGCGGCTGTTGCGCAAGGTCGCCGGCCTCGGATGCTGCGCGTTTCATTTGCTGGGACTCAAGCTCCTTGCGAAGCTTCTTTTCATTTTCCGTAAGCTTATCGATGGCCTCAATTATTTCCCCGGGCTTGACGCGCAGCGCCGCGGAGGCTCCCTTGATGGTGTTTGCTTCCCCTCGCAGGTACTCCAGCACGCCCATGCCGGTCAGCGCTTCAATACGCCGCGTGCCGGCCGCCACACTGCTTTCCGAAGTGATTTTGAAAAGGCCGATATCGCCCGTCCGGCGCACGTGCGTTCCGCCGCACAACTCGCGCGAATACGTGCCATCGCCTACGCTCACCACTCGCACGCGGTCGCCGTACTTTTCGCCGAACAGCGCCATGGCGCCCGTGGCCACCGCCGCGTCAATGTCCATTACCTGCGTCTGCATTTCCTCGTTCGCAAGCACGTGCTGGTTCACCAGGTCTTCGATGTCGAGCAGGTCCTGCTCGCTCAGCCCGGCGTAATGGCTGAAGTCAAAGCGCAACCGGTCCGGCGCCACCAGCGACCCGGCTTGCTTGACATGCGTGCCCAGCGTCTTGCGCAGCGCCGCGTGAAGCAGGTGCGTCGCCGTGTGGTTGCGGCGAATCGCGTCGCGCCGCGCGGAATCGGCCCTTGCGGTTACCAGGTCTCCGACGCGAATCGCCTCACGGGCAACGGCCTTTTGAACGATCAAACCGCTGACGGGAGAATACGTATTGGTGACGTGCGCCACCTCCTGGCCGCTGCCGGTTGCAAAAAATCGACCGGTATCTCCCACCTGCCCTCCCGATTCAGCGTAGAACGGCGTGTGGTCAAGGACAATTTCGATTTCCGTGCCCGGTGCCGCTTCGTTGGCGGACTCACCCTTCTGGATCAACGCGACAATCCTGCAATCGCTCGAAGTGGTCTGCGTAT
>JASHTY010000062.1 GCA_030040315.1 Terriglobia bacterium | reverse complement strand
GGCTTCCTTTTTTCAATGAGCGCGCGCAAACCTTCCTGCGAGTCCTGAAGTTCAAACAACTGGTTCAGGTAGAGATCCTGTGCGCGCTTCAATGCTTCCTGGAAGGGCCTCCACGTACCCTCGAACATTACGCGCTTCAGCAGCGTGAGCACGGGTCCGCTCTGCTCGGAGATGCGTTTTACCAGGGTATCTACCGTCTCTTTCAGCTTCTCACGTGGCACGACGCGGTTTACCAGTCCCATTTGCTGCGCTTGAAGGGCGCTGATGGGGTCGCCGGTCAGTAGCAGTTCCATGGCGCGGCGCGGCCCGATGACGCGCGGATAGACCACCGCGCCCATGGGAGGAAAAACGCCAAGTTTGATCTCAGGCTGGCGAAACTGCGCATTCTCCGTGGCCACTACCAGATCGCAGAACGCCGCGAGCTCAGCGCCCGCGCCTGACGCAACGCCCTCCACCACCGCGAGCACGGGCTTGGAGATCTCCATCATCGCCTGAAAGACGCTGTGAAATGCGTCCATCATCTGGAACACCATCTGTTGCGTATATCCCTCCGCGCCCACACCCAGGGAAAAGTAACCTTCGCATTCCGTGGCGGCGTCCAGGTGAATCAGCCGAATATCCTCGCGGGTGGAGAGCCCGTTGATGGCACGCGCCATTTCCCGCAGCATTTCAATATTCATGATGTTTTGCTTGGGCCGGTTCATCGTCAGGTGCGCCACCACACCTGAATCGTCCCACTGAATGTACTTGAACTCCTTCTTGGAATCTTCCTTAGGCGCTTCCGCTTTTGCGCCTTCATTGCGTTCAACAACCGGTTCGTCCGGCATGGCGTCCTCCTGGATGTCCTGCTAAAGTTTAGCTCCACACTTACCGCAATATTCGAACCTTTCGGGAATGCCCTTGGCCCCGCAGTCTTTGCACTTCCGCGTGTAGGCCCCCCAAAGAAACTCGCTGGATTTGCCTGCCGCTGCGAGGTCGCGCATTTGCCGCGTGTCTGGTGGACGCTTATCAAGGAATGCTTGTACGCCCTCGTAAGGCTCCCAGGAAGTGGTATGGACGGCAAGCCAGTCCCGCGCATGGCCCGCCGTCAGGGTCCACGCCAGGTCCTTCCACATGTCCAGTTGCTGGCGTGTATAACGCATGCACTCCGGAAACTTCTGAAGCAACTTCTTGGCAAGGGCATTCACTGCGCGATCGAGCTGCCGGAGCGGGACGACTTGATTCACCAGCCCCCAGTTCAGAGCCTGTTCCGTTGTCACCTCGTCACAAGTAAGGAGCATCTCCCGCGCACGCCGCTCGCCCACCACAAGGGGGAGCCATTGCGTGGACCCCCAGGCGTCCACCAAACCTACGCGCGTCCCCATTTGCATGAACCGCACATGGTCGGCGGCGATGGCCAGATCAGCGGCCAGATTCCAATCATTGCCTGCGCCCGCCACGACTCCGTTCAATCGCGCAATGGTAGGCTTTCCCAGGTGGCGGAACAAGTTCAGGGCCTCCATGAGCAGCCCCTGGAATTTCCAGAAATTCCGCGGCCGCTGGAGAAAATCTCGCGAGAACTCACGGGCATCACTTCCCGAGCAGAACGCCTTGTCGCCAGCCCCGGTCAGTACTACCACTCCCACGGCATCATCCAGAGCGGCATCTCGAAAGGCTTCTGTCAACTCCTGAAGCGTGCCGGAGGAGTAAGCATTGTATATCTCCGGGCGATTGAGCGTGACACGAGCGATTCCATCCTTCTTCTCATACAGAATATCCACGAAGTCGAATCGCGATTCGGGTTGCCCACGGTAATCCATTCAAGTATTCCGCTTCCTGGTTTTGGACCTCGATGCTATCACAGCCAGTCCAGGAGTGGACAAGGAACGGCTAACCACTCGGGATTTGCGGCCATTTGGGTTATGATGTCAGCGAAAGGAGTACGCATGAGCCGCGCGGAATTCTGGTTTCCCCTTCTCTTCCTGCTGCTTTTCCCGATGACGTCGGACCAAACGACTGCCTCAATTTATGATGAAAAGGCGGATGCGCACCGCGACGTTGCTTCCGCGATCACCAGGGCGGAGGAAACCCAGAGGAACATTGTGCTCGTGTTCGGCGCCAACTGGTGCGGTGATTGCCGCGCGTTGGACGCGCAGATGCACAAGGCTGAGCTGGCCGCGATCATTGCGAAAAATTTCGTCGTCGTCGAGGTCAATCTGGGCCGCTACGACAAGAATCTGGATGTGGCGGAACAATATCATGTGCCCATCAAGCAGGGCATCCCCGCGCTCGCGGTGCTAAATTCGCGCGGCGCTCTTCTCTACGCCATGGACCAAGGCCAGTTCGCCGATGCACGTCACATGAGCTACGAAAGCATCAAGGCGTTTTTCGAGCAGTGGAAGCCACAGCAGTCTGCGAGCGCACGATGAAGAAAGAAACCATCATAACGGCCGTGATCTTCCTGGCCGTGGGATTCCTTGCGGGGTACATCACCGAAGCCCAGATGAATTGGAGCGCTAGTCAGAAACCCGCTGCCTCCGTTCCACCGCCGTCCCTGGCACCACCTCCCGCTGCCGCTTCTTCTTCAGGCGCGGACGGATCCATGCCGCCGCAGGGGCTGCCGGAGGGCCAACCTCCCATCGATAACGCGGCGATGATCCAAGGGCTGGAGGAAATGGCCACGCAGAATCCCAAAGACCCTGAAGTCCGGTTGAAGCTCGCCGACTTTCTGTACGATCAAAAGCAATACGACAAGGCTATCGAGTGGTACGAGCGAGCCCTGGAGCTTGATCCGAAGAATGCCAATGCCCGCACCGATTTGGGCACCGCGTACTTCAACGTGGGGCGCCCGCAGGACGCACTGCATGAATACGAGAGGGCTCTTGCCATCGATCCCAAGCATGAGCCCACGCTAGTGAATTCCATTGTGGTGAATTTGGAAGGCACTCATGACGTCGCGGCCGCGCAAAAAGCTTGGGACCGCCTCTACAAACTGAACCCCAACCATCCCGCGTTGGAGACCCTGAAAGAACAGATCAACGCCTCTCGCACCTCAGGTGCTGCAACAACTTCGTCGAAGTAAGTTCCGGGCATCCCGGCAGGACGTAGGGCCGTCTGATCATTATGGGCAGTTTTCTTGTCGACATTCTCGAGTTCGTAGCCCTGGCGCTTTTCCTCCGGGCGATGTTTCAATCACTTGGCTCACGATTCCGCTTTCCGGTGATTCGCATTCGTGGGTCGGCGGGTGTTCCGCCAGCAACAGCTACACCCTCGCAGCATCGTGGAGAGATGGCGCGCGATCCCGTGTGTGGCATGTTTGTCTCCACCGAGGTTTCCCAGAAACTAAGGCGCGGAGGCGAGACGCTCCATTTCTGCTCGCCCGCGTGTCTGGAGAAATACCAAGAGGATACTGCGCATGTGGCATCACATTGAACCGGTCCATGACCTTGAATGCCTTACTCATCGCGCACGCACGGGACGAGCCCAGGAAGTGCCCGTCACATCTCGCCGCGCTGCACAAGCGGCGATACTCCTTCTGTCGTCCATACTGGCTCTCGTGACCATGGGCGCAGGCGGCGGTGCAGTCCTCTTGACTCGCAAGTACCGCACGGGACAGTCGATGATTTACGTCACTACGGTCCACGCAATTTCAAAACTCGACTCCAATCCACCCAATTTGAAGGACTTCTTCCCGCCCATGCCCACGGATCTACGCCTGAGCCAACAATGCACGGTGAGCGTCTCAAGGGTTAACACCGATGGCGCAGCGGATGTTCAACACCGGTTCGACAAATTTGAGGTCCAAACCGAGATGGGCACGCTTCCTCAGAACGTTCGCGAGTCCGTTGCTCAAGCCCAGGAGGAAGCGAGCCAGCGGATGGTCGGGCAGACCCTCACGGCCCACTACGATCATGACCGGCACCTGGTAGATTTCGAGGGCGCTGCCAGTTTCCTGCAGCACGTCGATGCCCCTGTGAAAGAGCCCCTGATGCAAATGTTGCGCCTCTATCTGGAACAGATGGACGGCCAGTCAGTCTACCCCGATCATCCCGTCAAAGTCGGCGAACAGTGGTCCCACATGCTTGACTCACCTCCGACCAGCGACTACCAATTCCAGCAACAAGGAAAGAGCACATTCCAATACACTGGCAAGACGCGCTACAAGGGTGTAAAGGCTGCCATCGTTGATTACCACATTGAGAACGCCCTCACGCCCGCACTCGAAGGGTTGCGCAAAGACGGCGCGCTCCCCCAGCTTGAATCCCTTGGAGCAAAGTTGGACATCAAAATCACCGGGAAAGGAGAGGGACGGATCCTGGTTGCGCTCGACGACGGCCGTGTACTTCAGAACCACTACAAGCTGCACCAGACGATGAGCGCTCTGATGAAAGGCATGGAGGCATTCGTTGGACCCTCAAGCGAGCCTCCGCGGCTCGAAATCCAGTCCGATACGGAAATGGATGTGGACGGCTCCAAACCGTGAGGGTCCGCGGCGGCGGCTGAATTCCTTGTTGACAAAGAAGCCAGCGCCCCTATAATCGGTAAAAGTCTCAGACAATCCCAAGGGGCGCAAAGTTAGGAATGAACCAATCCACCAGCGCAGCATGGCCAGTGGTGCTCAGTATCGCCGGATTTGATCCCTCCGCCGGCGCCGGAATCGCGGCTGACCTCAAGACCTTCGCAGCGCACAATTGCTATGGTGTCGCCGCCATTACTGCCTTGACGGTCCAAAACACCCAGGGTGTGTCGTCCGTGCGACCGGTTGACCCCTCGATCCTTAAAGAGTCAATCAACTCGCTACTTTCCGACGGTCGCGTGAAAGCCCTCAAAATCGGGATGCTGTGGAATAAAGCTACGGCCGACGTGCTCCGCGAGGTTCTTGAGGCGAATCCGGATCTCCCCGCCGTTCTCGACCCTGTCTTGCGATCTTCGAATGACTTTGACTTGATTGATGCCGCGGGATTGGACTTCGTTCGAAAGAAGCTGCTCTCGCGAGTGACGGTTGTGACGCCCAACGTGGCGGAAGCCGCGGCGCTGGCCGAAATGCCGGTGGACAACGTCGAAAGCATGAAGGCCGCGGCGCGGAAACTGGTGGAAGCGGGTGCGCGCGCCGTGGTGGTAACCGGCGGTCATCTTGAAAAGTGCGTCGACGTGTTCTTCGACGGCACCAGCATGGAGTCCTTCACGGGAGACCGCATCAAACCCGACAATACGCACGGCACCGGCTGCACCTTCTCCTCCGCGGTAGCCGCCAATCTCGCACTTGGGCGCCAACTGCGAGATGCCGTGGTCCTTGCCAAGGCCTATGTCGTTGAAGCCATCCGCCAGGCCTTCCCGGTGGGACCGGGCCGCGTCCCGCTGAATCACCTCTACCGCATGACTCAACCCCGCCTTACGGACCACTCACCTGCCGTAGCTGAAACCGTGCACTGAGTCACCTGTCTTAATCGTCTAGTGTCCGGATTCCATCGAGCTTGCGAATACCGTCCAGGGCTGCGCGTCCATATCGCGCAGCAACGATTTCGCCCAGGAAAACTCCAACCGCTCGCGCAGGTATTCGTTCGCCTTGAAGTTGAGGCCGCAGGCATGCCCCGCCGCTGCTGAGAATGACATGCGCCCAGCCATCGTCGCGTCTGCTACTTTATTCTGGACGGCGCCCGCCGCTCCATACGGCGGCTGCCACGGCGGACTGCCGCGCGGCGAAAGGTCAACGTGGCCGCAAAGTGTGCGCTCGTCTGCATCCTCCTTCTTCTCAAAAGTGTCGTAGTGGTCCGCCAGGAAACTCTGCGCGGCTGCAACGTCAATCCTCCCTTTGTACTGCGCCATCAACTGTTCCCAGCGGAAATGCCGTGCATTGGCGCTTTCCGAGTTGTCCGTCACGTTAAAGTCCGTTTCTTCCTTCACTAGCTTCGGATTCGCGGGGAAATTCGAGCCCACAAAATAACCGTCTGATTTCCGCAACAGTGTGACGTTCTTGAGTCCCAGTTCGAGGCTCGCAATCTCGTTGGTCTTACGGTCCGCCACCAACCAGGTGTTGGCGTAGCCGCCGTTGTTCCCCTCCTCCATGATGCGTGCAAAATCATCGATTGAGCTGGAATACTGCATTGCCTTCCGCGCGCGGACGAATTCCGGAATGCCCTTCGGGTCGTATCCGGAAAAGTGCGAGATCGTGGTTTCAGTAATCATGACGCCGGCGGCGTTCAAACCAAAATCGTCCGCGCTGTGTATGGCGCCGGGAAAGCCGTCCATCAGGAATCGCATGCCGCTTGAGGGCACAATGTCAAAGATGATGGTCCAGCGCGCCCCGTCAAGATAGCTTGTCCAATCGTTGTGCGCGATGATGACCTTACCGTCTCTTGTGTAACTGCCGGTGGCGACAAATGCGCTGCAATGCTCGGGCACGGCCAGCTTCGCGGCGATCGCATCACCGTGCTGCCGATCGTATTCCTTAACGTAGTAGTCCCATTCACAAAAAGCATTCAATGCAATGATGTCCCACACGTCAAGCTTAGAGCCCTTCGCACGCAAGCCCGAAGCGATGCCTTGCAATTCTTCCCGATACTGTGTCTCGATGTGAGGCCACATCACGGTTTTCGCGGCGTCGCGAAAAAAGCTCCAATCATGCCGCCCGCTATGTGTCTGGTCAAGGACCACCACCCGCTCCGCATCCACAATTTCCGCAGCCAGCAGGTAGCCGTGCTGGAATCCCACGTCAAAGGGTACGCCTTCCAGATGCACGTATGTCCATCCATTTTCAGCGGGCCTGCGGAAAGCGCCTTTCAGGTGCGCCTCTGGGTTGCTAGTTTGAGCAAGCAGTGGCAGCACGCCCGCGATAACAATGGCGCTGGTTAAGAGCACCGCGAATCGTCGCATTCAAATCTCCAGGAGCATCGTCTGATCCTTTGCAAAAGTCCGCGATCGATGATGCGTTGAAGGCGATTATACATGATGGATCGGGGTATTCAGCTTCCCTCAGATTTGTTCATCTCTGTGTCGCCCCGCGCTAGAATACTCCCATGCAGGCAAACTTCGCATTCGGCCGAACCGGGCTTAGACTCGAACTGCCGTCGGGCTTTGATTACCGCTTGCTGGAAGCACGGTCGGCTGTGCCGCTGAGGGATCCCGCGGCCGCCATCGCCCAGTCGCTCGATGCTCCTATCGGCTGCCCGCCGCTCGTGGAACTCGCACGTGGCAAGCGCTCTGCCGCGATTGCGGTTTGCGACATTACGCGTCCGGCACCCAACCGCGAAGTGCTTCCGCCCCTGCTGGCCCGACTGGAAGCCGCCGGAATTCCACGCGACGCCATCACCATTCTGATCGCCACCGGACTTCACCGCCCTGCCACGGAATCGGAGATCCGTGAAATCTGCGGGGAAGAAACGACGGGCCGTTATCGTGTGTTGAACCACCGCGCGCGCGAACTGGGTGAGCACCGCGCTCTTGGAGACACCGCATCGGGTACGCCTGTGTACGTCGACAACCGATTCATTTCGGCCGACCTGCACATTACTCTCGGCTTATTGAGCCGCATCTGATGCTGGGCTTTTCTGGCGGGCGCAAACTCATCTCTCCCGGTCTGGCCGCGCAGGAGACCATTAAGGTCTTGCACAGCCCGCGATTTATGCGAGACGCGCGCGCGGCGGAGGGTTCAATTGAAGACAATCCGCTGCATCATGAACTCCTGGAAATTGCCAGGATGGCGCGCCACGATTTCATGGTGGATGCAGCGCTAGGCCGTGGCGCCTCCCGCCGGCCCATCGCCGCTGTTTTTGCCGGCGAGCCTGTGGCGGCACATTGCCGCGGAGTGGAGTTTGTGTCGAACCTCATGATGGAGACGCTTGAGCACCCGGTCGATGCCGTCATTACCTCCGCCGCCGGCTACCCACTCGACCTGACGTTTTACCAAGCCATCAAAGGAGTGACCGCCGCGGCACACATTTTGAAACCCGGCGGGAAGATTCTCCTGCTCGCCGCATGCGAGGAAGGCGTCGGGGGCCCGGAATTCGCCCAGATGCTAGGTGAGGGTTTGTCCGACCGCGCTTTTATGAGGAAAATCGCGGGTGGCCCGGTGACCATCGACCAATGGCAACTGGAAAAGCTTGCGCTCGTGACCACACGGGCCGAGGTGTCGTACTACGTTCCCGGACTGCCGCGGGAATATCATCCTGTGCTTTGGGGTAAGGCCTTCGCGAGTGCGAATGAGGCGGTGGATGCGATCCTCGGCTC
>JASHTY010000509.1 GCA_030040315.1 Terriglobia bacterium | reverse complement strand
CACTGAGGCCAAGCGGCGCAGTGTGCTGAACCACATCCTTCGCATCGGCAGGACGCTCGATGGCGCGTGCGGAGACCTCAGCAGCGCAACCGCTTTCGATGTCGACCCATGGATCGAGGCGCTGTGGCTGACCGATGAAGTGCGCGAGGGCGTGGTGACCCCGGCGATGGAAAGCGAAAACGCGCGCTTTTTCCTGGAGCGCACCATCTACGACCTAGCGGGCGGCTTTTGGGAAAAATTCTGCGCCGAAATGGCTCGCCGCTACCCTGGCCTTTCCGTACCGGCTCCCTTCCTCACCTTCGGTTCGTGGGTGGGGACCGACCGTGACGGCAACCCGTTTGTAACTCCGGAGACCAGCCTGGACGCTGCTGAACAGTTGCGATTGAGCATTCTCCATTATTACCAGTGCGCATGCGCCCGAATGCTCGGCTGGGCGTCGTTCCCGTGTCGCAACGGCACGCTGGAGCGAACATTGCGGCGTGAAATTGCGCGCGACATGCGGCGATTTCCGCCAACGCGGGAATTCAATTCCATTGACCAGCCCAGCGAGCTCTTCCGCCGCAAGCTTCGCATCGTCAATTGGAGGCTCGAGCGCACAGCGGAGCGTGCCGTGGGCGCTTACGAGAATCCCCAGGAGTTCACACGCGAACTGGGCAAACTCGCGGACCTGCTGGCCGCCTATCCCAGCCCGCGCATCGCGCGAATCGGGCCCGAAAGGCTTCGCGTGGCCGCGCAGGTGTTTGGCTTTCACGGCGCCAGCCTTGACTTTCGCACTCACTCTCACGCCACGCGCGGGGCCGTGGATGAAATTTTGCGCAAGGCGCGATTCCCCCACGAGCCCGGTGATGCTCGCATCGCGTCTGTTCAGCAGATGATCTTTGAGTCCGCCGTCCGGCCGCCATTTTCCGCAGCCACATCGCGTGTGCTTGAGGAATTTCGCGCGCTTTGCACGATTCAGACGCGCAACGGGGAGGCGGCGGCTCATCGCTATGTACTCAGCATGACTTCCAGCGCGGCCGATGTCTGGGACATTCTGCTGCTGGCACGGCAGACCGGCCTTTTGGAGGTGCGAAAACACCGGGTGCATTCCTATCTCGACGTAATTCCCCTTTTCGAAACCCTCGACGACCTCGACGCCGGGCCGAACATCATGGAAGCGCTCTTCGCCGACCCTCTCTATCGCCGTATTCTGCGTTCGCGCCGGGATTTCCAGGAAGTCATGCTGGGATATTCCGACTCGGTGAAAGATGGTGGGTACGTCGCAGCGAATTGGGGACTGTTCCACGCCCAGAAGCGACTTACGCACGTGGCGGAAAAATACGGCATACGTTTTTCGCTGTTCCACGGGAAAGGGGGAACCATCGACCGGGGCGGCGGACAGTCGCACCGCAGTATTCAGGCTCAACCCTCCGCCGCGCCAGGGGGCCGCCTGCGAATCACCGAGCAGGGAGAGGTTGTCTCCCTCAAGTATTCAAACCCCGCCATCGCGGAGAGAAACCTCGAGCAGCTTGTCACTTCCGTTCTCGACGCGCACCTGCTCCATTCCCATCGCGTCCAAGCGGCCAGGGTCCCGGAATGGGAGGGCTACGCCACGGAGCTCGCCGCGAGCAGCCGCGATTTCTACCGCAAACTCATTTACGAGACGCCGGAATTCCTGGAGTACTTTCGTCAGGCGACGCCGATCGATTTGATTGAGCACATCCGGCTCGGCTCGCGGCCCGCCCGCCGCTGGGGCGCCGGAGACCTTCGGGACCTGCGCGCCATTCCCTGGGTGTTCGCTTGGACGCAGTCGCGCCACCTTCTGCCCGCGTGGTTCGGCCTGGGTCACGCGCTCGAGAAATTCCAACAGGACCACGCTCCCCACGGTCGCGATCTATTGCGCAGCATGCACGAAGGCTGGCCATTTTTCTTCAACCTCATCAACAACGCCGAACACTCCCTGGCGAAAACGGACCTTTATATCGCCAGTCTGTATGCCGCTCTTGTGCGCCCCACGAGCCTCGGCAGGAAGATCTTTAAGGTTATTGAACTGGAATATCACCGAAGTGTGCGCGGTGTCCTTGAAACCTCAGGTACTTCAGCGTTACTGGCCGGTCAACATGTGCTGGCGGAGTCCATCCGCCTGCGTAACCCTTATGTCGATCCCCTTAATTTCCTGCAAACCCGCTTTTTGGAACGCTGGCGAGGTCAGCCGGCAAGAAAGCATCCCTCCAAGGACCCAATCCTTCATCTTTTGCAAATTACGGTGGGCGGCATTGCATTTGGCATGAAAAGCACGGGATAGATTCTCGCATCCCCATCTGGTTGCGAATCCCGAGCCCAAAATTTAGAATCCCGAATAGGATGCCTCGTGCTCGCTCCGAAAAAGTTCGTCTCGACCGGCTATTGGTGGACCGGGGCCTGGTGGAGTCTCGTGCAAAGGCCCAGGCCATAATCATCGCAGGCAAGATACTGGTGGACGGACAAAAACAAAATAAGTGTGGAGCCCTCGTCGAACCCCAAGCTGCCCTTCGCCTGCTTGGAGCCCCCTCCAAATACGTAAGCCGGGGCGGGCTGAAATTGGAAGGAGCCCTCGCTCACTTTCGCATAAACCCCATCAACAAAATCTGTCTTGACGTTGGTGCTTCCACCGGCGGCTTCACGGATTGTTTGCTGCAAAATGGGGCGGCCAAGATTTTTGCCGTCGACGCGGGAACGAATCAACTTGATTGGAAGCTGCGGCATGATCCGCGCGTTGTCGTCATGGAGAACACCAACGCGCGCTTCCTTACTTTCGATCGCATC
>JASHTY010000508.1 GCA_030040315.1 Terriglobia bacterium | reverse complement strand
GCCACGTATTCCTTAGCCACCAGGTTCATTCCATCGTGCAGGGAGGTCACAAGGCAAAGGTCGGCGGACTTGTAATACCGGCTCAACTCCTGGTGACTGTGATGGCGGTTCAGGTAGACGATGGGTTTCCACTTGCTGTTCTGGAAGCGCCAGTTGATGCGCTCGGCCTCCGCTTCCACCTCCCCAAGCAGATCGTGGTAGCGCTTAATGTGCGTGCGGCTGGGTTCGCCGATCTGCACGAAGGTGAATTGCCCCAGGAATACCGGGTATTTCTCGAAAAACCGCTCCAACCCGTGGAATCGTTCCAGGATTCCCTTGGTGTAGTCGACCCGATCGACGCCAATACCCATGAACGTGGTTTCCACGCCGTGTTCCTTCAACAAAGTGGCGCGGTCGAGGTAAGGCGAGGAGATCGTGCCGCGATCCGATTCGTTCCCCATGGGGTAATCAACGCTAATCGGAAATGGCCGTACCTGAGTAATGTGCCCGCTGCGTTCCACCGTAAATCGCTCCCAGTTCACCCTCGATTCGATGACGCGATCCACGGTTTCCAGAAAATTATTGCAGTGGGATTGCACGTGAAATCCCACCAAATCGGCGCCCAGAAGCCCTTTCAGGATTTCCGCCTGCCAGGGGCAAATGGCAAATGCTTCGGGATTAGGCCAGGGAATGTGCCAGAAGATGGCCACACGCGCGCCGGGCAATCGTTCCTTCACCAACTGCGGCAACAGCGCGAAATGGTAATCCTGAACCAGCACTCCCGGCTCTTCCATTCCCTCCATCTGTTTCAGCAGAGCGTCCGCGAATTTCTGATTGACGGCCTGATAAGCCTCCCAATCTTTCGACCGGAATATCGGCCGGGTGTGGGCAATGTGACAGAGGGGCCAGAGTCCTTCATTTGAAAATCCGAAGTAGTAGCCCTCCTCTTCCTCCTTGGTCAGCCAAACGCGCTTGAGCGTGTATTGCGGATCCTCGGGAGGAACCATCAGGCAGTCGTTCTCATTGACAGCCTGCCGATCTGCATCGCCGGAGCCGTGCGCCACCCAGATGCCCTGACAGGTGCGAAGAATGGGCTCGACCGCGGTTACCAATCCGCTGGCCGGAACCGTGACCTCCACGTTCTTACCCTTGAAGGAGTGAATATAGGGCTCGCGGTTGGAAACGACAAAGAATGGCCGATCGCCCAACTTGCTGCGCACGTGAACGCGCAGCCTCTCCGGGGTCCAGCGAGCCTCAGCGGTTTCACGCAGTCGCGCTTCTTCCCTGGCCGCGGCGCGCGCGTAGTTCAGGCTTCGGGCAAGGTGGGTCACTTCCTCGGCAAGGGGCAGGAACAGGTCTTGCTCGTCCAAACCGTGCCGTCCCGCGCCCCTGCCGGCACGGATTTCCCTGAGCCATTTGGTCGTCCGGGAAATCGGCCCCACGATGCTCCAGTGAATGATTAGCAGGCAGACGAGAGCAATAAAGACGGCCTGGGCCAGCGTGCTCACGAACGTGCGCCACCACAACTGGATCGTCTGCGCCCTGATGTAGGTGGCATCGTGGATAATCACCAGTGCCCCGGTTTTCGCCACGTCATCATGGACCGGAACCGCGAATACGTGAACGTATTTTCCCTTCAAGGTTTTGAAGCCGCCCCCGCGCTGGTCAGTCAACATCGATTGCGTGACGACAGGGACCTCGGAAGTAAGATAATCTTCCAGGCCGGGAGTGGCTGCCAGCAGATCACCGCCCCGATCGAATACGGCGATTCCCAGCAGGGGTTCGCGCTTGCCGAATTCATCAGCAAGCTGCTGAAGGCGCTGGCGGGAGTGGTAACCCATGAGAGTTGCCACTTTGCCTTCCATGCTGTCACCCAGGATGGAGACGCGGTTTTCCAGTTCCTTTTGCAAAGAACGCTTCTCAGCCCTTCCCTGAAATACGGCGAAAAGAAAGGAGAGAACAGTCACGCCCAGAATCAGTGAAAAGATCAAGCGGAAACTGATCCGCATAGGTTCGCCAGTCCTTCTGCCGTCTCGTTAAGATGACTCGAAAAAGCGAGCGCTTTGAGCGCTTTTAGATGGTAGGTTAAGAAAAACCGCGCCGACAATCGGGTTAAGACCTGACTTGTTCCATTGCGTATGCAAATCCACTTCCGAGATTCAATTCGCGTGTTCTGAGAATACCGAGTTGTCCAAATCGCCCGCGCGTTTTGCTCGAAACCGCCAGCCTATGGCCGCAGCGACGACTTATTCCTGCTGGCCCCTTTCGTCGGTTGAATCGGGCGCTGCGGCCTGGAGCGAAATGATGTATCCGGCACGCGTGCGCACGCGCAGTCCCTTCATGCCGGCAGCCTTGGCGGTTACGCGGATGGTGTGATATCTGCCCTGCACATCATCGGCGGAGGAGTATCCCAGGGTGTACTGGTGGCGAATGTTCTGGGCAATCTCCTGACAGATCGAAGTGACCTGCTCTGACGACGTGGGAAAATACGAATTGCCTCCCGTCATTTTGGCGAGCAGCTTTAATACGCGAGGATTATCGCGGGAGTCCGAGCTGATTCCAATCGTGTGGATTATTACGTTCGACGCCCGGACACGCGCCAGCAACTCCGGCAGAGTGATCAGGCTGGAATTGTCTTCTCCGTCGCTCACAACGATCAGCGCTTTTCGTGCCCCCTTACCGGATTTCAGGTGTTCGAGCGCCGCCGCGATTCCGTCATACAGCGCAGTATTGCCTCTGGGGGGATTTCTGGAAAGCGCTGCTTCGAGCTCATGCCCATCGTTGGTGAATGGAGTATTGGGCCGCAGACCCAGCGATACCTCACTGTTAAAGTTGACCACAAACATCTGGTCCAGGGGGTTGCTGGATTGCGCGAACGCCAAGCCCGCAGCGATCACTTGCACGCGTTTGGCCAGCATGCTGGCGCTGTTATCGACCACCAGGCCGATGGTGGCGGGGACGTCCTCCGGCTCAAAGAGAGTAATGGGGCGCCGATGACCGTCCTCGTAGAGTTGAAAATCATTCGCTCGAAGACCGGGAACCGAATCTCCCCGCTGGTCGGTTACAAAAACCGGAAGAACTACCAGACCGACATTCACTGAAATTGTATAGCCGGCCGGATCTTGTCCGTTTAAGTGAGGCTGATCCCCCGCGCAGGCTGATCCCAAAGCCAGGAACAAAGGTAATGCCGCGACAAGACCGACGCTTAAGAAAGGCCCACTGCTGCGCTTGACCATCGGAACTGCCCCTCCCGTCGCACACAAGCGGCTCCCGCCAGCAAGCTGCAAATTTCCGGCCAAAAGTCGAGACGTATCTTCAAGTTTCTGAACTTAAGCAGGTTATGCAGGAGAAGGTTAAGCTTCGAACCGAAAATCGTCTCCGAATTCTTACCGCGAGCAGGTAAATCTTTCTCTCCCTTAAATTCTGAAGGGGTGGGTGGGTGGCTGGGTGGGGTTCTGACGGTTGGCATCAATGGTTTCCTGCGATCCGCATGAAAACATAATTGATTGATCAACTCGAGGAGAGGAAAGCTTGCGTATGTTGGCCCGGAGACTGAGTCACTGCGGCTTGCGTTACAGACCGCCTCCCGCAATTATCACCTCTTCACTAAAATATTTAAATTCAACGTGTTACGTGTGCATTGCCGTTTCATATATTTGGGCCAAAACGGAATCAATCCTTCTCGGGCGTTTTTGGTGTTAAACGTAGGGCATTTACCTGATTTGAATTCAGCTTGATCGAGTCTAATCTAGACCATGGAAGCGGGTCATGAGGTGGATTATGGCTCGAACCGCTGCAGTCGTTGAGAGGACTATGGCTCGAAGCATTGCTAACGAAAATCCGGAAAATACGACCCCAAAAGGCGACGGGGTCTACCTGGACGAACTGGCCACGGGCTCAATCATTGAACTTGAGACTCAACATCACCACTACACGCTTGTCAAACGGGCTGGAGGTCAGGTTCTGATGTCAGGCCATCCGCTCTTCTGCCCGAAACCAATCACCGTGCAAATTGAAGGGTCGTTTCCGAACCTACCCATGTCAGTTCCCCAACCCGGTTTCATCGGGAAGGGAATGTATCTGCTCTTTAATCATCCGGTGTACCACAGCGTCACCACGTCGCGCATTCTGGAAATCCATAGGCATGGTTAAGGCCGCAGTGGTTTGGAACCGAAACCTGGCCGTAGTGAAGCGGCTTCGGAACTCACCCGTTTTCTGCCGCATTCTCATTGCTTCAAGCCACATAGGTGATCCCGAACAAGCTTTCTTTGTCCGGCTCTCGAATTGCAGCGGCAATCACGGGCTTGGAACGATCCACCCAATTGCGAAAGGCAGCGTTATCCTGGATATCGTCGGCGATGAGCACCGAGCCTGGAGCAAATCGAGGAGTCACAGTGGCGAACTCATACTCCATCGTGCGGAAAGTGTGCAGACTGTCGTGAACGAACACTCCTACCGCTCCTAATGACGGCAGCAGCTTGGGAAGTACGCGCCGCGTCGAACCGCGATGCAAGTGCCAGCGTCCTCTTAACGATTGCGGAATTAACGCGCCCACGAATTTATTCGTGTCCCGGCCCAAAGGGGGCAAATCCACGCTGTGCAGCGACCCTTGACCATTGGCCTCCAATGCCTTCAGGATAAAGGCCGAGATAACTCCGTAGGCCACGCCCGTTTCGAGCACAATTTTCGGCCGCAGGGCTCGGACAATCGCATAGCAAGTCCTCGCCAGCACTGTGCTGGAACAATGGGCCAACGTGAACGGGGCGGCCGTCAATCCTCCCTCAATGCGACGAACCACCTCGTCCTCGATGTCCCGCAATTGCGTCTCCGCAAGGTGCGATCGTACGCCGGAATGAAAATGAACCTCCAGGTCCGCCAGTGCCGCCTGCCATTCCCGGGGAAAGTATGTACCAGCTCCCGTTTGGTGAACTTTGTCGGCACGAAGTTCCGTCTTTGCCGCGATGCGGTCCTAAGCCTCGACGGGATTCGTCGCAACGAGCGACGCCAGACGCAGCATCTTCCCGGCAATGCCTTCCGCGCTATGTGATCGCGAAAATGCGCCGAACCGTTGATCTACAGTAGTTTTAATGAACATTCGTCCTCCACGGACTTCTGCGTCTGGCCGCCCGCCGGAGATGAGCAGCCTTCCGTTCGGATGAACAACCTTGTCAGACAAATTCCTACAATTTTGAATGACAAATTCCTACAAGAAAAACCTCCCGCCGCCGACTCTAAGTGAAACGGTCCTCACATACCCTCATGCGCGGGCTGAATCAGGACAGGACCTCTCAACACCCCTCAGGAGAGTCTCCATTCGGCGCCTCACAAAGCCCCGTCCATAAATTTCGAAAAAAATAGCGCGCTTGGAGGATTAGATGACTTCGAAAATATCCACTGTGCGGAGGATTACACTCAGGGGTGCATTTTACCTGGCGGTGCTTGCCATCGCCAACGCGTGCGGAGCTCTCGACTTGTGGCAGAGTTCAAATTGCTGTACACAAACGGTGACCGTCTATCCAGGTCAGAATCTTCAGACCCTGGTGAACCAAAACCCGCAGGGCACGACTTTTTCGCTGACACCGGGAATCTACCGGCTTCAATCGGTTCAGCCGCAAAGCTATGATTCCTTCGTGGGGCAGCCGGGAGCCATCCTGAGCGGGACAACTCAGCTCACCAGTTTCACTCAACAGGACTCTTACTGGGTTTCCTGGACACAGGTGACGTGGACGGGGAATTATCCGGGCCAATGCAACAATTCATCCTCAACAGCATGCATCTATCCTGAAGATCTTTTCTTTAACGGTTCACCCAAGACCCGCGTTCTCAGCCTTTCCTCCGTGGCTCCCGGCACATGGTATCTCGACTACACCACCGGAAACGTCTACATGGGGGACAACCCCAGCGGCTATACCGTGGAAATCAGCCTGGCCCCCTACGCATTTGCCGGCCCGGCCACGTCTGTTACCATCTCCAACCTGACCGTTGAAGAATACGCATGCGTGGCCCAGGCTGCAGCCATCGACGGATCCTGGGGAAGCAACTACTGGCAAGTGATCAACAATCAAGTTCACGACAACCACGGCAGAGGAATCAGTACCGGCAACGGAATGAATGTGAATGGCAACAGTGTCTACATGAACGGCCAGCTCGGAATCGGCGGCGAAGGCAACGGCGTCCTTATTGCAAGCAATCAGATTTACTACAACAATTATGCCGGCTATTCGTACTACTGGGAAGCGGGGGGCACTAAACTCGCCAGCGCCCAGAACTTTACCTTTGAGTACAACTCCACTTACGACAACTATGGCCCCGGGGTCTGGGTTGATATCAACAGTCAGAACGTCACCATCACTGGAAACCAATTTACAGGAAACATTGAAGCCGGCGTTTTAAGTGAAATCAGCAACAATGTAACCATCAGCAGCAACTACATCTGGGACGACGCGACCAATCCGAGTGGAACCGGCATTTGGTGGGGAGCAGGGATTCTGATTGTAGATTCCACAAACGTTTCGGTTTATTACAACAGCGTGAGCAATTGCATGGATGGCATCGGGGGGATTCTCGTGAACAGAGGCGATGGCCCAATGGCCAGCCCTATACGCTGCAAAATGTAAACGTCAACAGCAACTGGGTTACGCAGTACACGGGGTATGCCGCGGGGATCGTTATCGAGGGCAGCGGCTATGACAATTCAGTTTACACGAGCTGGAACAACCAATTTGGGTCAAATACCTGGTATTT
>JASHTY010000061.1 GCA_030040315.1 Terriglobia bacterium | reverse complement strand
AGCACGCGAAGAATTTCGCCCAAGCCGCGCAGCGGGTCGTGCCAGTAGTAGGCGGATTCGACTGAAATGACTTTGGTAAATGAGTCGGCGGGCGCCGGAAGTTCCTCGGCGGTGCCGCGCAGAAACTGAACATTGGGAACGTGAGCGCTCGCGGCCTGCGCCCGCCGGATCATTTCGTCGGAAACGTCGACGCCGGTCACTGATCCGCTGCGCAAAATTCCCGCAAGCCGCCGCACCAGCCAGCCGCTTCCGCAACCCAGGTCGAGCACGCGGTCATTGGCCTGCAAATTCATTAGCTCGAGCGTGGGAAGGACAATGGGAAGGTGGCTGTCCTCCATTTCCTCACCCTTGCCTGCTTGCGCCCAGCGGTTGAATTCCTCCTGGAGGTTCGTTTGCGCCGTTTGATTTACGCCTGACATTCGAGAGTCTTTCCCTTATCAGCGGTAAGAAATAATGATCGACTCCGGCGCCGGCGGCTGGCGGAAGTGCTCGCTCTTCTTATACCCGGCGTTGCGGAACATGCGGTCGAACTCCGCGAAGGTGTAGGCATCGCCGTGGGGAGTGGAGCCGAGCATGATCATGCTGAAGGTTGCGGCTTCCGGAGGCGTCACGCGGTCATCATTGGGCACGAACTCCAGCGTCACCGCGCGGCCCCCGGGCGCGAGCGCGGCGTGTACTTTGCGCAGAACACTCTCGCAGGTGGGAACGTCGAAGTGGTGCAGGAAATTCGTGAGCAGAACCAGGTCGTATCCCTGGCCGAATTCAACTTCAAAAGCGCTGCCGGGAATGGTGGAGTAGCGGCCCGCGACGCCGAACTTCTGCGCGTTCTCCTTCGCTACTTCCAGCACGCTTGCCCAATCGAGCGCCACGATATCAGCCTGCGGGTTGTGCTGGGCGATGGTGATGCCGAACAGGCCGTGGCCGGCGGCGATGTCGAGCACACGGCATTTGCCGCCCTTTTCCGCCTTCACCAGTTTGGCAATGCCTTCGGCGGGCATCTTCATCAGCGGCGCCATGTTGCGGGCGAAATCCACCCAGATGGGGTTTTCTTGGCTCACTGTTCCTTCTTCGCCCATCATCGTTCCGCCCTTGCGCACGGCGGCAGTAAGGTCATCAAAGGCTTTGATGAAGTCAGGGGAATCCAGGAAATGCGAAATGCTGCCCATGTAGGCGGGCGAGCGGCGATCGAGAAACATCGCGGCGTCGGGAGTGAGCCCGTAGTGGGAATCGCTCTTGGTCAGGTACCCCATGATGGTCAGGTAATCGCAGAGGATACGGATGCCGCGCTCGGCGGCGGCCGCGCGCTGGGCGATTTGCGCTGAAGTGTTCTGGCTTTCGCCGATGGCGGTAAATACATCGAGCTCAATCGCGGCTCGCATGGCGGCGGTTTGCTGAAATGCGTTCAGCGTCTGGAACAATCGCCCGGGATTCGGTGCAGCCACAGCCGGCTTCTTTGCCTTTGTGGCCCGGCTCTTCGCCTTCGCACCAACATTTCGCTTCGCAGGTTTCTTCATTGACATGCCTCTTTCGTAACGTCGGCAAATTCAGCGCGCCGCGTTGGGTGGAATTGATTCGTCTGAGATTCTCTAAATCCGCAGTAGAGCGAGCAGATTCCGAGGAAGCAATTTCTGGCCCACCGGGTCAACCAGCAGTCCAAGCGTCTCCAGCGCCGTTGCGCCCAAAACGGCCTCTTCGCCTGGTTCTCCGAATGCGACGGTAACTGGCGCCTTCCTACCATCAATGGTCAACAACACCGTAGTAACATCCCTTTCCAGCACTCGGCCATCGGCAAGTGAAAAAGGCAGGCGCGAGGCTGATTGTACGCCGAGCTTTTCCAGTGTACTCCGTGGAATCCAGGACAATGTGGCTCCGGTGTCGACCAACAATTGAGCTTCTTCCGACCTTGCCGGGCTAGCGGTGTTCGCGAGTTTAACTTTAACTTCGAACAAACCCATGGCTGATCCTCCGTCTTCACCCCTGCACCTTAGCCAGCAATTCCACAAACTTCTGCTCGCGGTCTTTCTGATCGAGCCCCAGGTGTTTCTCCATCACCTGCGTGGTGTTCATGGAGCAGAACTTGGGCCCGCACATCGAGCAGAACGACGCTTCCTTGTAGTAATCATCTTGAAGCGTCTCATCGTGCATGGAGCGCGCCGTCTCAGGGTCGAGCGAAAGCTGGAACTGCTTGTTCCAGTCGAACAGGAAACGCGCGTAGCTGAGCGCGTCGTCGCGGTCGCGAGCGCCGGGGCGATGGCGGGCCACGTCGGCGGCGTGTGCGGCGATTTTATAGGCGATGATGCCCTGGCGCACATCGTCCTTGTTGGGCAGGCCCAAGTGCTCCTTGGGCGTCACGTAACAAAGCATGGCGGCGCCGTGCCAGCCGATCATGGCCGCGCCAATGGCGGAGGTGATGTGGTCGTAGCCGGGCGCGATGTCCGTCACCAGCGGTCCCAGCGTGTAAAACGGCGCTTCGTGGCAAAGCTCCACTTCCTTGTCGACCTGCAGCTTGATCTGGTCGAGCGGAATGTGCCCGGGCCCTTCAATCATCACCTGCACGTCATACTCCCAGGCTTTGCGCGTGAGCTCGCCAAGCGTTTTCAGTTCGGCGAATTGCGCCTCATCGCTGGCGTCGGCCAGGCAGCCGGGCCGCAGGCCGTCGCCGAGCGAGAACGAAACGTCGTATTCCTGGAAGATTCTGCAAATGTCCTCAAAGTGCGTGTAGAGGAAATTCTCCGCATCGTTCTCCACGCTCCACTGCGCCATGATGGCGCCGCCGCGGCTCACGATTCCGGTGATGCGCTTGCGGGTCAGAGGAATGTGCTGGCGCAGCACGCCGGCGTGGATGGTCATGTAGTCGACGCCCTGGGTGGCCTGCTCCTCGATCACTTCCAGCATAATCTCGGGCGTCAGGTCGCGCACTTTGGTCACGCGCGCCAGAGCTTCGTAAATCGGCACAGTGCCGATGGGCACGGGGCTGTGGCGCAGAATGGCCTCGCGGATTTCGTGGATGTCGCCGCCGGTTGAAAGGTCCATCACCGTATCCGCGCCGTAGTGCACGGAGGTGTGGAGTTTCTCAAGCTCCTGATCGATGTTTGAGGCACTGGCGGAATTCCCGATGTTGGAATTGATCTTGCACTTGGCTGCGACGCCAATGGCCATGGGCTCCAGCTCGACGTGGCGGACGTTAGCGGGAATAATCATGCGGCCGCGCGCCACTTCGTCGCGAACGGTTTCCGCGGGCAGGCTCTCGCGCTTCGCCACATACTCCATTTCCTCAGTGATCGTGCCCTGGCGGGCGTAGTGCATCTGCGTCACGATGGGGCCGGTGCGCTTCTCCACCCACGGCGCGCGCAATCGGGATGTCATAGAAAGTCCTCACTCTCTCGGGGGTTTCAGCCTCGGAGAGTCAGTTTACAACCATGGTGATGCTTCCGCAAGTTTGCGCATCGTCTGGCACCGGGAATTATGCCTCGACGTACGCTCCACCTACGAAAAGCCGCAGAGTCTCTGAAATGCGAGACTCTTCGCTACCCGCTGTTTATTTACAAATCTCCGTCTGCAATGGTTACATTTCCTGCTATTGTCTAGAGTTCGTTAAAGACATCTGCGCAGCCTTGAAGACAGCGAAGTTATGGAATACCGAGCCATTGAGATTCACGACTCCGCATTGGACCAAATCAGGCTCGAGGATGGCGTAGCACTTCTCCACTTTCCTCACGTTTACATCCACTCGTCTATCGGTCGTCCGTCTATAGACGCTGGGTCAGGCTGGACGCAGGAGGCAGTGCTTCGTATCGGAAACGCTCAAATTGACGGCAAGTTTTCTCGAGAAAGCCGCGAAGCGTCCGGCGGCTACGCGCACTACCTCTCGGGCGGCTCTCTCCGCATAAACGGTTCCGCTTCTGACAACCTGATTCCGATCCCGCTGGATGTGCAGGGTGAAATCGAACTCACACTGGAGTGTTGGGGAAATGTTGTTTGCGTCCGAGGCAAGTCAGCAAGGCTAGAGCTAATCGGGACAGCGAAGTACGTGGAGGAATTCCGTTCGTGATGTCCGTAGCCAGCCGCGGACAATGCGGCTGTCCTCAGCCGCGTACGCGTCGGGGGTGGGGTCCGAATCTTGGACTCCGATGGTCCGAACTGATCGGACCCGAAATCGGAGACACCCGCGCTACAAAATCCAACCCGACCCACCAGGGAATTTTCAGGCGTTTGGGCGGTTCTAGGGAATGGCTGGATCCTACGATATTACACAAAACACACGAGTTGTCGCGAATAGGGCGGCTAGCCTCGTTCGTGTATGTAGATGATAATATTGGGGATTAAGAATAAAGGCTGGCACAAGGGGAATCAAGAAATGAAGGATGAACCCACGATGTTGTTCAAAATAAAGGGCAATTTTCTCGACATTTGGATGAACCCACGATGTGTATGAGGAATAAATATGTTAGGTGCCGGAACCCACGATGTTTATGAATACAAATGCACTTAGCTCAACACAGGGGGCGCAGGAGGCTTGTGGAAGATTATTCTGCGAGGCTATGACGTCAGGACAAATTGCCCTTAATCGCTCGCGGCATTCCCCGTCATGTCGTAGCCTGGCCGTTGCCCGGCCCATCGCTCCGGCGCGAGTGCGCTGCGCGTTTAAATTGCAGCCCTGTGCGCCTTCACGTATGATGGAGCCGAGTTGAACTGGACTTTTTCCGCATCAAAATGATCGACCGCATCATTTCACATTACCGGATCGTGGAGAAGCTGGGCGGCGGCGGTATGGGCGTCGTGTACAAGGCGGAGGACACCAAGCTCGGCCGCTTTGTTGCCTTAAAATTTCTGCCTGAGGACCTCGGCAAGGACCCGCAGGCTCTTGAGCGCTTCAAGCGCGAGGCGCGCACCGCGTCGGCGCTCGACCATCCCAACATCTGCACGATTTACGAGATTGATGAAGCGGACGGGCAGACCTTCATCGCCATGCAGTTGCTTGAGGGGCAGACCTTCAAGCACCGCATCGCCGCCGGGCCCATCAAGTCGGAAGATTTGCTCGAATATGCGTTGCAAATTGCCGACGCGCTGGACGCAGCGCACTCCAAGGGCATCATCCATCGCGACATCAAGCCGGCAAACATTTTTCTGGCCGCGCGCGGGCAGACGAAGATTCTGGATTTCGGCCTGGCGAAGGTCGCTCCAGGGCGGCAGCCGGAGGCGGGCGGCGCCTCAAGTGCCGCGACTCAAATGACCGCGGAAGAGCACCTGACCAGTCCGGGCACGGCGATGGGAACGATCGCCTACATGTCGCCCGAGCAGGCGCTGGGAAAGGAATTGGATGCGCGCACGGACCTGTTCAGCTTCGGCGTCGTGCTCTACGAAATGGCCACAGGAAGGATGGCATTCTCCGGCTCCACTTCGGCAGTAATCTTTGACGCCATTCTGCACAAGGCGCCGGCTTCGCCCGTGCGCTTGAATGCCGAGGTCACGCCCGAGCTCGAGCTGATCATCAATAAGCTGCTCGAAAAGGACCGCGAGCTGCGATATCAGAGCGCCGCGGATGTGCGCGCTGACTTGAAGCGGCTGAGGCGCGACACCGGCTCCGGCCGCACAACTACGGTGGCGGCTCTGGAGGATGCAGGCCCCAGCCCTGTATCCGGCGGCGTGCGGCCCCGCAGCGGAAGCGCACCCGCCGCCGTTGCGGTGCCGCCCAACAAATCCGTAAACAAGGGAATGACTGCGCTGGCTGCCGCCGCTGTGGTCCTGCTCGGCGCCGTGGGGACGTACCTTTACCTTCATCGCCGGCCGAAAATGACCGAGCGCGATTCAATTCTGCTCACGGATTTCGTCAACACCACGGGTGATTCGGTTTTTGACGGCACTCTGAAGAAAGCTGTGGCGGTGGACCTGGAGCAATCTCCGTTTCTCAACGTCTTTCCCGACCAGCGCGTGCAGGATACGTTGAAGTTCATGGGCAAGCCCCCGGACGCGCGCATTACCAGTGATGTGGGCAGGGAAATCTGCCAGCGCGATGGAATCAAGGTGATGCTGACGGGAAGCATTTCGGGTTTGGGCAGCCAGTACGTCTTGACGCTCCAAGCTGTCAACGCCGCTACGGGCGATTCGCTGGCGCAGGCGCAGGAGACGGCAAATTCCAAGGAGGAAGTTTTGAAGGCATTGGGCAGCGCCACGTCGCAACTGCGAAGGAAGTTGGGGGAATCGCTCGCCTCGATACAAAAGTTCGATAAACCTCTGGAGCAGGCCACCACGTCATCGCTCGATGCCCTGAAGGCCTATAGCTTGGGCGACGCACAGCACATGATGGGGGAAGATCTGGCGGCGGTTCCGCTCTACCAGCACGCCATCGAGCTCGACCCCAATTTCGCCATGGCTTATGCGCGCCTGGGCACCTGTTACCTCAACTCGGGGCTGCAAGAATTGGCGGAGCAGAACGCGCGCAAAGCCTTTGAACTGCGCGACCGCGCCAGCGAGCGCGAGCGTCTCTACATCGCCAGCCGTTACTACGACACTATCGGAGACATGAATCAGACCGTCCAGGCTTACGAATTGTTCATTCAAACGTATCCGCGCGAATCCTCCCCGCACAACAACCTGGCGAATCTCTACCTTAACCTGGGAGATTTTCAGAAAACGCTCACCGAGGGTCTGGAAGCGATCAGGCTCTCTCCCGGCACAGTGAATGCCTACGGATTGGTTGCCGCTGCCTATCTGGGCCTGGGCCGGCCGGACGATGCCAAAGCCATCCTTCAACAGGGCATCGACCGAAAGGTTGGTGTAACCGTTCACCTGGGAATGGCCTTTACGGCCTTGATTCTGGGCGATACAGCAACTGTGAATCGCGAAGATCCCCTCGCACGGCAAAGCCCGGTTGCGTCGGTGCAGCTGGATAACCTCTATGCGGACAAGGCCGGGGCCGAGGGGCGCATCAACAAGATGCGCGAAATCCTCGGCAAGCTCGTGGAGCCGTTGCAGAAATCGGGCGTCCCGGAAGTCGCCGCGAATATATTGCTTGATCAGGCGTCGGCGGAAGCCATGGTGGGGTTTCGCGCCCAGGCGGCAGAGCACGCGGACCAGGCGCTGAAAATGGCGACGAGCCCTAGTGTAAAAATAAATGCGGCCGGAGTGTATGCTCTCGCCGGGCAGGGGGCAAAGGCTGAATCGCTGACGACTGAGGTCGCCAAGCTCCGCCCGGACGATACCTTGATTCAGAATGTTGCCATTCCGGAGATCCGCGCGTACCTTGAAATCGAGCGCGGCAATCCCGCCCAAGCTCTCGAACTTCTTAAGGCGGCTGAACCCTATGACCACATTGACCAGGGCGCGCTGTGGATTCGCGGACTGGCTTATCTGAAAGCAGGCAGGTCGAGTGATGCTATTCAGGAGTTCCAGAAGGTCATAAATCTCAAAAGCTTTCGTCCATTTTCTCCGAATATCTTCATGGCGGAACTTGGATCCGCGCGCGCGCACGCGCTGGCCGGGGACAAGGCCGGGGCGCGCGCTGCCTACCAGGATTTCTTCGCTCTTTTGAAAGACGCCGACCCCGACCTTCCCATCCTGGCGGAGGCGAAAGCCGAGTATGCGAAGTTGCAGTAGCGTGGACCACCGGGTTTGTGGTCCGCGTCATTTAGGCTGACAAATCCAATTCATATTGGATGCGTGTATCCGGCATCGAGGTAGTGAAGAAACGCGGACCGCAACTTCGGCGGTCCACGCTACGGGCTCGTGGGAATTTCCCGCGCCATCGTGGAAAATATTCACGCAGGTACAACCCCGTCTGATACTCCCGAATCACGCACGCATCACCACCGGACGGGCTCCTGTAACTCGGTAATTGCCACGCTCGTCTCGGTGTGTGAAAACGAAGCGGAGGACCTCATGCGAAAACACATTCTGGCTGTGGTGATTGCGGTGTTGTCTCTGGCGGCTGTGGCGGGGGCGCAGTCTCCCGCCGCGGGCGATGCATCCGAAGCGGCGGGCAAATTGCCTGTCAAGCGCGTGGTGCTCTACAAGAACGGCGTGGGATATTTTGAACACTCCACACAGGTTCGCGGGAATCAGGATTTGAACATCGATTTCACTTCCGGGCAGTTGGACGACGCCTTGAAATCTCTCACCGTCGTGGACCTCGGCGGCGGGCACATTCAGGGCGTGCGCTTCAATTCCGTCGCGCCGCTCTCCGAGCGGCTGAAGACGCTGCGCCTGCCGCTGGATGAGAATGCTTCCCGCAACGATTTGCTGGAGGCGCTGCGCGGCACGCGGGTGGAAGTCCACAGCGGCTCGGCGAGCGGGGTGGGAAAACTCTTGAGCGTTCAGGCGGTCAAGACCTTTGGCGAAAAGGACCAGGTGGTGGAGGTTTCAGAAGTCACGCTGGTGACCGATGACGGCGATATGCGCAGCTTCCAGCTTACGCCCGGCGCCAGCGTGCGCGTGGCCGACCGCGAGCTGAGCGAGGAGGTGAATCGCTACCTGAACCTGATCGGCTCCGCCAAAGCCGTCGACCTGCGCCGCCTCACCATCTCCGCCACCGGCACGGGTGAGCGCGAGGTTTTCGTCAGCTATATCAGCGAAGTGCCGGTGTGGAAGAGCACCTACCGCATCCTGATCGACAAAGACCACGCTCAGAATCCCTTGCTGCAAGGCTGGGCCGTGGTGGATAACACCATCGGCGAGGACTGGAAGGATGTGCAGCTCTCACTCGTGGCGGGCGCGCCGCAATCGTTCGTGCAGAATATCTCGCAACCCATGTACATGCAGCGGCCGGAGGTGCCGCTGCCCCAGGCGGCCATGCTTTCGCCGCAGACCCATGAGAGCGCGATGAATGCGCCGGCCGCCCCTCCACCACCCCCGATGGCGGCAGTACCGTCGGGCTTGGGAGGAGCAGGTGTCGGCCCAGGCGAGGGCGGGGGCGTGGGTGGCGGTGCGTATTCGGTTGGCGGCGGAACTGGGATGGCAGCGCTGGAGGGGACGGTTCGTGATCCCTCGGGTGCTGTTGTGCCGGGCGCGATGGTGACCATTCGCAACAATCAGACCGGCGCGAACGAGACTTCTTCAACTGATTCCAATGGGAACTATCGCTTTCGTGGTTTGCAATCGGGGAATTCGACGCTGACGATATCCAGCGCGGGATTCCGAGATACGGTGATCAACAATCTGCGCCTCTACAGCGGGCGGGAGAAAGAAATCAATTCAACTCTCAGCCTTGGAAGTGTTGCGCAGTCAATCGAAGTGAGTGCTGAGGAAGTGGCTGGAATTGCCGAGCACGAGTTGCCGGAAGCCGAGGCCAAGGGCGTCGGCGATTTCTTTGAATACGACCTGAAAGACAAAGTCACCATCGGCAAGAATCAGTCGGCACTCGTCCCCATAGTACAGGCGCGCATCGGCGCGGATAAAGTCACGCTCTGGAACGAAGGCAGCGGCGCCGTGCGCGCGCTGTGGCTCAACAATACCAGCGGAGTGGAATTCGATGCCGGGAGCTTCAATATTCTCGAAGATGGCACGTTTGCGGGGGAGGGAATGCTCGATCCGCTGCGGCCGGGCGAAAAACGCTTAATTTCCTACGCCGCTGACCCCGCGATTCGCGTCAGCGCGCTCGAAACTCCCAGTGAAAAACCCATCAGCCGGATTCAGATCCTCAAAGGCGTGATGATCATGACCCGCGAGCAGCGCGAGAGCAAGACTTACAGGATCAGCAATTCGGACTCGGCAGGGCGCGAAGTGGTCATCGAGCACCCTTACCGATGGGAATGGAAACTGGCGGAGGGCGTGAAGCCGGAGGAAACGACTTCCTCGCTGTACCGGTTTCGAGTCAAGGTTGAACCCAAGGCCGGCGCGCAACTGGTGGTGGAGGAGTCACGGCCGCTCGCAACCCGTGTGGAACTCTCCGACATTTCGCAGGAGCAGATCACACTGCTGACTGACCAGAAGAGAATGACCCCCGGATTGCAAGAGGCCATCAAGCATGTGCTCGATCAGAAAGAGGTGGTTGGTAAACTGGACGTGCAAATCAGGGCACACGAGAACGAGGAAAAATCCATTGGGAGCGATCAGGCGCGAATCCGCGAAAACATGAAGGCGTTAAAGGGCAGTCCGGAAGAGCGGGCGCTGGTGCAGCGCTACACTCAGCAACTCAACACGCAGGAGGATCAGTTGGCGGCGCTGCATAAACAGATTGCGGACCTGCAGGCGCAACGGCAAGGAGAGAGCGACCAGCTTGACAAGATTCTGGAGGAGATTGCGCTGGATGAGAAGTTCTGAGGGCGCAGCGCGGACCACCAATTTTGTGGTCCGCGGCTTTTCCTTTGCCGAACGGAAGAGCGAAAGTTGCCTCTCAGACGTAAAACCCGCAGACTGAAGATACGGCAGTCTGCGCTACGGTCGAAAAATCTGCTTCACCCGGCGCGCTCAACGTACTTGCCCTCGGTGGTGTCCACGCGGATCACTTCGCCTTCACCGATGAAGGGCGGCACCTGGACAACCACTCCGGTTTCCATGGTGGCGGGCTTGGTGACGTTGGTGGCCGATCCGCCCTTGATGCCCGGCTCGGTTTGCACGACCTTCAGGTCAACGGTTGCGGGAAGCTCGATATCGACAGGCCGGCCCTCAAAGAACGCCACCTTCAGCAGAACGTCGGCTACCAGGTAAGCCGCGCGGTCGCCCACGCTCTCCTTGGGCAGGTGAATCTGTTCGTAGTTCCCGGTGTTCATGAAGTAGAAAGAATCGCCGTCGGCGTAGAGATACTGCATTTCGACTTCGTCGATGAGGGCCTTCTCAACCGTGTCTTCCGACCGGAAGCGGTGGTCGATCATGGAGCCGGTGCGCAGGTTGCGCATCTTGGCCTGCACGAAGGCGCGCAGGTTGCCCGGCGTGCGGTGTTCGGCCTTGTAAATCGTGAACAGGTCATTGTTGTGCCGGATGATCATACCCGGACGGAGATCATTTGCGTTCATATCGAATCCTTCGTTGTGCTGAGCGTGGGGCTTAAAACAGGATGGAGAACTGGGAGTCCTTTCCCGCAAGAGCCCAAAACACAATTTTAGCGGCTTCCCACTTCCCCGTCAACGCCTGCATGGAGATAATAGGCGAGTGCGGTCCGGCGCCCGGCGCAAACTTCGTCCCGGCGCCACCAAACCAATTCC
Organism: Terriglobia bacterium; assembly: GCA_030040315.1. Taxonomy (GTDB): domain Bacteria; phylum Acidobacteriota; class Terriglobia; order UBA7540; family UBA7540; genus Bog-366. The sequence continues at coordinate 5 of JASHTY010000061.1, read as the reverse complement.
CGGAG
>JASHTY010000507.1 GCA_030040315.1 Terriglobia bacterium | reverse complement strand
AGATAGTCGGCGAAAATCAGCTTCTTCACAAAGCCGCGCGCGATCATCATCAGCGCCCGGCTTCCCTGCTGGTCGGTCAGCGCACTTGCTGGCTGCTGCAATTGGGTCAGCAGCACGCGCGCGCGGGTGATCGGTCCGGCCAGCAGGGTGGGGAAGAAGGAGACGAAGGCAAAATATTCCATAAAGCCGCGGGCCGGCTCCTGCTCGCCCCGATAGACGTCAATGACGTAGCTCATGGACTGGAAGGTGTAGAAGGAGATTCCCACCATGAAGGCGATGCGAAATGGCGCGGGCGGCAGGGTATGTCCAAAAAGGCTGAGGAATTGCGCCGAATTATCGTGCAGGAAGTTGAAATACTTGAAGAGGGCCAGAATCAGGAGATTCAAAATGATGTCCGTCGTGATCAGCACGCTGCGCAGGCGGGTGTTTCCCGTACGCACCAGCAGCCAGGCGGTATTGAAATCCAGAAGGGCCGTCATCGTAATGGGCAGGCAGTACCAGGGGTTCCAGGTGGAATAGAAAAAGAGCGACAGCGCCACCAGCACGAAATGCCGGAGCGAGTCAAAGCGTGATGTGCAGCGATAGAGAAGGCACGCAATCAGCGCGAACAGAAGGAACGACGGATCAACCAGAGCCATGGACCTTAGCCCAGTTAGGAAACCACATAAAATTATTGTTCAGACGGTTCTGCCTTGCGAAATTCACTATACGACAACATCAGTTGATCGTAAAGCATCCCGGCCAGTTTCGCATAGCCCGGGGCGGAAAAATGCACGTAATCAATCCGCCCCAGCCCCGCTCTTACCCAGCGGGCCATGGAGCCTGAGCCGCCCATCGCGGCTTGCTGGTCCCAGTAAGCGCAGCCTGCCCGCAGGGCAGCCTTTCGCAGGGCGGGCTGAAGCTCCGCCTGTGCTGCCTGAAGGGCGATTCGCCGCAGCCTGCGCGGGTTGCCCCGGTCGGTGGGGCCGGTCACCAGGATGGAGGCGTCGCCGGCATCGGCCTTCAGCTTGCTGAGGATCTGAAAGGCGCTCTCCTCGTAACCGCTGGCGGTGAACCCGGGCTCACCGATGTCGTTGGTCCCATAGGAAACGATGATCAAAGCCGGATGCGATTGTTGCAGCAAAGCGCGGCGCAATTCGGGCATGGGCCGCTCCAGGTCCGAAAGGTGGGCGCCATTCACGCCATCGGTGTCGTAGACGATGCCCTTTAAGCCGTTGAGGAATTCCACGCCCAGCAGGCGCGCTGTGCTTCCGCAACTGCTGCGGATGGAAATCCTGTGGAGGCCTTCGGCAAGCGGTGCGGAATTGGAAAGGTCCAGAAGATCGAGCGGCGAACCCGCAGGCCACGGTTTCCAGGGCGGAACGTAGGGCGCGGGGCGGCGGCGCCTCCTGCTTTGCGTTGTGGTGACTGGAGGGGCCGGAGGGTCGGGCGGATCGCCAGGCTCGGCAAGTTCGTTTTCCCGCGGACCGCCTGTTCCCGAGGAGTTGCTGCTGGTGGCGGGAGCCTGGGTGGCTGGCGTGGCCGGGGCAGGAACAACCACTTCCGCGTTCGAGCTGAGGTCACGGTAGTCCGCATCGTCCACCTGCACAGTCAGGCAGTCGCTTCCGGGACTGGTGGCGGCGAGGAGATCGAAATGTGAATAGGAGGCCTGAGCCGACGCCGGGTTGGTGGCGCGAAAGCTCTCAATGCTCATGCCGCCTAATCCCACCACTCCGTCTGCCTCGCCGGGCCGAAGGCCATCGGTTCGCCAGTATTGGCCATCGAGAGATTGTGCCTGGGCATAGCGAATGGAATTCCACGGCCGGCCAGGCAGAACAAACCCCGGGCCGCCGTTTCCGAAGCGTTCCTGGAGCTTCTCGCGAATCACTCCGGCCCAGTAGTCGGAGGCCACGTGCGAATCCCCGAAGTGAATGATCCGCACCACGGGTCCCCCCGCAGAATCTGCCGGCGCAGATTCAAGGTCCTCCAGTGCCTTGAAAAACGTGCCGAGGGGATTGCCCTCGCCGTTTTCAATCGGCACGGGGTCCGCTGGGGTTAACGGGACTGGTTTTGCAGGTTGTGGCCTGGGACGGGTGGAACGAGAACTGCTTGCTTGGGAACCGGACTGTCCGAGTGCCAAAGGTCTCTGGATCGAGAAAACAACATTAGCCGCGGGAGTATTTCTGGAGGGGCTGCCGGGAGTGCTTTGAGCCCCCGAGGTTCGGCGCACCGGCAGGAGACTTGCGGCCAGGATCACTGCTGCTGAGACTCCAGAAGCAGCCCGAAAGGAGATTGATCGCCGCGCGTCTTTCATTGGGCAGAATTTTCGCAAGGGGCGGATTTTCCGCGCAACACACAACTTGCTTCTTCCGCGCTGATGGATTTGCCGTGGTGCGAGTCGATGGTTGATAAATCATTGGTCACGACAATCTGGCCATCGTTCATCAGGTAATAGTAGACCTGCGCGGGTGCAACGGAGGGCTCCTGAAGGTATCCCGAAACTGGACTTGAGGAATGACGCGTCGCGCCGGAAGCCATTACAGGGTAGAGCGTGGGAATCAATTCGCCCAAGCGGTTCTTCTCTTCCCACGGCGCGTTCGAATAGGCGACGGCTGCCTCATTGCCTGCGTCGTACAGTTTCATGATTCCGCCGACAATATAGCGGCCCAGCAGGTTGTAACCCTCGTTGGTGAAGTGCGTCATATCCGAGCGTGCAAGCGCGGGAAGGGAGTACGCCCACCGCTCGGCGCTTCCCGCTCCGCCCATGGCCGTGTGCAGGTCGACCACCACTGCGCCATCGCGCTCCGCCACGCGGCGCTCAACCGCCATGATTTGCTGAATGATCTGTTCATAATGCTGAGCCACGTCGGGGCGGCTGTCACTACGGTCCGGGGGGGTAAGGATCATGATGAGGGCTGAGGGAGCCGCGCGGTGCAGGCGCGAAATGATCATGCTAAGGGCGTCGTCGTAGGCATTCTCATCGAGATATGACCCGCTGGTTTCATTGGTTCCGTAACCGAGGATGATCATGTCGGGGTGTTCGCTGGCGATTTGCTGGGCGAACGACTCCTCGCGGCATTTCAGCAGGTATTCAGCCCGCGCGCCCACCAATCCAAGGGCGCTGTAAACAACCCCGGGCGACGCCCTTTCCACCGATACCCCGAGGATCCGCACGCGGCCGAAATCTGTGGTGCGAATCTCAAAACGATGGCGGGTGTCGGGTCCGACGGATTGGAATTCCACCGACTGGACTTGCGGAAACGCCGCTTTCATTTTCCGCTCGCCGATCAGCATGCCATCCAGCAGGAATTCCGCCGAGCCTCCATCGGGCTGGGCAAGGAAGTAGACCCGGAATTCGTTTCCATCCGACTCGAGCCAGGCGGCTTGATGCGGGGCAGTAGCTTCAATATAACTCAGTGACAGGCCGGTGTCTTCCACCGGGGTTGAATAGGATGGGTGATACCGCATCCAGCCGTAGGTGTTTCCGTAGTTGATGCTCAGGCTGGTGAGGCGAGGCCCGCCCCAGGGAAGAGTCAAACCGGGGCCGGCGTCACCAAACATGCTTTGGAGATAGGAACGTACGACGGAACTCTCCGTGTCTGATGCGATGTGAGAATCCCCAAAGTGCAGAATCCGAACCTTGCGGGCGTGGTCAGTCTCCAGCGAATGCAACGAAAGCGCAAAGGAGTCAACCTGTGTTGAGGGAACGCCATCGGGGCGGCACCACCGCGCTCCGTACAATACCCCCAAAACGAGGGCAGCCACGGAGACGCGAATAGGTAGCAAAGCCTGCGCCTTTCGCATGATCGGATGCCGGAGCGGAAATGTGCAAAGTTTCTTCATCCATTTACCCGAACGGGCTCTAGGATATGGCTTATAAGTTGCTGATTCTAAGCGCGAAAGTTCTGCATCAGGGCATCGGATCGAGCGTAAATGTGCGCGCGCGTCGCTTAGGAAATGGCTTATGAATTGGCGATTGTCTTTTTCAAGCCCTCGAAATCGTTCAGGCTTTCGGAACTCTAAAACGACGCTCATATTCTACACCATTTTACGGTTTTGGCCAAGAGAGTTTTGCCCCGTCTTCCCGATGCTCTTGACACTTTGGGTCACTTGCCTTACGTTTCTTGTCAATAATTGCTATGATGGGATGGCACTTGGCTGACATTGGTTTAGCTTGGCGTCGACCTCCTGCGGGTGGCTCATGGCTGAAAAGGCACAGTTAAAGTCCGAAGGCTTGGCTTTTGGCCACTCTCTCCAATCTACGTTCAAAACCGTCATCATGTATTCCGTGGACCACCCTGCCGCGGCGCGAGCGGCGTCGCAGATGTATGATTCACTGACTAAAATCCTGAGCAAGGCACAGCAGTTTACCTTCGGGTTTCTGAACAAGCGCGTTTTGATCAACGAATTGTTGACGGACGATGGGAGCCTGGCGCAGCTCGAGAGTGAGTTTTTCCGCCGCGGCATCGGCGCCATCACCTTTTCCGCCGGCATTACGCTTGCCGAATTCAAACGCGGCCTCGCCATCGTGGGGACACGGCCGAAAGTTATTGAAGAAAAGGGCGGCATTCAACCCTTTCTCCAGCAGAATCCCCTGGTCGGAATGCGGGTTCTGCCGGCCATCACGCCTGAGGGCGAAGACACGGTTTTGCAGATGAACCCTGAGTCTTACCTGATGGCACAGGGGATTTTGGGTCCGGGCAAAGCGGGCGGCGGTCCGGGGCTGGAATCTCTCCTGCAGTTTGTGGGCATGGAGGCTCCTGCCGGTTACGCGGGTGGACCCAAAGAGGCCATGGATCTGGCGGGCAAAGCCACACAGGCCGCCCTCATGATGCCCGGGGCCGACTCCCGCGAGTCCCTGCGACTGCTGACTCGCATGTTGCAGGAGTTTTCTCCGACCCTTCTGCTCTCGACTTTGCCGCCCGAAAGACGGGCTGAGCTTTCCGGGCGGCCCCCCGAAGCCGTGGCCGAAAGTCTGGTGGAGGACCTGGCCGCCGACCTGGCGGGGAAACAACTGACCAACGACCCTGAGCGCGCCATGCTGCCCGCTGTGCAGGAGCAGGTTGTGCAAATCCTGATGCGCGGCATGCAGGCCACCCACGTTGCGGAGCGCATTCTGCAAAAGCTCTCGCACGTGGTTGAGGAAGCCCACCTGCCTCCCGAGGTTTTCAATCGCATCCGCCAGGAAATCATGTGGGTGCAGTTGGACCCGAAGGACAAGCACGCCCAACTGATGGGGATCTTTCAGTACGACGAGCAGGACTTCCAGCGGCTCATCAAATATCTTCAGGAAGCCATGGTCGCCGGAAGAGTCAAGGACGTGACGGAGGTGGTCGAACATTTTCTCGGCTTTCTCGATTCGCCCCCCGACCTCGCGCGGTCCCAGGAAGTAGCCAAGATACTTCAGATTCTGCCGATCGTGACGAGTCCCACCACGATGCCGGTTTTGCGGTCGATGGCGGCGCGCTTGAGCAAGGAAATGCTGGATGGGCCGCGCACGGACGCAGCGTCGCACAATCAGGTTTTGAAGTGCCTGACCACCATCAGCCAGTCGGCTGCCGCTTATGAGGATTTTGCCGCCGTCCACAAGATTGGTCTGGATATCGATAGCTCCTACTCCAAGGAAGTCTCGGGGCATCATGAATGCTGTGGTCAGGCGTTGGAAAACCTGCTGCCCATGGGGTCGTTCGAGCGCGTCATTGAACTCTACATGTCCAAGCGTGACGACCCGGGGTGGGCCAAAGTCGTCGGCGCGCTTGCCAAGTGGTTTGGCCCCAAGAGCGGGGAAGTGGTCTTCCTGCTCCTTGAGAAGGAGAATTCCGCCGCCAACCGGCTTCGCCTGGTGCGCATGTGCGCCCC
>JASHTY010000506.1 GCA_030040315.1 Terriglobia bacterium | reverse complement strand
CTGCGGCTCAATGAACTCCGCCCACTGATCCATCTTCCACAGGGCCTTGTAGTACCCGCGGAAAGACTGGACAGAAGGATCTTCATTGCCAGCCATGGCAAACGTCAGGATGGAATTATCTTGATCAGTAAGAATCGCTATGCGCGGCTTCGGCCGGTAATCGCGCAGAATATCCCAATGCTCCTGGATCAGGCGATTGTCCAGCGCCGCTTCACGAACCCGCTCCGTGTCGGAACCGTCGCGATCCACAAGACCGAATCCCGTCGCCTCGCCACCCGTGGCTTCCGCATGATAAGCCCAGTAGAGAATCCCCTTGGCCCCCGCAGCAACGGCCAGCCAGTTCCATAAGCGAATGTCCCTCGGGCGCATATGCGGACTCTGCACGAGCCCGCTGCTCCCATGCCCACCCTGGAGTTCCGTCATCCAAAATGGTTTTTCGGCGGCCTGCGATCGTGTCGCTTCCAATCGGGCAGCTCCCAGATAAGGTGGGATGTTTCCCCAACGCGGAAAATTGGACATTCCCCAGGTTTGCAGGCATTCGGCCAGGCGCCATCCGTTGAATGCGCTGTTGGAAACAGCGTCAAGCGGGGGAACGTATCCACAATGGCTTTCGCGCAGGTGTCGATCATCGACTGCGCGGATGGCCTCTACACGGAATTTCATCTCCCAGGTTTCGCGTTCGATGATGAAGTTTCTCCAGTCCACCCAATCGAGATACGTTCCCAGGTTGCGCGGCGGATCAATATGGCTCCAATCGGAGTATCGGCGCACCCAGGCGGCGTTGAGGGCGTCGAGACTTCCGTAGCGCTGCTCAAGCCATCGGCGAAACCTGGCAACGGTCTGGTCGCAATAGCAATACAAGCGCTCTTGCGGCAAAACCCAACTGCTGCGCGGCCAGGCAGGCTCAATATGGGCTTCATTCCAGCAATCGTACGCGTACATGGATGGATGCGACGATGCCAGGAGCGCGAGTTCGGCAATGAAATTCCTGACCGCCGATTGAACTTCATCCCAATCCAGGCACAGTCCGGGCCAACCCCCGCTTACGTTGTTGGAACTGTCAATGAGCCGCTGCGCTTGCCCCTTTGCATCCACGTATCGAGTTTCGGGATGCGCCTTCTCCAGCCAATACGGGGCTTCCTCAATGACCACTCCCATCAGCACTCGCAGGCCGAACTCGTCGCAATACTTCATGACCTCTTCCAGATCGTCGAATACAAACTTGCCGGGGGCGGGGTTGTAATGAACCCAGGCGGGATAAATTCGCACAATGTTGAACCGGTATTTCTGTGCGATCTCCTTCAGCATTTGCCTGCGCATGGAGGCCGGGGGATTTGGCGGCCGGTAGAAGGCCGACCCGTAAATGAACGGTTGCGAGGAGGGTGACGTCGTCTGCCCTTCCATCCCCTTCGCAGCCATCGGCCGCCCGGCGATAATCTGCAATCCTCCCCAGCACAGACCGATGGTCTTTGAATCGTTGAGAAATTCGCGGCGCGAAATTTTGTTCTTCATCAATTCATAAGCCTCGCAACAATCTGGATAGATACCATGAATGCTTCAAACTTGCAGCCCAAAGCGCGCGCGGACCTCACGACGGCCGAAGCGGGTGAGGTTAATGGCCCGGTGTTGCCAATTTGCCGCTTATGTTACTCTAGCGCGACGAGCCGCCATGTCCAACCTGGCAGTTGAAACTGAGAATCTCTCGCGCCGTTTTGGCGAACTCGAGGCCGTGCGCAACGTGAACCTGCGCGTGGACGCCGGCCAATTCTTCGGATTTCTTGGTCCCAACGGCGCGGGTAAGTCCACCACCATCAAGATGCTCACCGGGCTTCTGGAGCCCACGTCCGGCCGCATTCGGATTTTGGGCCTCGATTTCGTCAACAACCCCGTCGGCCTGAAGAGCCAAATTGGCGTGGTACCGGAGGGCCTGGCGCTTTTCGACCGCTTGACCGGGCCGGAGTACCTTCTGTTCGCCGGACGCATGTACGGCCTGGACCGCATCACGGCCGCCGAGCGCGCGCAGGAGCTTTTGGATTTCATGGGCCTCGCCGACCGCGGCAAATCGCTGATTGTGGATTATTCGCACGGCATGAAGAAAAAATTGGCCATGGCCGCGGCGGTAATTCACGGCCCCAAAGTGCTTTTTCTCGACGAACCCTTCGAAGGTGTGGACGCCATAGCCGCGGGCACCTTGAAGGCAATGCTGAATCGCATGATCGCCCGCGGCGTGACCATCTTCCTGACCTCACATGTGCTCGAAATCGTGGAGAAGCTGTGCAGCCACGTGGCCATCATCCATCGCGGCGAGCTGGTTGCGCAGGGATCGATTGACGAGCTGCGCTCCGGCGTCGCCGCGCGTCATGCCGAGGGACAGAAGCTCAGCCTGGAACAAATTTTCCTGGACATTGTGGGCGGGGAACGCGCTGCCGTGCCGGAGCTCTCATGGCTGGAATGATCTCAGCGCCGGGCATTCAGGACCAGCTTCGACTGGTGGGCTGGCTGCGCTGGCGGATGTTCGTGAACGGCCTGCGGATCGGAAGCCGTAAGCTTGAGCTGGCCGTCAAGATCATCATGGGCGCGGGGATTGCCGTGGGCGCACTGCTGTGGGGGCCGCTGATGGGACTGGGCTGCTGGTATGCGCTCAGCCGCAACAAGCCCGTCATCATTTCCATTGAGCTTTGGGTGGTTTTTGGCGTCTGGCTGGTGCTGCCCCTGGTCGTGACCGGATTCGGCGCGGAGGCCAACCCCGTTTCCCTGCTCCGCTTCCCGCTTCGCTATTCCACTTTTGTGCTTCTGGCATTTGCGCACGGCCTCTTCGATCCCGTGGCGCTTGCGGCCATTTACTGGCTTGGTTGCATGGTCATTGGCGCCGCCGTTGCTTCGCTGGGAGCGGCATTGCGCGCCATTCCGGCTTTTGCGGCTCTGGCGCTGCTGAACCTTCTGCTGAACCGCACGATTTTCACGTGGCTCAGCCGCCTGCTTGCCCAGCGACGCACGCGCGAAATTCTGGGCGCGCTGTTTGTTCTGTTGATGATCAGCTTTCAATTGTTCGGCCCGTTGACCCAGCGCTACGGCAAGCGCGCAGTGCCCCTGCTCAACCACCTTTCATCCGCACAGAATTTTCTTCCGCCCGGAATGGCTGCCTCAGTGCTTATAGAAAAAGACGGCGGCATCGCCTTAATGGAATTTGCCGGACTTCTGGCCTATTGCGGATTGCTGGGCTGGGCGCTCTCGGTTCGATTGCTCTCCGAATATCGCGGCGAAAACCTGAGTGAAGCCAGCCGGCCCGCCGCCGGGGAGCGTTCCACCGTCCACGCCGGTTGGAGCTTTACCGGCGTTCCCCCCACGGTGGCGGCGCTGTTCGAAAAAGACCTGCACTACCTCCTCCGCAACACCACGGCGTATTTCACCCTGCTTGCGCCGGTCATTGTCGTCATCTTTCTCAGCCTGAATCGTCCTGGGCCGCACGCCAGACATCCATTCCTGTTCAATTCCAGCTCGATGTTGTACCCGATGGGCATCGGGTATGTCCTGCTTACGCTTTTCGGGTTCGCCTACAACAACCTGGGATATGACGGAGCCGGCGTGGGCATGCTGCTGACTGCTCCGATTCGTTTTCGTGACGTGATGATGTCAAAGAATCTTCTTCACATAATGATCGTAGCCGTCGAAATGATCATCGTCTCGGTCCTGGTGCAGTTTGTTGCCGGGCCAACTCCTCTGCTTGTGGTCGGGGTGACATTGGCCGGCGCGCTGTGGGTTATGATTGCGAACCTGGCGGCGGGCAACTTGGTGTCACTTTATTTTCCCCGCAAGCTCCAGTTCGGCCAGATGCGCAGGCAGAAGGCGTCGGGCATGGCCGCCGCGGTAACACTGGGAGTCCAACTGCCCGTCATGGGGCTTGCTGTGGGAGCGTACCTTCTTTCCCGTTGGGCTGGGCAGCTCGCCTTGTGCGGTGCCGTCTTTCTGGTTCTGGCGGGCGCCGCCTGGACGGGCTATCGATACGTTCTCAACCTTGTCAGCGACATCGCCTGGAAGCGCCGCGAGACCCTGATTCAGGAACTTTCTCGGACCGAATAGTAAGCCAAACGGTAAGAACTTCCCTTCCGTGGATTTTCTTCGCAAGAATTGACTCCGGCCAACGTAATAATTCTGAACGGCTCAGCGGAGCCATTCGTCACATCCCCGAGGGTTGCATGGCAGCGATGGGGCAGGTAATTTTGAGCCAAGTGCTCCTGGATGTGGACGCGCAGGAACGGGACTTTGAGGCGGCGGTCCACAAGCACTCGCGGTACGTCTATCGCGTGGCCCTGGCGATGTTGCGAAATCACCATGACGCCGAGGACGTCGTGCAGGAAACCTTCCTGCGTTTCCTGCGGCAGCGTGGGAGCTGGGCGGAAATTCGCAACCTGCGCGCGTGGCTGGCGCGCACGGCTTGGCGAGTGGCCATCGACCGCCGCCGGCAAACTTGGGCGATTTCACTCGAGGAAGCCGCTGAAGTGGTTGTGAACCTTCGCGCCGCGGGGGCAACCGCAGAAGAACTCGCCTCGCATTCGCAAATCCTGGCGATGGTTGAGCGGCTGATTGCCAGTCTGCCGAAAGAACTGCGGGACCCGCTGACGCTTTCGACGGTTGAGGAGATGACTTCCGCGGAGATCGGCGAGATCTTGGGAATCCCTGAGGGCTCGGTGCGCGAACGCGTCTCCCGCGCTCGCGGCATATTGAACGAAAAACTGGCGGGGGTGATGGAGAAACGCCATGGACGATAAGGAAAAGCAATTCGTCAATGATCTGCTCGATGCCTCGCTGCGCAATTACACGGCCGGTGAACCGCGCGCCGGGCTGGAAGGCCGCATTCTGGCGGGAGCGCGCGCCCGGCAGCAGGAAACGCGCCGCCGCACGGCATGGGCTTGGGCCGCGGCGATATCCGGAGTCTCAGCAATGATTATGCTGGTGGTATTTCATCGGTCTTATCAACCGGCTCATCAACCGGCCGCGCTTGAACCAGCGATCGCAAAGTATCCGGCCAGGCTAGCCGCGCCAACCGTCGCGATCATCACTCCGCCAGTTAAGTTGCCCGTGCCGCACCAAGTGTCGCGACACGCTGGGGTGCGCGCGGTCAATTGGCGGCCGCAGCAGTTTCCAACACCCCGGCCTTTGAGCGAACAGGAAAGGTTGCTGCTGGCGTACGCCCAGGCGGTCGAATCCTCCAAGGCGGCGGTTTCAAGCCCTGCCAAGGAGGACTCTGAACAGGCAATGGAAATTCCGCCACTCAAGATCGTCGCACTCGATATCGTGCCCTTGTCGTCTGAAGAAAGCAACGACAACAGGTGAAAACATTTGTCGACGCGGGGCTTTTAGGGGCCGCTCCAGACATCAATCAAGAAACAGGAGGATTCAATGCGAATCAGAACTCTGAGCGTTCTAGCAATGGCAATATTGCTGACCAGTTTCGCGGGCCTGCCGCGGACCAAGGCTGAGGACAATCCACCCCCTGCTGACTCTTACAAAGTGGATTTCACTGTCAACGAGTTGGACAACGGAAAAAAGGTGAACTCGCGGAGCTATTCCATGCAAATTCGCTCACTTGAGGAACCCAAATGGACTGATTGGAAGAGCCTTCGGGCAGGAAGCAAAGTCCCGGTCAGCGGTTCGGGCGAAAATTGGAATTACATGGACGTAGGCATGGATATTGATTGCCGCCTTAAGATAGAGGGAAGCGGGAAAGTGGCAATCGGGACCCGATGGGACTACTCCAGCCTGGCCTCCGAGCCAGGACACGAACATGACATGCGCCCGGTTGTCCGGCACGTTCGATCGGAGGTAGAAGCGGTTTTGGGTCTGGATAAACCAACAGTTATTTCCGAAGTGGATGACGTCGCATCCACAACCCACTATGTCTTTGAAGTGAAAGTCACCAAGGTTGCACAATAGGATTGGCCTGACGTGGCACGGCCTTCCAGGCCGTGTCAAAATCGCAGCGGCTGCGATTTACCCGGAAGTAGAGCACACCTCGGCTCGGGTGCTGCCCTGATTTAGCGAATGACTCACTTGACCTGCCTGCCGTGGTCGAAGCGGGTCTGGAGTGCGGTAGCTTGCTACCGCTTTGGCGTTCGCCTGCTTGCTGGCGGCCCGGCCAGCCGGAAGCGAGCTTCTGGCTGCGAGAGCGTCAGCAGGCTGCCGCACTCCACATGCCCTGTGTAGCCTTCGATCGCCTGCGCGTCAAGCAAGAGATTGCACAAATCAGGACGCCACCTCGTCTCCATATCACTTGACAATTATCTATCATTCGGTTAACATGCCAGTGATGGCGAACGGAGGGGTTTGTGTGCACCGTGCGTTTACCCGGAACGAGGTACCAGCGTGGAATCGGAAGGAGTCAGACAGTCTGATGAGATCAGAGGGCATAAGCGGCAAAATTGCACGAGGGCCGGGAATCCTGCGATGTTACACATAACAAAGGTAGTTACAGGTGAAAACGACAAAACGACCGACCTCTATCCGATTGAAAATACTGAGGTTACCTTTGCCGATTTGCTCCCCGGGGGATTTATTTTTGCTGATCGATCCTACGATCTTTAAGAATCCAAACGGCTTATTATTTGAGCTTTGATCGATCCTACGATATTGATGAAAACAAAGGTGGTTATTTGCTGGATCCTACGATGTATTTGATAACAAAGGTTGTTAGCGAAAGCTCCTGTCCTCGAGGCTCCGGGGATAACTTGCCCGAGCTTTACCCCTGCTCGGAGGGCGGGCTTAGCAACGCAGAATTGGCTCATTGCAGGGAATTTACTCCCTATCCTCGACCGGCGTATAATCAACTACTGGGGAACAAACAAATCATTGCCCACAGCCAAAGTCGCACTTGCCGCTTTGGTTGGATCTGAATTCTAAAGATTGGAAACTCGTTCTATGCCTGCACGAACCCTTTACGAAAAAATCTGGGAGAATCACCTTGTCGCTGAGGAGCCGGGCCAGCCGGCGCTCATCTACATTGACCGCCACTTAGTCCACGAGGGCACATCGCCCCAGGCGTTTTCCGGGCTCAAGGTTGCCGGGCGAAAGGTGCGCCGGCCTGACCTGACGTTTTCGGTGATGGACCACTCCGTGCCCACCAAGAATCGCCATCTGCCGCTGGCCGACGATGTGGCTGCCGCGCAGATGGAAGCTCTGGCCCGCAACTGCCGCGAAAACAAAATCCTGTTTTTCGATATGCAGAGCCCCAACCAGGGCATCGTGCACGTGATCGGCCCGGAACTGGGCATCACGCAGCCCGGCCTGACGATTGTTTGTGGCGACAGTCACACCTCCACGCACGGAGCTCTCGGCGCGCTGGCGTTTGGAATCGGCACCAGTGAAGTTGAGCACGTGCTGGCCACGCAATGCCTGGTGCAGTTCAAGTCGAAAACCATGCTGGTGCAGGTTGACGGCCGCCGCGCGCCCGGCGTGACCGCCAAGGACATCATTCTGGCCATCATCGGCAAAATCGGAATCTCCGGCGGCAACGGCCACGTGGTGGAGTTCGCCGGCGAGGCGATTCGCGCCCTCTCCATGGAAGGCCGCATGACGGTGTGCAACATGTCGATTGAAGGGGGAGCGCGCGCCGGAATGGTGGCGCCCGACGAAACGACCTACGCCTACATGGAAGGCCGGCCATTCGTTCCGCGCGGCAAGGATTTTACCGTCGCCGTCGATCATTGGAAGACTCTGGTGACCGATCCCGGCGCCAAGTACGACAAAACTGTCACGCTGAACGCGGCTGAAATCGCACCACAAGTTACCTGGGGAACGAATCCCGGTATGGTGACGGACGTGACCAGCAAAGTTCCCGATCCGAACTCGTTCACCGACCCCGTCGATCGCCAG
>JASHTY010000505.1 GCA_030040315.1 Terriglobia bacterium | reverse complement strand
CTTTATGAAATCGATCAGGCGTGTTTCGACCCGGGAATTTCCTACGCGTGGCGGGAAATGGCGGCATTCACCCACCACGAAGGTTCGAAAACCTGGATTGCGGAAGACAATGACCGGATCGTCGGCTTCCTGATTGCGCACATCGAGCCGCGCAAAATTCTCCATATCGTTACCATTGACGTCCTGAAACCCTGGCGCCGCCGTGGAGTGGGAACGCTGCTGATGGACGCGGCTGAAGATTGGGCCCGCGATCGCGGTTTGCGCATGATTGGGCTTGAAACCGCCCAGGACAACCTCGCCGCACAAGAGTTTTACGCTTCGCGGGGTTATGGAAAAGTCGGCGAGATTCCGCGTTACTATGCCGACGGCACGACCGCATGGGTGATGGTGAAAGAGTTGAGGTAAGAGATTAGACACTCTTCAGGGTAGGGGCGAGGCGGCGCCTCGCCTCTACGATTCGGTGCTCTAAGAGCACCGCTCCAGCTTACAACCGGGTATAATCCCATCACCCGATCGCAAGTGCCCCAGGGAGGGGAACTGATGCCCATTGCTCTGAATTCTGCGGACCGCCGGGTCATTGCCATAGCCGTTGTGGTTGCGGGCATTTCCCTGGCGATCGGGTTGAAGTACTTCTCCCACGCCTTTCCCGAGGCGTCGATTGAATTCCGCGTCAACCGTGATGACTCCACACCTGTGGCGTTGAAGTTTCTCGCTGAGCGCGGGTGGAGTGTGGGCGATTACCGCCACGCCGCGGTGTTTGATTACGATGACGACGCGAAGGTGTATCTTGAGCGCACGCAGGGCCTGGAGCGGATGAACTCGCTCACGAAGGGGCCCATTCACCTGTGGCATTGGTCGCATCGCTGGTTCAAGCCACAGCAAAAGGAAGAATACCGGGTGGCGGTTACGCCCGCCGGCGAAGTCGTGGGATTCGATCACGAGATTGCGGAGTCGGCCGCCGGAGCTAATCTCGATCTGCCCGCCGCGCGCGCCCTTGCGGAAAAATTCCTCGCCGACGTCATGCGGCGCGATCTCGCAGGCCTGGAATTCATTGATTCAACGAATGACAAGCGTCCCGCTCGCACCGATTATTCCTTCACTTGGAAGCAGAAGGATGTAAACCTGGGCGACGGCAGCCTGCGCATCGAAGTCGGCGTGGATGGCGACCAGGTGGCCAGCTACCACGAGTTTGTCAAAGTCCCCGAGGCGTGGTCGCGCGATTACGCCCGGCTGCGCTCCCGCAACGAGGCCGCCAACTTTGTCGATGAAGTGCCATGGGCCGTACTCTGCATTGCCGGCCTCGCTCTGCTTATTCAGCACCTTCGCCGGCGCAATGTGCCCGTTTATCTGTCTCTTGGCTTCGGACTGGTCACCGCCCTGCTCTATTTCTTCAGCCAGTTGAATTCGTTCTCGCTGGCCGAATTCGGATATCGCACCACGGACTCCTATTCCAGTTTCGTCAGCGGCTTTCTGGTGGAAAATTTGCTTGTGGCGCTGGTTTTCGGGGCCCTAATCTTTCTGCTGGTGGCCAGCACAGAACCGGTCTACCGCGAGTCATATCCCGGCTTCATTTCTATTCGCCGTTATCTCAGTTGGCAGGGCCTGCGCACCCGCTCATTCCTTTTGGCGAACGTCGTCGGCATTGCCATGACGTTTTTCTTTTTCGCCTATCAAACGGTGTTCTACCTGGCGGCGAACCGTCTGGGAGCGTGGGCGCCCGCGGAAGTTCCCTTTACCGACCTGCTCAATACGCGCTTCCCCTGGGTTATGGTGCTGTTCTTCGGATTTTTCCCCGCCGTGTCGGAGGAGATTCAATTCCGCGCGTTTGCCATCCCCTTTCTGCAAAAAGTTCTGAAGTGGCGTCCAGCGGCCGTCGTTCTGCCGGCATTTATCTGGGGATTTCTGCACGCGGGCTATCCCAACCAACCCTTTTTCATTCGCGGATTGGAAGTGGGCTTCGGGGGCATCATCATCGGCCTCATTATGCTGCGCTTTGGAGTTCTCGCCACTTTGATCTGGCACTATTCCGTTGACGCGCTCTATACGGCGTTCCTGCTGCTGCGGTCGCCGAACCATTACCTGATGCTGTCGGGCGGATTGTCGGCGGGAATCATGCTTGTCCCTCTGCTGGTGGCGGCGGCTTGCTACTTTAAGACCGGAACGTTTTCCAAGGAAGAGAGGCTTTTGAACACAGCGGAGAACCCACCCGCGCCTCTGCCGCAGGAGGCTCTCGCTGCCGAAGCCCCGCTTGTCTATCGGCCGCTTTCCTCATATCAAGTTGGTGCGGCTTTAGCTTTTGCGCTGATTTTCGCAGGGGTGGCATCTAACCGCGTGTATCGGTTCGGCAAAGGTATTGAGCTGCACATTTCTTCGAAAGATGCCTTGCGCATCGCTGACAATTATCTTGACCAGCGTAAAGTTGACCCGGCGAAATACCGTCACGTAGTCTGGATCAATGACAATGTGGAATCTGACTCGCTGCATTACCTGGCGCAACGCAAAACCGTTGAACAGGCAGACCAAATCTACCGGCAGGCGACCAAGCTTACGCTTTGGGCCGTCCGCTATTTCCGCCCATTAGAGAAGGAAGAGTATCAGGTTTACGTTGACCCGATTACAGGGCAGGTGTTCGGGTTCCATCACACCTTGCCGGAGGACGCGCCCGGAGCGGCGCTGACCGCCGACCAGGCGCGCGCGCTGGCGGAGCAGGCTGTGAAGGAGCACGGATACCCGCTTGACGGATTTGACCTTCAGAGCTCCGATGTGAGCAAGCGCAAAGCCAGGGAGGATTACACCCTGACCTGGCAGGCCAAGCCGGGCGATCCCCGCAACGTTGGCGACGCGCATTACCGGCTGAAAGTCGAGATCGCCGGGGACCAGGTGGTGGGGTTCTCGCGTTTCTTCAAGCTGCCGGAGGACTGGCTGCGCGCCGAGGAGGCGTCCACAGTGTGGAACAAAGTCCTGTTGACCATCAACATTCTGGGAGTAATGGTGCTGGTGGCCGGCGGATTGATTTTGTTTGTGAATCTGGTCCGCGCCGGACGGATGCCATGGAAGCGGTCGGCAAAATTCGGGGTGCTCATCGCGATTGTAGGCTTCCTTGCCGCCCTCAACAATCTTTCCCAGGTGTACATGCGCTACGACACCTCCATGCCGCTTGCCGTGTGGAAGACCTTCATCGCCGTCAGCCTGACGGTGGCGCCGCTCGTCGAAGGCTTGCTCGCATGGCTCATCATCGGCGCGGCCCTCAGCCTCTACCCCGATGCCTGGAACCTTTGGAAAGCTCGCGCGCGGGGTATTTGGCGCCGCGACGCGTTGCTGGCGACGGTGCTGAGCCTCGCCGCGGGGGCGGGACTCGTGAGAGTTGACCAGCATCTCACCAGCGTGTTCCACGCCCACGCGATGATCAATGACGAACTGTTTTCTCCGCTCTTCAGCACGCAATGGCCGGCCGCTGCTTTTTTCCTTTCGGCTCTTACCCACACTTTCTTTTACACCCCGCTGCTGGCATTCGCTGTCTACATCTTCCGGCAGGGCTGGAGGCAGCGGGCCTGGTGGCTGTGGGCAGGACTGACATTGGAACTGGCAGCGCTGGGCCCCGCCGCCGTGCATTCTGCAGCGGGATTTGCGCTCGGCTGGCTGATGGAATTTCTTCCCTTGCTCGTGGCGGCGGGAATCGTGGGATTCTTTCTGCGCAACAACGTTCTGGCGTATGTGATGGCGGTGTTCTGCACGCAGGTGGCGGTTCCCATTGTGGAGTTGCTCACGCAGCAGAACTCATTTTTCCGTCAGAATGGAGCGGTCCTGGCAGTCGGTTCGGCGGTTGTGCTGATCTGGATGATTTGGAATCCAGGCGGGGCGGAAGCGCCCCCTGCGGTTTCGGAGGGCGCCTGAGCAGGGCAGATCGTCAGGTGAAGGTGACGGCACCCAGCAACTGGCTTTCGCCGTTTCGCCAAACAGCATATTGGAACCCAAAGCTTTTACTCATCGAGGCCGCTCCGATGTCGCCGCGCTTGTTCATGGCGATCACCGCCACATCGGCTTCACGGTTTGTCGCTTCGG
>JASHTY010000504.1 GCA_030040315.1 Terriglobia bacterium | reverse complement strand
TCCGGTATCGACGAAAAACATCGCGTCCGGCGCGGCCAGATCGCTGAGCGTCGCCGTGAGGTATTCGGGCCGAATCGGCTTGATCTCGGGACCTTTTTCTACGTAGTGCTGCAATAGCTTGTGGAAGTCCGACGTTTCCTCGAGTAGCTTGCTGACAAACTTTTCGTCGGCCTTCGCCTCGATGCTCGAGAGCAAGGCTTTCAAGGTTTCTTTCACGTCGCCAACGAGTCCGAGATCAACGCTGGTTCGTCGGCCGATATGCTTGGGGCGTACGTCAATTTGAACCTTCTTTACGTCATTGCCGGGAA
The DNA here is from genome assembly GCA_030040315.1 of Terriglobia bacterium. GTDB lineage: Bacteria > Acidobacteriota > Terriglobia > UBA7540 > UBA7540 > Bog-366. The sequence continues at coordinate 3,559 of JASHTY010000504.1, read as the reverse complement.
GGAATTCGGAGAACGGAAAATCTGTGCCGAGTAGCAATACGAGGTCGGCCTCATGAATCGCCTTATATGCGCCTCCGTAGCCAAGCAAGCCGGTCATGCCGACCGCGTAAGGGTTATCGTGTTCGAGCCACTGCTTCCCACGGAATGAATATCCAACCGGTGCGTTCAATTTCCGCGCCAGTTCGACAACTTCGTCGTGAGCATAACGGCAGCCTTCGCCGCCGAAGATGGCGACCTTCTTCGCGTCATTAATCATGACCACGAGCTTTTCCATGTCGGAATCGGAAGGGCGAAACACCGGCTTGGCCGGAATCGAGACCGGACGGTACTCTTCTGGCGCCTCGGAAGCAGCCACGTCTCCGGGCAGAGAGATTACCGTAGGCCCATCCTCTGTGACTGCCGTTGTGATCGCGGTCGCAAAAATTGCTCGCGCTTGTTCCGGATTCACTACACGTCCGATGTAGAGTGCCGCGCTGTCGAAGAACTTGTACGGATTTAGCTCTTCCAAGGCTGACGTGTCGATCAGCTTTGTCTCAACGTCGCCGGCGACGGCAATCACTGGAGCACGTTCTTTGAGAGCATCGAGCAAGCCATTGATCAAATGCGCGGTACCAGGCCCAGCGGTGCCGCATACGGCGACGGGGCGGTCGGTCAAATATGCATCGGCGACTGCCGCGAAGGTTCCGTATTCCTCGTGCCTGACGTGAACAAAATCGATAGCTCCGTTTCGATGGAGCGCGTCGATCACGGGATTAAGCGCATCTCCAACGATCCCGTAACAACGCTTTACTCCCGCACTCGAAAGCATTGCCCACAGTAAATCCGCTATATTCTGTGCCATATTGGTCAACCTCCAATTGCAATAGCCTAGTCGTTGCTTTTGAGAAGCCGAAGCCTTCCCCCGCAGCGCCGGGTTTTCAACGAAGAGAGTTCTCGTTACAGAATCAAATGCGTATTCACGAGCGCCAGTTTCCTTCCCTTGCTAGGGGACGCCGTTGCACAAGCAACCGGTCCGACGTTTTGCCGCACTTGCGCCACACGCGATACAATCCCACCTCCGTTACCATTTGATTTCCAGTGTCGGACCCATCGACCTTGATCCGACCTTGAGCTCATTTGAATAACGTCTTCTCCTAAATGGCTGCGCTCAGACCGCCACACTGTATTTGGCGATTGCACTTTCGTTCCAGGCAATGCCAATTCCAGGCTCATTCAGCGGGCTGAGCTGTCCGTTCCTAGGTTCCAATGGCTTGGAAAGGATCGGGCTAGCCCAATCGACATATTCCAGCCAGTGGGCCGTCGGTGTGGCGCGAAGCAGATGTGCGGAAATCTCCGGATAGAGGTGGTTGGACATTTGAATCCCCGCTGCGGAAGCTAACCCTGAAGTACGAATCCAACCTGTTATCCCACCAATGCGCATCAGGTCCGGCATCACATACTGAGTCGCGTTTGCGCGTACGAAATTCATTAGATCGCGTTCACCGTAGAAGTTTTCACCCATTTGGATCGGGGTTGAGACGCGCTTAGCAAGTTCGGCATACCCGATGAGGTTGTTGTAGAGAATCGGTTCTTCAATCCAATACAACCCTTGGTCATCTAAATCGCAACACCGCCTGATTGCGTCACCCAGACCGAGCGCCTGGTTGAAGTCAACCATAATGTCGACATGATCTCCGACAGCTTCACGCACTGCGTTGATTGCCGCTAGGTCTTGTTCGAGATGCTCGTTGCCCAGTCGGAGCTTTAAAGCCGTGAACCCTCCCTCAGTCAGCAGTTCCTTCGCTTCCTCGCCAAGTGTATCAACGCTATGCCGCCACAGGCCGTTGCTGTTATAGGCTCGAACCGGGCCGACAGAGCCACCGAGCAAACACACCAGCGGTAGCCCCGCCTGTTTCGCCACTGCGTCCCACAGCGCCATGTCAATGGCCGCCGTCGCCAGGGTGGAAACACCGCTGACGCCGATCACATTGAGGGCCTTCTGGGCGACCTGGACGGCGTCGAATGGCGCGGAGCACCCGGATAACTGCCCTATGATGTCTCGAATTTCCGCGACGATCGACGCCATCGCCTTGGCACGGTATGGTGCGATGTAGCTGATACCAACAACATCATTGTCCAACTCAATGTCCGTGAGGATGAGCGGCCAGTGATCAAACTTTCCGATGTCAGCGATCACCGCCCGGCGCAGCGGAACCACAACCGTCCGGACGACGACATTTTTGATGCGACCTAATTGCGGCATGAGCGGCCTCCACCGCACGTGGCATTCTAACGGAATCCGACCGAAAGCTGCGCTCGCATAGCCGATGTCAGCATCGACTTGGCCGCGGCAGCTCTCCTGCGGCTCGAAGGTAGCAGTACGCGCTCTCCGGGGTGTACCCCAACCCGAGCAGGAATGACCCTGTGAATTTGGGTAGGTGGTTTCCTGCTCGATTCGTGGTTTACACGTCACCGAGTATTTGTTTTCCTATCTCAAGCATGCGCCATCCAGACGTAACGCTAGCGTCGAGGTGTTGCACGAAACCAAAGGTCGCGAACGAGCTGCCATCTTCGGCGGCTTGTTGACGCTGATTGAATTCGGTCTTATCTCAGGGTGCGACGGGAGTAGGTTGAGAGATGGCGTCGTGCGGCACCCAAGGATGCTATAACTGATAAGCCCATTCGGATCCTTAGTGTGGAAAACCATCCCGTTTTTCGCGAAGCGTTAAGGGTTGTTATTGAGTCCGAATCGGACATGGTTTTAGTGTCGCAGGCTGCAAGCGCCCCACAGGCTATAGAGGAATTTCGTCGGCACCTGCCTGACATTACACTTATGGATCTGCATTTACCTGGTACCGATGGCATCGGCGCGGTGATCGCCATTCGCCGTGAATTTTCTTACGCACGCATCATAATTTTGACGATGGGCAATGGCGAGGAAGACAGGCAACGCGCCATGCGAGCTGGAGCCGCAGCATTTGTCCTGAAGACCTTGCCGAAAGACGAGTTGTTGGGGCTCATTCGTTCGGTACATGGAGGAGAATGATATGAAGGCCATCGGATATAAGAAGCCGCTTCCCATCACCCGCCCGGATTCGTTGCTGGACATCGAAATCCCTAAACAGCAACCGAGCGGGCGAGATCTTCTCGTTAAGATTGAGGCTGTGTCCGTGAATCCGGCTGATGCCAAGCTGCGCGCTGGAGCGGGGCCGTTGCCCGGTGATGAGTATCGAATTCTCGGCTTCGACGCCGCCGGCGTGGTTGTTGACGCGGGTGGAGACGTGGAACTTTTCCAACAAGGCGATGAAGTATGGTACGCGGGATCGGTGGTGCGCCCAGGTACAAATGCCGAGTACCATTTGGTCGACGAGCGCATTGTGAGTTTAAAACCCAGAACGCTGGATTTTACCCGTGCTGCAGCGCTACCGCTTACCGCCATCACCGCTTGGGAACTGTTGTTCGACCGTTTTGGGCTTCGCGGGGAGAAGTCTGAACAGGCGGGTTCTATCTTGATCATCGGCGGTGCCGGCGGTGTGGGATCGATCCTTACACAACTCGCCCGGAAGTTAACGGGACTGAA
>JASHTY010000503.1 GCA_030040315.1 Terriglobia bacterium | reverse complement strand
GGGCGCGCGATCAGCAGCACCACGTCGGAGCCTGACTTCAATTGGTCTTGCAGCTTATTGAACTCCTCCACGGAGGCCACGGGGTGGCGGTTCAAGCTCAGTATCACGTCGCCACGTTCCACACCCAGGTCAACGGCGAACCCGCTGACTTGCAAATTGGTCACCCGCACACCTTGATTCTTATCCAGGTGAAGCTGGGAGGTTACTTCCTGCGTCTGGTCGGGGGTAAGGTTCTTCACGGTAACACCCAGAGGACCTTCACCCTGCGGCTGGGCTTCCTCGTGGCCATCCAAGGCATCCTGCTGCGCCTTCGTCCCTCCGACGATCTGGTCGCGGTCGGCCACTTCCACATCGGCCGTGGCGCTCTTCCCATCACGCAGATATTCCAGATGGAGCTTCTTTCCCACATCCGTATCCGCGACGATGCCCACCAGTTCGTCCCCGTTGCGCACCGTCTGGCCGTTGACGCTTAGGATCACGTCGCCCATCTTCAAGCCTGCCTTTGATGCCGGGCTGTCCGGCTGAACCTTGTCAATGACGATTCCGTGGTCGGTTCCAAAGCTGCGCAGCAAGGCCGGAGGGGATTGCGCCGTGAAATTCACTCCTATGGCCCCGCGCTTGACCGTACCGGCGGTTACCAGGGCGTTGTAGACCTTGCGGGCAGTGTTGGAAGGAATGGCAAAGCCCACGCCGTCGTAGCTGCCCCGTCGGGTGGCAATAGCAGTGTTGATTCCGATGACCTGCGCGCCCATGTTCACCAGCGGCCCGCCGCTATTGCCGGGGTTAATGGCGGCGTCGGTCTGAATAAAGCGCTTGAATTCACCATTCGTCCCGCCTTCAATGTCGCGGCCCTTGGCACTGACAATTCCCGCCGTCACCGTGCCTTCCTGGCCGAAGGGGCTGCCGATGGCTAGAACCCAGTCTCCCACGCGCATGGAATCGGAATCGCCCAGCTCGACCCAGTGCAGGGGCTTTTCCGCATCGATTTTGATGACCGCCAGGTCCGTCCACTTGTCGGCCCCAATTACTCGCGCGCGATATTTGGTGGTATCGTCACCGTGCAGGTAGACGGTGATGCGGTCCACCGGCTTGCCGTCGCCACGCTCGTCACTGCTCTGGGTAATCACGTGATTGTTTGTCAGGATGTAGCCGTTCCGGTCGAGAATGACGCCGGAGCCCAGGCTCTGCTGCCGGAAGCCGTTATCGCCGCCGCCGAATTGCCCGTCCGGCCCACCCTGGAAAAACTGGCCAAAGAAGTCCTCAAAGGGAGTGTCTTCCCCCTGACCGCGCCCCCGGCGCGCGATGCGGATGGTGGTTTCCGTATTGATGTTCACCACCGCGTCCTGCACATGGTCGGCAATCTGCGAGAAGGAGTTGGAAAGCTCGACGGGAGAGGGCATGGGAAGCGGTTTGGCGTCCGCCGCCCCAGTGGAGAATCCATGGGCCGCTCGCACCCCGTGGGAGACCACAGTGCCGATCATGATTCCAATTCCCAGGGTAACGGCAATAATTAGCGCGGGCAGAACTCGACCGCCTCGTGAACTCATCGTAACTTCTCCCTCAGTCCCGGATGTTGGCGCCGGAACCGGCGATGGACCGACATCCTAATAGTATACACCCCTGTGCAAGTTAAAGGACGTTTAATCCTTGAGCTTGGTTCGACTAATGAGCGCAATTTAGGGGGAACCGGGAAGGCGAGGCTTCACCCCGCCGTTGCGGATATCGCGATCAAAAGGGGCCTTCAGGCCCTGAAGTAATGCCCCTTGAGTGGCCAAAGCGCCGAGGACAAACCGTCCTCAGCGCCGGGGCTGAAGTCCGGCCCTTCCATTGCGGCGCCATCAAGAACGGGTGCTAGGCATTCGGCAGCCGGAGGGTATGGGCATGTAGCTCCTGAATCCTGACTCCCGTATCCTGCTATTTCCACTGGTTATTTCGGTTCGTTGCCCTGGCCGTTTCGCGGGGCAATGGGGGCCGGGGGCGGTTGAAGCAGTTTGGGTAAAGCTGGCAGCTTGGGCGGTTGGACCGCCGGCGGCGGGGCGATCGGGGGACGTGGATGAGGAACCATCGCCGGGGCTGGAATGGCAGGCGCCTGTATTTTGGGCGCCTCAATTTTGGGGGGCTGAGGCTGCGCACTTGCATCCGCGGGCTGTTCGAACTGTTTGTGCCGCACTGCATGAGGCGTGTGCGATGGACGCTGGGCGATGAATTGCCGGATGCCTTCAGCAACGTCATGGTCGTTGCTCACTTGCTCCATGCGCAGGCTTTCCAGTCCTTTGCGTTTGGCGACGATGCGGTAATCGAAGGGCACATTGGATTTTCCTCCGCCCAACTCGCGCACCTCGAAACCGCTTGCGGTTTTGTTCGCGACGTAGAGGCCGTGGCAATCGCCATTGGGCGTCAGGAAAACGTGATAACCCGCCTCGGTGCTGATGGTCTGAGCAAACGTTGGATCAAGATCGATGCTGGCAACTCCGTTGCTTAGTTGGCCGGAGCCAAAATCCTCAAACCAGTTTTCCGGGCTTTCAACAGCGTAGAGCGATACCACGCGGTCGTCGGGCAAAGCTACCACCGCCGATTTGGTGCCGCTGGTCGCGAAATTGCCGTCGGAGTAGACGCCGTAACTCTCTCCACTGCCGTAGACGCCGACGCTCCCGCTGCCCGAGCCGATGCCGGCCACGCCCGTGGGTCCGCTACCGAAAGCGCCCGTGCCGCCGACGCCGTAGGTGCCATAATTTGTGGCGCTGCCGTAAGCACCCACGGAGTCCGAGCCCACGCTGGTACCCAGTATGCCGTAACCGCTATTCGTGGAGTTTAGCCCGTAAACACCCTGGCTGACGCCGGTGCCCGCCACGCCGACACTATTACTGCCGGAGCCTGTGCCGGATACCCCGTAGCTGCCGCCGGTACTTTGCACGCCATAGGTGGAGCCGCTAGCCGAGACCCCAAACTCCCCCCCGCTACCGTATACTCCAATAAAACTGCCGCTGCCGTAGACTCCATAGCTTCCGCCGCCGCCGAGAACGCCCGTTGCGTTGTCAAGCACGCTGGTTCCAAGTTCGCCGTAACTGCCATTCGTGTTGTTTGCCCCGTAAACACCTTGGCCAGCGGAGCTGGCCGACACACCAATGCTGCTGCCGTAGGCAACCACCCCATAGACGCTGCCTTCGCCTAATACGCCCTCACCCAGGCTGGTACCAAGTTCGCCGAAACTGCTATTCGTGGAGTTGCTCCCAACAACACCGACTTCGCCGCCCGTGCTATAGACGCCCGCGCTGTCGCTGGTTGAGGCCGTGGCGATTACCCCATAGATGACGCCGGACGCCGTCACACCCACGCCGCCGCTGCCCGTTCCGATTCCAGCAACGCCCGTCGGACCTTGCCCGTACGCGCCCGTGCCGCCAACGCCGTAGGTGCCATAATTGTTACCGCTGCCGTAAACGCCCACATCGGACCCGCCCACGTTTGCACCCAATTGACCGAACCCGCTGGTTGCGGAATTCGTGCCGGAAACAACGGGGCTGGAGGCGGATGTGAATATTCCCGTTGATCCGCTGACGTTTGGATTCAGGCTAAGAGTTGTGTTGCCGCCCAGCGCGATCAAACCGCCGCCGCTCAAGCCGGCGCCGGAATTTACAGTCAGCGAGGGATTGGAAAGCATCGCATTTGTCACGCCCCCGGTGGCGATGCTGAGCGTGCCCGTTCCGGTGATGGGACCGCCGGTAAGGCCGGGGCCGGAATCCACCTGTGTGACGGTTCCACTGCTTGACTGACCGGGAAACGTCTGGCCGGAGGCGAAGGTAACAATTCCATTTGAAGAGATCGAAAGCCCGGTTTCGGAAGGTGTTACGCCATTCGCGCCGAAAAGCAGATTCAGCGTGGCGTCAGGCGAGGCAGTGTCATTCGACCCGACCACCGGCTCAGCCTGCCAACGGAAAAGCTCGTTTTGGGCTGCGCTGCTGCCGCCGTTGTAAACCGAAGCGGCCGAATCAAGCGGGTTGGAGATGAATCCCTGGCTGGCGGTGGCCGGGCCCGTAGGTGGCAGCAGAGCACCGGAGGCGGAGACTGTGCCACTGAAGCTGGCCGTCGTGCCAGTGAGCGCGCCGGTCAAATTCGCCGATGTGCCATTCAGCGCGCCCGTCAGCGTGCCGCCCGCCAAGGGCAGAAACGTGCCATTCGCATAGCCTTCGGAAGCGCTCACGGCGGAAGCGGTGGCGTTGGCGAGATCGGTGGAAAGATTATTCACCTGCGTGTCGTTGATATTGCCTGTCAGGCTGGCTGCGCTGCCCGTAATGTTGATGCCTGCCGTGCCCGCGCTGATGTTGGCCGGCGAAAGGCTGGTCAGGTTGGCGCCGTTGCCGGAAAACGACGATGCGGTGATGCTGCCCGTAAAATTATTTGACGCGCCAAGTTGCGGCACCGTGGAAGTATTGATGGCTATCGTCGGATTTTGCCCACTGGTCAAAGTGATTCCCGTCCCTGCCGTAATTCCCAGAACGCCGGAGTTGGTCAACGTCACGCTGCCGCCCAGGGCAGCGCTTCCTCCGCCGCTCAAGCCCGTGCCCGCGGTGACAGAAAACGATGGATTGGCGAGCATGGCGTTCGTCACACCGCCGGTTGCGACGCTGAGCGTGCCCGTGCCGGTGATGGGCCCGCCGGTCAGTCCCGCGCCGCTGGCCACGCTGGTAACGGTGCCTGACCCGGTGCCCGGAAAGGTTTGCCCGGGGGCAAAATTGATTCTTCCGCTGCTGCTGATGGATAAACCCGTTTCCGAGGGTGTACCCGTCCCCGCAAGAAACTGCAGATTCAGCGTTGCTGAAGGGCTGGCGGAGTTGTTGTCCGCGGCCTCCGCCCTCCACCGGAAAAGCTGGGGCACCGCCGCGCTGGTGGAACTGTCAAACGACGACGCAATCCAGTCGAGCGGGCTCGAGGGGAATCCCTCCGTGGAGGTGGCGGCGCCGGCTGCGGGCAAAACCGCTCCCGTGGCAGTCAGCGTGGAGGTAAAGAGTCCTGTGCCGTTCACGTGCAGCGTGGCCGCGGGGCCGATTGTCCCGATGCCAATCTGCCCGTTGGGGGTGTTGTAAATGGATGAGTTGCCAATCGTCGTGCCGCCCGTAAACACTGGCACAAAATAGGCCGCGCCTGCGCCGGTTATCGATCCGTTAGTGGGCGTACTTGGGGGCTGCACGGGATTGGTGGGCGGAAAGGAAATTGGAGATGGGACGCTTACTGCCTGCGCAGCGCCGGCGTACGGCGTGAGCATATACGCCGAGGCAGGCAGTCCACCGAGCGTGTCGGCGTCGGAAGACTTTAAAGCGTAAGGGACCGCCACCAGCAGCACGCGAGGCTGCTCGACGGCCCCCGGCAACTGCGGCTGCACCCCCAGCCACAGCGCTTTGCTGCTGGTGAATAAATCCAGCGGCAGCCCGCCGGGAGTTTCCGCGCCCAACAGCGCCGTGTAATGCCCCTGCGATTCGAGTTGCAAACTCTGTGTCTCGGTCCAGAGTGGAGCGCCGCCCTCCGACTGTTCGTAAAGCGAAAAGATTATGCCCACTGCGCCCGTGGGGAGATTGCCTGTCGAGATTTTCACCGTTCCCGAAAACCTGACGAGCTGCGGGATCGTTCCTGAAACCGGCTGCGAAGAGGCGGACGGATTTGCGCTACCCAAGGCCGTGGAATCCGGTTGCTGCGCTTGTGATCCCAGCGTCCACAAAAGCACAATCATTCCAGCCAGAATAAGCCTTCGATGCATGGACAACTCCTGTGAGGAGGAATAGAGTTGTTACGTTTCGACTGAGCCCAATCTGCCGGCGCTCGTCATGGGGAGAAGGTGTTCCACCGAACCGCTGGC
>JASHTY010000502.1 GCA_030040315.1 Terriglobia bacterium | reverse complement strand
ACGGCACCCGCTACGATAGCCATCGCGGCAACGATGGCGAAACCGGCCGCATGGAGTCGCGCGCGCTGTCGAGCTCTAATTGTATGTAACAAATCCATGTACTCCGCGCAGTTCGGGGATCGGCCATTCGTCACAATTTATCGTCTCGAAGAAACCCCTCACCCCAACTCCCCTCCCCCTCTTCCCTCTCCCCGGGGAGAGGGAAGAGGGGAGAAGGGTGAGGGGCTACCAAAAGCATCCGGCTTTGCCGGAGAACGATTACCTCCCGCAAATTTTCGAGTTTTCAATTTCTTAACCATAGCCCTGAGCGCTCGATCACTGGGCAATCATCCGGCCGGTGCGATATTCCCGGCGACATCTGATCAATCGTCTGCCCCGAGCAATCCATTTTACGTCAATTCCAAATCGGGACGGGCCTGCTTAAGGCGCTCCAGGACGGCGGTGAGGCGCGCGGGATAGTTGGTAATCAGGCCGTCCACTCCTTCCAAGATTTTGCGGCGCATGTGGATGGGATAATTCACCGTCCAGGGAAAAACCCGCAAGCCTGCGCGATGCGCGCGGCGAATGAGCCCGCGTGAAGCGATGGCCCAATGGGGCAGCAGGGCATCTGCGCCCAGCTTCAACGCCCGGCGGATCGGCATCAGGCGGCCGGAGAAATCCAGACCCAGCCGCGCCTGCCCATTCAATTCGCGAACCAGGCGAAGTGTTGGCAAATCGAATGAAACCACGTGCACGAAATGCCAGACGTCAGCCCGCTCGATCTCCGCGATCACCTTGGCGGCCGCACCCTCGCGGTAATCCTTGATTTCAACAAACGCCCGGCAGCACCTGGCCTTGGCCCAGTTCAGGACCTCTGCGAGCAGTGGGATGCGCGCACCGGCATAGCGCTCACGCGCGCGCAGGCGGTGACGGCGGTTGAACCACGAGCCCGCATCGAGCCGCCGCAGCACGCTGGCCCGATGCTCCCATACCCAGCCGCTGCCGGATGTGGTGCGCAACAGGCGCGGGTCATGAATCACCACCGGCACGCCGTCGGAGGAAAGCTGCACATCGAATTCGACACCATCCACGCCCTGGCGCCACGCAAGATCGAACGACGCCAAAGTATTTTCAGGGGCCTCGCCCGCCGCGCCCCGATGGCCAATCCTCAGCGGTGGACGGATCAGCGGGCTCGCATGGAGGTCCAGCACTCGACTTAGAATGGGGGGAAGTTTTGCCATAGAAAGAAAACAAGAGCCAAGAGATAAGATGTAAAAGATAAAATGGAAAGGTGCGAGTGCGTGGCGTTTTATCTCTTAAACTTTACCTCTTACATCTCATCTTTCACCTCTTCGATCCGGATCTTGCTCTGCGGCCGTGGGCAGGATGCCGTGAAGGCGGCGACTGATGCCTCACGGCGTTCGGCGCTCCATCCCAGCTCGCGCGCAAAAATATCCGCCACCTGCGGGGCAGCTTCCTGCAACAAGCAGGCCGCCAGCCAGTTCAACCCCGAGCGCCGCAACAGAAAGTCCGATACGTCGATCGCCATCTCGTGGCGGATGGCGAACACAACCTCGGCTGCGAGCAGGGCGGGAGTTCCCGGCAGGGACTGCGCCAACTCGGCATCTTTGCGGATCGGCTCAAGCACGTCGCCCCAGCGGCTGCCATAAGTGCGGATGATTCGTTCCGCGATGAGAGCCGGAATCCCAAATTTCTTCTCCGCGGCTTCCAATGCGCCACGGACAAAATCCTCCAGCGGCCCGGTGTTTCCGCCCGGCAGCAGCGTGGTCCGGCTAAGCTGAGCCGGGGCCTGAGCCGCGGAAGGAGCGGCACGCAGATGGGTAAGGATGCGATTCACGAGATTTTCGCCAAGAGCACGCGCCGTGGTCAGCTTGCCCCCGCAGATGGAGGTGAGATTTCTGATGCCGGGTTCTTCGTGGAAGCGATATTCGCGCGTATTCTCTGAAGGGCGTCTGCCCGGCTCGATGGCCAAGGCGCGCAGGCCCGCAAAGCAGCCCAATACGTCGCTCACCAAAAGCGGCTGGCGAAGGATGCGGTTCAGGGCAGCGAGCAGATACTCGATGTCCTGTTGATCGGGCTGCGCGCTCCCCGGGTCGCCGTCGTAATCCGTGTCCGTCGTTCCCAGCAGGGCATAGCCGTGCCAGGGCAGCATCAGGAAAATGCGCTCGCCCGGGCGGATGGCGGCAAAAATCGCATGGTCCGGGCTGAGCGCCGGCAGGATGATGTGCGTGCCCTTGGTCAGGCGAATGGTTTTCGACCCGTCAAAGCCGGGCAGAAGGGCGCGCACGTGGTCCACCCAGGGACCCGCGGCATTCACCCAGTAGCGCGCGCGCAGCTCGAAGCGCTGGCCCGATAGGCGGTCCTCGACCTCCGCCGTGACGATATCCTGCCCGTCGGGCATCGCCTGGAAGGCCAGGGCCTCCGCGTAGTTCGCCACCACCGCGCCACGCTCAACGGCGGCGAGGATCATTTCCAGCGTTAGGCGCGCATCGTCGGTTTCCGAGTCGTTATAAACTGCCGCGGCGCGCAGGTGCTGCGGTTCGAGCGCGGGAATCAGGCGCAGCGCTTCTGCGGGTTTAAGCATCCGATGCCGGTCGGCGGTCCCGAGATTGCCGAGCATGTCGTAAATCGCCAGACCCGCACGAATCTTGAGGGGGTAATACGGGTCGCCGCGATAGATGGGCAAGACAAAAGGGAGGGGGCGGGCAAGATGCGGTGCGAGCGCGAGCAGCGTGCGACGCTCGGCACGCGATTCATGCACCAGCTTGAAATCGAATTGCTCGAGATAGCGCAGTCCCCCGTGGATGAGCTTCGACGACCGGCTGGAAGTGCCGCGGGCAAAATCCCCGGCATCCACCAGCGCCACCTTCAGCCCGCGCAACCCCGCTTCCCGGGCAGTGGCCGCGCCGTTGATGCCGCCACCGATGATGGCCAGGTCGAAAAGCTGTCCCGAAAATGCGCTCAGGTCTCTTTGCATGATCGCAGCTCGGCACTTGCGTAATCCGCCGATGCTTACTTGTACAGATAAGCGTTCTTAACCAAGTCGCGACGGAAGGGCGGGGCTTCAGCCC
>JASHTY010000501.1 GCA_030040315.1 Terriglobia bacterium | reverse complement strand
TGTAGCGCCCCTGCTCGAGCACGACGACTTTGAAGCCATTGGTGGAAAGCTCCTTGGCCAGCACGCCGCCCGCAGCACCCGAGCCGACGATGACGAAGTCAACTTCTTCTGACGGCTTGTAGGTGACTTGGGGATTCATGTTGGATTAAGCGCTTTCACCACAGAGGTCACAGAGAGGCACAGAGAAAAACAAAGATGACTTTCTCTGTGCTTCTCCGTGTTCTCCGTGGTGAGAGCTCTTAAAACCGCATGAATTCCCAAGTCACCTACAAGCCGTCAGAGGAAGTCGACTTCGTCATCGTCGGCTCGGGCGCTGCCGGCGGCGTGCTGGCCAAGGAGCTTTCCACGAATGGCTTCAAGGTCGTCGTCCTCGAACGGGGCCGCTATATCGAGCCCACGGAATTCGGTCATGACGAAATCGCCGTGACGCAGGAGCACGCGCTCACCAACAACGGTCACGATTCCCCTCAGATGTATCGCCCGACGCCGCAGGAAAAGCCCATCAAGCAACTCTCAGCAATCTACGGGCGCTGCGTGGGCGGCGGCACGGTTCACTTCACGGCGAACTTCTGGCGCTTCCACGAGATCGATTTCATCGAGCGCAGCCGCCGCGGCGCGGTTCCGGGCACGGCGTTTGACGATTGGCCGATCACTTACGCCGACCTGGAGCCGTATTACACGAAGGTCGAGTGGGAAGTGGGCGTCTCCGGTCTTGCGGGCGCAAGTCCATTCGACCCGCCACGCACCAAGCCCTATCCATTGCCGCCGCTGCCGGTCAAATCTTCAGGGGTGATCTTTGAGCAGGCCGCGTGGAAGGTGGGCTTTCATCCCTTTCCCTCACCGATGGCGATCATTTCCCAGCCATATCGCGGCCGCGCGGCGTGCGTGCATTGCGGGCGCTGCCTGGGATTCGGCTGCGAGGTGGGAGCGAAATCCAGTTCGCTGGCAGCCATGATTCCTGTGGCGCAGGCGACCGGGCGATGCGAAATCCGCACGCAGAGCTACGCGTTTCGCGTGAAGACCAATCGCCACGGCCGCGCCACCGGTGTCGCCTTTTTCGACATGGACCGCCGCCAGCATTTCCAGAAAGCCCGCGCGGTAATCCTGAGCTGCAACGGAGCAGAGACGCCGCGCCTGCTGCTGCTCTCGAAATCCAAGCAGTTTCCCAACGGGCTCGCCAATTCCAGCGGCATTGTGGGAAAGCACCTGATGACCAACGGCTTCGCCGGCGTCTCCGCAGTCTTCGAGCACCCGCTCAACGATTACACCAGCGCCGCGGTCAGCCGCGTCGTGCATGACTTCTACGAGATCGATCCCAAGCTGGGGTTTTACGGCGGCGGGGGAATGGACGCCCGCTTCGGCAGCACGCCCATCGGCTTCGCAATGGGAACGCCTCCGGGTGTTCCAAGCTGGGGCTCGGCATACAAGAAGTGGCTGGCCGAGAGCTTTGCCTACTCCATGAACGTCTCGTGCCACACCACTTCATTGCCAGTTGAGGCCAACGGCTTCACGCTTGATCCCGAATTGAAGGACGCCTGGGGCCTGCCCGCCCTCTTGATGACTCATCAGGACCACCCTGATGATGTGAAGATGATGAAGTACCTGCAAGCCCGCGCGCAGGAGCTGCTGTCGGCAAGCCCGGCCAGGCACATTTATGTGCAGCCCATTCGCAACCGCGGCCGCGCGGTGCATCTGCTGGGAACCTGCCGCATGGGGAACGACCCAAAGCGCTCGGTGATCAACACGGATCATCGCACTCATGACGTGCCCAATCTCTTCCTGTGCGACGGAAGCAGCTTTGTGACCTCCGGCCGCGGTCAGCCTACCATGACCATTGAAGCGCTGGCATTCCGCGCCGCCGACCGCATCACGGCCCTGGCTCACCGGGGCGAGTTATAAACTGCTGCAGGCAATGAGAAGAGCGTGCTTGAACCATTGTAGGAACATTAAGTTAGATAATATCTAATAAAATCATTCACCACAAAGGTCAAAGAGAGACACAGAGGAGATTTTCTCTGCGAAACTCTGTGATCTCCGTGGTGAAAGCTTTTAACGCGACATGAATCCGCAGGTTACCTACAAGCCGTCGGAGGAAGTTGATTTCGTCATCGTGGGCTCGGGCGCGGCGGGCGGAATTCTTGCCAAGGGACTTTCCACTGCGGGCTTCAAAGTGGTGGTGCTCGAACAGGGAAAGTGGATCGAGCCGAGCGACTTCTCCCACGACGAGATCACTACCTTCGTCGAAGCGCAGTTGACCAACAACGATAAAGATCAGCCGCAATCGTTTCGCAAGACGCCGCAGGATAAGCCCCGCAAGCAGCAGTCGATTGTCTATGGCCGCCTGGTGGGTGGCGGCTCGGTGCACTTCACCGCGAACTTCTGGCGCTTCCACGAAATCGACTTCATCGAACGAAGCCGCCGCGGGGCAATTCCCGGCACGGGATTCGCCGACTGGCCGGTGACCTACGCGGAGATGGAGCCGTATTATACGCAGGTGGAATGGGAAGTTGGAGTATCGGGTCTCGCTGGCGCAAGCCCCTTCGATCCGCCGCGCTCGAAGCCCTACCCCATGCCGCCACTGCCCGTGAAGTCCTCAGGAGTGATCTTTGAGCGCGCGGCATGGAAGCTCGGCTGGCATCCGTATCCTGCGCCCATGGCGATTCTATCCGAGCCGTATGGCGGCCGCGCGGGCTGCATTCATTGCGGGCGATGCGAGGCCTTCGGCTGCGAGGTGGGCGCGAAGTCCAGTTCGCTCGCCAGCGTCATTCCCATCGCACAGCAAACCGGGAGGTGCGAGGTCCGTACGCAGAGCTACGCCTTCCAGGTGAAGACCAATCGCCACGGCCGCGCCACAGGTGTCGCTTACTTTGATAAGGATCGCCGCCGGCAGTTCCAGAAAGCGCGTGCCGTGGTCCTGAGCTGCAACGGGGCGGAGACGCCGCGCCTGCTGTTGCTCTCCAAGTCGAAGCATTTTCCCCAGGGGCTCGCCAACTCCAGCGGCCTGGTGGGAAAGCACCTGATGTTCAACGGCTATCATGAGGTGTTCGGCACGTTCGATGAGCCGATGAACGAATACAAGAGCGTGGCCGTCACGCGCGTGCTGCACGATTTCTACGAAATCGATCCCAAGCTGGGGTTCTACGGCGGCGGCGGACTCGACGCGCGCTTCGGGACGACGCCCATGGGATTCGCACTGGGCAGCGTTCCGGAAGGCGCACCGACGTGGGGCAAGGCTTACAAAACCTGGTTGGAGTCGTTCTCGCGCACCATGATTGTGGCAAGTCACGCCACCTCATTGCCCGTGGAAACCAACAGCATCACGCTCGACGCCGATTTGAAGGACGCCTGGGGCCTCCCCGCGATGTGCACGACTTACAGGGACCATCCCGACGACCTGAGCACGGTACGCTATTTCCGCGATCGCTCCCTGGAGATCTTGGACGCGGCCAAGCCCCAAAAGATCTGGACATTTCCCGTTCAGGAGCAGTCGTTCGCCGTGCATCTGCTTGGCACCTGCCGGATGGGGAACGATGCGAAGACCTCCGTGATCGACGCCGACCACCGCACGCACGATGTGCCCAATCTCTTCCTGTGTGATGGAAGCAGCTTTGTGACTTCCGGCCGCGGGCAGCCCACCATGACCATTGAAGCACTGGCGTTCCGCGCCGCAGACCGCATCGCCGCTGCGGCAAAGCGCGGGGAAGTGTAACCTGGGCCTTACTTCACGCTACCCGTGCCGAAATTCCCGCCGTCCATGACGACGGATTTGGAGACACCTTGGAATTCCACAGCCTGCTGAGCCTGCGTAAAGTCATTGCCCTGGAGTTTGATGCCCTTCGTTTGACTGCCGCTCAAGCGCAGGAAGATGGCCGCGTGGGCCGACCGCGAGCCGCGCACCAGAGCGTTCACGACATCGTTCAACCACACGATAGGTTGGGGCCCGCTCGCTGTGTCAGCATGAAAGCCGTCGATGTCGAGCGACTTCACATCGTCGAACACCAGTGCAGGCCGCCGATCGGCGTTTTCCCAGCGCACCTGCACTCCGGAAAGCTTCAAGTCATCTGCGTGGCGCGCGTAAAGTCCGTAGGCGGGAAGAGTGCCGAACATTCCGGCCTCAGGATACATCTGGGGATTCTCCGGAACTTCGAGTCCTTTCTCAGCAATCTCTCCACCCTGCATGGTGATGTTGATCGCCATGAGCAGCGCTCTCTCGACCGGCGAGCCAGGGAGGCCAGTGATGCTGGATGTCACGGTCGCTTCCGTTGCCTCAATGTTCGTGATGGACACATTCTGGATGGTGCCGGGCGTGGGGTTGGCGAGCCCGCGCCCGCGATTGGCGAGACGAATGAAAATAGGCGTCTGAACCCTTTCCATCGTGATGTTTGAGATCACCACTCCGTCGATGCGCGCCCCGTCTACGGATTCAAGTGAAATGCCTGAACGGGGCGGTCGGCCCTTTTCGCGCGGCAGCATAGTGAGGTTAGACACGGCCACAAACCTGAAGTCGCCGCTGCTCTCCGTGCCGAACTTGAAGTTGTTGGCGTTGGTCCGAAGCACACAGTTGGTGACGGTCAGGTGCTCCGTGGGTCTTGGATATCCCATGGAAGGGCTGGCCTTGGGACAGATGGCGTCGTCGGCGGATTCCACGTAGCAATTGGCGATGCGCACGTAGCGCGAGGAGTCAGGGTCGATGCCGTCCGCGTAGCTGTTCAGAACCGTGACGCCCAAAACGTCCACGTAATCACATCCCCAGAAGCTGATGGAGTAATTGGGGGAGTTCTGTACGGTGACTCCCTGAATGGTGATGTACTGCGACGACTTCAAGGCGATGGTTTTGGGACCGTGACGATGCGTGCGGTTGCCGTCGATGGTGCCCTGGCCAACGATGGCAATGTTGTGGACGCTGTCGGCCGTTACAAGCCCGTAGTGGAAGTAGGTGGTTTCGTCGTCGGAAACGGATTTGAAGGGCAACTCTTCCTTGCGGTCGAAATCTGCGTTGTCGGGACTTTCCGCGATTGTCGCTCCTGCTTCAAGGTAGAGCGTGACATTGTTCTTCAGGTGGATTGTTCCACTGATGTATCGGCCGGGAGGAACGCGGACCTCACCGCCGCCGTGCTTTTCCGCGGCGTCGATGGCGGCTTGAATGGATGCGGTGTCTTTGGTGGTTCCGTCGCCCTTCGCGCCGTAATCGCGGACGTTCAGCGCCGCCGCCGGGAGAGCGAATCCTAAGGTGACGGCCCCCACCACGCACGCTCGTGTTATCCAGCGAAAGCCAAGGCGTGGAAGTGCAAGCAGACACAGGAAGTGCAGTTCCGGTTTGCGGCGAGCGTTCACCATAGCCGGCGCGAGCATATTCGCTGTGCGCTTGACAGTCAATGGGGCCAATGGCAACATGAAGAATTGCGACTGAGGCAGCCGTGCTCACTGTATTCGCACGGTTGTTAATCGCTACGAGAAGTCAATGCCGAAGTGGCGGAATTGGCAGACGCGCTACATTCAGGGTGTAGTTCCCGTCAGGGAGTGGAGGTTCGAGTCCTCTCTTCGGCACCATCCCGCTTGGACAGATTCTGAGAAGGCCCTTAGAATCAGTCACCTCGCCTCTGAAAAAGCGGCGTAAACCCTCGCCCCATCTCTCCTTCCTTGGACAGTTTGCCGCTGACTTCCTTTGCTATAATCCTCCTCTCGTTGAATTCCTGCGCCCGTATCGGCCGAGTTCGAGTTCCGGGCCTGAATCGCCGCCCATGCCGCTTATCTCGATGTCGAAATTGCTGACCGATGCCAGCAAGGGGAAGTACGCGGTGTGCTATTGCGAGTCGTGGAACTTGGAATCGTTCCAGGCCGTGGTGGAAGCCGCGGAAGAGGAGCGCGCGCCGATCATCACGGGCTTCAATGGCGGCTTTCTGATGCACGCCGGCCGCAAGCGCCCGGAGGACCTGGCGTATTACGCGGGGCTTGGCACAGCCATCTCCAAATCGCACGTACCCGCCGCTTTGCTTTTCAATGAGTCGGCGAGTCTCGCCCAAATGGAGCAAGCCCTCGACCTTGGGTTCAATGCCGTCATGATTGAGAACGAGGGCCTCGGGCAAGACGACTATCTCCGCTTGGTGCGGCAAATGGTCGCGCGAGCCCACCGCAGCGGCGCCACCGTCGAGGCGCAGGCGGGCCACTTGGCGAATCCCTCCGCCAGCCAACGCGCAGAGCCGACGACGCCGCAGGCGGCGCGTGCATTCGTCGAGCAAACCGGAATTGACGCACTGGGCGTTGCAGTGGGCAACGTTCACATCCTGACGCAGGGAAAATCCCCGCTCGACTTTGACGCACTCGCTGAGATTTCGAGCGCCGTGTCCGTGCCCCTGGTTCTGCACGGCGGCACGGGCATTCCTCTTGGGGACGCTGAACGCGCCGTACAACTCGGGGTCGCCAAGGTGAACTACGGAACGGGATTGAAGCAAGTTTATCTCGCGGCATTGCGCGAAAAGATCGAACGCTATCGCGAGCCGATGAGCCCACATCCCTTCATCGGCATGGGAGGCGAGGACGATATTCTGGTGGCGGCTCGCGGGGCGGTAAAGCTAAAATGTCGAACTCTGATTCGGGCATGGGGCGCGGCGGGAAAAGCCCAGATACAGGGGGGAGCATAAGCCATGATCTCGCAGCAAAAGTACAAAGCTACGGTGAAGAAGTCTGTGCAAATGATGAAGCGCGCCGGTATTGTGCTGACGCCGGACGAGCGCGGCCGGCTTGAGGTCGCAGACTTCGGCCTGGGCGAGTTGGAAAAGACCGGCCTCGAAATCCTGACCTACGTGAATACCGAGCGGGTATGCGCGAAGGAACTGGTGATGTTCCCGCGGCAGACCTGTCCCGAGCATCGGCACCCCACGGTGGAGGGACGGCCAGGCAAGGAGGAGACGTTCCGTTGCCGCTGGGGAACCGTGTACCTCTACGTTCCCGGCGAGCCCACGGCCAGACCGAAGGCCCGGCCGCCGGCGGGCTCCGAGGCCTACTACACCGTTCGGCATGAGGTTTGCCTCAAGCCCGGTGACCAGTACACGCTGGTGCCTGACACTTTGCATTGGTTCCAGGCCGGACCGAAGGGGGCAATCGTTTCGGAGTTTTCCACGCGCAGCACGGATGAAGCGGATTTCTTCACCGACGTTCGAATCAAGCGCGCGCCCGAAATTGGTCCGGTGTAAGCGCCGAATTTCCACAAAGCCGCACAAACTTCCAGCTACTGTGCAGGAAGCTCTATGCCCAAGTATCGTCAAAAACTGGCCAAAGTCATGGCGAGTGCGTGCCTCTGCATCAGCATCCACGCGGCTTGCACGACAGCTTTTGCCCAGGCGTCGGAGCAAAAGGACGTCTTCTGGATCATTCCCCACACCCACTGGGAAGGCGCCGTGTTCAAGACCCGCGAGGAATACCTCCAGATGGGCCTTATCAATATCACGGCCGCTCTGCACATCCTCGGCGAGCACCCCGAGTACAGGTTTGTACTCGATCAGGTCGCCTACGTCCGGCCTTACCTTGAGCGATTCCCTGAAAACGCCGCGGCTTTTCGAAAGTATGTGAAGGAAGGCCGGCTGCTGCTGGTCGGCGGCACAGACATCATGCCGGACGTGAATATGCCCGCCGGCGAATCATTCGTTCATCAGATCCTCTACGGCAAGAGCTACTATCGCGACCAATTGGGAGTGGATGTGACCGTGGGCTGGAATCTCGACACGTTTGGGCACAACGCGCAGATGCCGCAGATTCTGAAGCTTGGCGGTTATAAGTCGTACTGGTTCTTTCGAGGCGTTGCCAGCCTGAACACGCCCTCGGAATTCCTTTGGCAGGGAATCGACGGCACGCAGATTCCCGCCTTTTGGCTGCCCTGGAGTTACTCGAACTTTTACCATCCACCGGCCGACCCAGCGGAGTTTGACCGCTACGCACGCCAGAAGTTCACTGCGCTCGATCCCTTTTCGAGCGGGCACGATCGCGTGGCGATGGACGGCGCGGACGTCTCCGAGCCTGAGGGTTATCTTCCCGAGATCGTGAAGCAATTCAACCAGAAGGGCGATGCGCCATTCACCCTGAAGATCGGCCTGCCCACGGACTTTGAGGCGGCGGTGGCAAAGCGTGCGGACCGTCCGGTCATCGGTGGTGAGCTCAATCCGATATTTCAGGGAATCTATAGCAGCCGCATCGAGCTGAAGCAGCGCATGCGCAAGATGGAGAACCTGCTGTCAGCGGCGGAAAAGTTTGCGGCGCTGGCGCACTGGCTTGGGGCTCCGCAGGATGTGGACGAACTCATGCGCGCGTGGGAACCAGTACTCTTCAACCAGACTCACGACCTCGCTTCCGGAGTCATGGTGGACAAGGTGTATGACGACGTGGTGCGTGGGTACAACTTCTCCGAGCGATTGACCGGGCAGATGATCGATGCGTCTGCAGGTCAAATTGCCTCTGCCATCGATACGCGAGGTCCGGGGATTCCCATTGTGGTCTTCAACACACTCGGCTGGCCGCGCACTGACGCCGCAGAATCAGATATCGATTTAACCGAAACAGGATTTGTCGATCTGGACCTGCTGGATTCCGACGGCAAAACTGTGCCCGTGCAGCTTTCTGACGTGAGCCGCTACGGCGATGGAGGAATTCGCCACGCGCATCTGACCTTTGTCGCTCACGACGTTCCGGCACTCGGGTACGCCGTCTATCACGTGGTTCCACAGAAGACGTTCGGCGCAGCGCAGGCGTACGAATCCGCATCCGCAGGCCAGAGCGATCAGGGCACCATTCAGAACGAGTATTTCCGCGCTACCTTCAACCTGTGGACGGGTGAGATGACCAGCCTGGTGGACAAATCAACAGGCTGGGAAGCATTGCGCGCTCCCGGAAATGTCGTGGCGCAGGAGCAGGATGGCGGCGACCTGTGGCAACTCTACGGGAACCTGAACGGCGGGCGGAACATTGCCATGTCGCGGCCGATTCTACTGCCTGACAAAACGCGGTCTAGGTTCAGCAGCGAGTGGATCGGCGGCAGCGGAAAATCATTCGGTGGCCCCGTATTTTCCCAATACTACGTGTCACATCCTTTCGCCAGCGGGACATTTTCAACGCGCGTTCGGCTTTACACGGGCGTGCGCCGGGTGGATATTGAGACCGAGATTCTGAACAACGATGCGCACGTGCGCTATCGCGCGGTGTTCCCGACGACTATCAAAGATGGCAAACGAACAGATGAAATCCCCTTCGGAGCCATCGAGCGGCCACAGGCGCAGGAATTTCCCGCGCAGAACTGGATGGATTACGGCGACAGGGAACATGGACTGGCGCTCCTGAACTGCGCCATGCCGGGCAATAACGTAGCTGACGGCACACTGATGTTGTCGCTGCTGCGCTCAGCGGCAATCACCGCGTACGGTTTTGGGGGCGGATACGAACCTGGTGTTTCATCAGATTCGGGGCTCGAAATGGGGCGCACGCTGACGCTTCACTACTCGCTCGTGCCGCACGCGGGCGATTGGGGCGATGCGGGCGTTTCACGCGCGGGGTGGGAGATCAACCA
>JASHTY010000500.1 GCA_030040315.1 Terriglobia bacterium | reverse complement strand
TCAGAGGGCGGCCACTTTCGCAACGCAGCGGCGCAGGCTGGCGCAAACTCCTGGGGTAGGGAGTCTGCGGCCCACGATTGGGGGTTAATTCTGTAATGTAACACGCAGAGATTGAAACGCATCTCTGCGCCAGCCGGCGTCTGCGAAGTATGAGCCGCACTCTTCCCTCCTCCGTGGCTCGCGAGATCTTAGCTGATTCCTGCCCCCGCGGATGACACCGTGGGCTACTGTCTTTCGGCCCCCCGCCCGCCCGTGCCACAATAGCCAAATTGATCCTAAGCCGGAAGTCGCTTTTTCCCACAGACAATTTTGTGATGGATTCGACGAGCTACAACAGCAATCAAGTTTCCGGCAGGTTGGCGCAGACTCCCGGGGTCGGGAGTCTGCGGTCCCCAATTGGAGGTCTATTCTGCTCCGTTAGACGCAGGGATTGAAACGCATCTCTGCCCCAGCCTACTATGGGTCGCTAGACTCCAAGTGCTAGCGCGGCCAACGCCGGTGCTACAATTGAGGCGGGATACTCATGCATCGTCGGCTTGACCTTTACACTCGCTGGGCGCAGGAAGTGCGGCGCAGGGGGTTCTTCCATGCCGGGCGGCGCGTGGGAGCGGCGGTTTCAGGTGGGCCGGATTCAGTCCTGCTGCTGCACTTCATGCAAGCGTTGGCGCGCGAACTTGGGTTCAACCTCTCCGTCGTCCATTTCAACCACCACCTGCGCGGCGCGGAGTCCGACGGCGACGAAGCCCTGGTGCGTGACGCGGCCGGATCATTTGGCTTGGATTACCTGAGCAGCGAGGCCGAAGTTGGCACCGAAGCGCGCGCCCGGCACGCTAATGTTGAGGCGGTGGCACGGGAGTTGCGTTATCGCTACTTCTTCTCGCTGGTCGGTCAAGGGCGGCTCGATTGCCTGGCCACCGCGCACACGGCCAACGACCAGGCGGAAACCGTGCTGATGCGATTGCTGCGCGGCACGGGGACGCGCGGCCTGGGCGGAATTTATCCCGCGCTCGAGGGCAAAGTGGTTCGTCCGTTCCTGACCGTCACGCGCGCCGAGGTGCTGACGGAAATCGCGTCGCGCGGAATTGCGTTCCGAGTCGATTCTTCAAACCTCAACGTCCGGCTGCGGCGGAATAAAGTCCGAGCAGAATTGCTGCCTCTGCTCGCAAAGGATTACAACCCCGAAATCATCACACTGCTCAACCAATTCGCGGAGCGCGCCCGCGATGACGAGGCTTGCCTTGAACGCCTGGCGCGTGACCGTGGGCATCCCTGGCGCCTTCGCGAGGGCAGGGAAGAGCGCATTCCGGTGCGGGCCCTGATGGAATTGCCTGCGGCGTTGGCCCGCCGGGTGCTGAGGCAAATGCTGATGGCGGCGCGAGGCACATTGAACGGCCTGACGCACGCGCACATTGAAGCACTGCGGAGCTTTGCTGCGGAAGCGCAGAGCGGCAAAGTCCAGACCTTGCCCGGCGGCACGATGGTTCGCAAGGAGTTCTCGTGGCTGGTGGTCAGCCCATCCGCTGAAGAGCCAGTAAAGAGAGAGTTTTCCATTGCCGTCACTTTCCCAGGGAAGTATTCGGTGCCGGAGCTGAAGTCCACCTTCCACTTCAAAATTCTTAGCCGGGATGGGCCGTCGCGGGGGTATAATTCAGACAAGCTTGTGGGCCTTGACCCGCAGAAGCTGCGCGGTGACTTGGTGCTGCGCAACTGGCGGCGAGGGGATAGTTTCTGTCCAGCCGGCGACCGAGGGACTCGCAAGCTGAAAGAGCTTTTTCGCGAGCGGAAAATCCCGGAGGTTCGGCGCAAG
The DNA here is from genome assembly GCA_030040315.1 of Terriglobia bacterium. Classification (GTDB taxonomy): domain Bacteria; phylum Acidobacteriota; class Terriglobia; order UBA7540; family UBA7540; genus Bog-366. The sequence continues at coordinate 2,726 of JASHTY010000500.1, read as the reverse complement.
GGTTGGCCGATTCTCCTGTGCGCTGGGGAAGTGGTGTGGGTACGAGGATTTCCCCCGGCGAGGGATGCGGCAGCCACGGACCAGATCCAGCAGGTGCTTATCGTTGAGGAGGAGTCTACGCGGCCGTCCGAGGCCGCCCGAAAAAAGCCAGCATGAAAAAACGCCCCCCAGCCAAAGTCAAGAAGAGCCGTCCAACCGAGCGTAGGAAGGGCAAAGGCCTGAAAGTGGTGGTGAGCGAGAAGGATATCCGCAAGCGGGTGCGAGAAATGGCCCGCCAGATCAGCAAGGATTACGAGGGCAAGACCCTTCACGTGGTGGGCATACTGGAAGATTGTTTCGTCTTCATGGCGGACCTGGTGCGCGCCTTGACGATTCCTGTGGACTGCTCGTTTGTCCGCTCGCAGGTACGCGACAGCGATGCCGGATCGCTTCACATGCGAGAGATCATGTTCATTCCGCCCGTGGAGGCGACCAACAAAGAGTTGCTGATCGTGCAGGGCGTGTTGCAATCGGGAATTACGCTTGAGCACTTATGCCGTATGCTTCTAATGCAGCGCCCCGCTTCCCTGCGCATCGCCACGCTGCTCGACAAGGCGGACGAGCGCAAAACGGATGTTCCGGTGGATTACGCAGGATTCAAGCTTTCTGGCCGGTTCGTGGTTGGATATGGGCTGGGCGTTCGGGAGCAATACCGCAATTTGCCGTTCCTTGCCAAGGTTGCATAATTGCTTTCCTGGCACGTAGCTGGATAATTGCGGCAAGCATCTAATTAAGCAGTGGTTAGGATGCCCGGGCAGGGACGGTCTGGGGTTGGGCGGGAGGAGGTAGATCCGTGAACTCGGCGGTTAAGAACATCATCTTTTGGGTGGTCATGGCGGTTACCGCTCTGCTGATTTGGGCGGTGGTGAAGAATAGTACCGGCGACAAGGTTCAGTCCCTGACTTTCACCCAATTCATGACGGAAGTCTCGAAGGACAACGTCCGGGATGTTACCATTACCGGCGGCGACGTCACGGGTACGCTCAAGAAAGACTCCAGCAAATTCAGCACTACAGTCCCTGTCAACTACCCCGACCTTTACAAGGAGTTGCAAGATAAGGGTGTGAACACCACCATCAAGGAAAGCTCCGGATCATCGTGGATGGCCTGGCTAGCCAACGGGCTGCCGCTGTTGCTCATCGTCGGGATCTGGCTTTTTATCATGCGGCAAATGCAGTCGGGAGGCAACAAGGCGCTGTCGTTCGGCAAGAGCCGCGCCCGTCTGCTCTCCACACAGCAGAAAAAAGTGACTTTCAAGGACGTAGCAGGAGTGGAAGAAGCCAAGGAAGAGTTGCAGGAAATCATTGAGTTTCTGCGCGAGCCCCAGAAGTTCCAAAAACTCGGTGGGCGCATTCCTAAGGGCGTGCTGCTGGTCGGTCCTCCGGGAACGGGCAAGACTCTGCTGGCGCGTGCCATTGCCGGCGAGGCCAATGTTCCATTCTTCTCCATCTCCGGCTCGGACTTTGTCGAGATGTTCGTGGGCGTGGGCGCTTCGCGCGTGCGCGACCTTTTTGAGCAGGGCAAGAAGAACGCGCCCTGCATCATCTTTATCGACGAAATCGACGCGGTGGGACGCCACCGCGGCGCCGGCCTGGGCGGCGGGCACGACGAGCGCGAGCAGACGCTCAATCAACTGCTTGTGGAAATGGACGGATTTGAGTCGAATGAAGGCGTTATCCTGATCGCCGCCACCAATCGTCCCGATGTCCTTGACCCCGCACTGCTGCGCCCTGGCCGCTTCGACCGTCGCGTGGTGGTGCCGAGGCCGGATGTGGGAGGCCGCGAGGCGATTCTAAAAGTTCACACCAAGAAGATCCCGCTGGCCGAAGACGTGGATATTTCCGTGCTGGCACGCGGGACTCCCGGGTTTTCGGGCGCCGATCTTGCAAACCTGATTAACGAAGGGGCTCTGCTCGCCGCCCGCCAAAACCGCAAGACGGTGATGATGGCCGATTTCGAGACCTCCAAGGATAAAGTGCTCATGGGCGCCGAACGGAAGTCCATGATTCTTTCCGATGAGGAAAAGCTCAATACTGCTTATCACGAGGCCGGCCACGCGCTGGTGGCATCGCTGCTTCCGCACGCCGATCCGCTGCACAAAGTGACCATCATTCCGCGCGGCATGGCTCTGGGCGTCACCATGCAATTGCCGCTCGATGACAAGCACACCTACACGCGGGATTACTTGGAATCGCAGCTCGCCATCATGATGGGAGGGCGCGCCGCGGAAGAGATCTTCTTGAACCACATTACAACCGGCGCCGGCAATGATATTGAGCAGGCCACAGGAGTCGCCCGGCGCATGGTGTGCGAGTGGGGCATGTCGGACCTTGGGCCGCTGGCCTTCGGCAAGAACCAGCAGGAAATCTTCCTGGGACGCGATCTTGCCACGCAGCGCGACTTTAGCGAAGACACCGCCATCAAAATTGACCAGGAAGTGAAGAGATTTGTGAACACCGGCTATACCCGCGCACATGACGCCCTCAACACCAACCGCGAGGCCCTGGTGCGCATTGCGAAAGCACTGCTCGAACGCGAAGTGCTCGACGCCAGCGAAGTGAAGCTGCTGATTGAGGGCAAACCTTTGCCGGAATTGGTGCGCTCCAAACCGCCTGCTCCGCCTTCGGATACCATGCAGGTGCTCAAGCCGCAACCCTCGCCGCCCGCTGGTATTCCCCCGCGCGAAC
>JASHTY010000499.1 GCA_030040315.1 Terriglobia bacterium | reverse complement strand
GGCGCGGTGACGGGAGTAAAGATCGGCTGGGTGGATTTCAAGCGGCGCGCCGGGGGCAACATCAGCGAGGGAGTATTTCACGTTCAGCCGCTGAAGCCCGTAGACGAGCTGCGCCGCGACGCACTGGCCCTGCAGCCGCCGTCTGAGACCGGTGAGTTCCTGAAACCCGACCTGGTGGAATTAGTGAAGGTCGACCCCACGATCAAGTTGGACATCCGCTACGCAAGCACGCGCAACTTTCTCGGAACGCCCATGTACCAGCAGGCGCGTGCCTTCATGCAGCGGCCCGCCGCCGAAGCGGTCGCCCGCGCCAATCAGAAGCTGCGAGCGATGGGATTGGGCCTGCTGATTCATGACGCCTATCGCCCCTGGTACGTCACCAAAATGTTCTGGGACGCTGTGCCCGATGCCGACCACATCTTCGTGGCCAATCCTGCGGAAGGCTCGCGCCACAATCGAGGCTGCGCTGTTGACCTTTCCATGTTCGACCTGAAGACCGGCCGCGCCGTGCCCATGGTCAGCACCTACGATGAGATGACCGAGCGCGCGTTTCCCTTCTATCCGGGGGGAACATCGCTCGAACGCTGGAACCGGGAACTGCTGCGTCACGCGATGGAAGACGAGGGCTTTACCGTTTACGACGACGAGTGGTGGCACTTCGACTTCAAGGATTGGAGACGTTACCCCATTCTGAACGTGGCCTTTGAGCAGATGCAGTAGGAAAAAGTGCCGGTGGGCCCACCAGGACTTGAACCTGGGACCAACGGATTATGAGTCCGCTGCTCTAACCAACTGAGCTATGGGCCCGGTGACGATCACATTATGAACCCTAACCTGTTTTGGGAGGTGAATTCAAGCAGGTTGGAAACCGCGCGCCCCGGGAGGCGGCTCTCTATTCAGGCTCTTCGAACATTCGCTGTTCGGGAACCACGACCACGATCCCGGTTTCGGTCACGTGATATTTCTTGCGATCTTCTTCCAGGTTGTATCCGATCTCACTGCGCTCGGGAATGTGAATGTGCCGGTCGATGATGGCGCGACGGATGCGCGAGTAGCGGCCGATATTAACGTGCGAAAACAGGATCGAGCTTTCCACCTCCGTATAGCTGTTCACGCGGACGTCGGGTGACAGCACGGAGCCGGTGACGCGCCCGCCCGAAATGATGGAACCCATTGAGACGATGGAATCGACGGCAATGCCCATGCGCCGGCCCTCCTGGGCAAAGACGAATTTGGCGGGAGGATACTGGCGCTGGTAGGTGCGAATGGGCCACGCCGAGTCGTAAAGGTTGAACACCGGCGAAACCGAAACCAGGTCCATATTGGCTTCGTAGAAGGCTTCAAGCGTTCCGATGTCGCGCCAGTAAAATGCCTCCTTCTTGTTCTCGTCGATGAAGTTGTAGGAGTAAACGAGCCCCTTCTCGATCAGCCGGGGAATCACATTCCTCCCGAAGTCATGCTGCGAGGCGGGATCGTCCGCATCCGCCAGAAGCGATTCGATCAGCAGGTCGCGGTTGAAGCAGTAAATGCCCATTGACGCGTGGACCTTATTGGCGTCGTGGGGCGAAGGCTTGGGGTGCGCGGGTTTCTCCTGCCAGCCGACGATGCGTCCTGCGTTGTCGATCTCGCAGACGCCGAAGCGGTGGGCTTCCGAAATGGGAAATTCGATGGTGCCGACGGTCACTCCCGCACCGGAATCGGCATGCTGCTTGAGCATCAACTGGTAATTCATCTTGTAAACGTGGTCGCCGGAGAGAATCAGGACGTTCTTGCAGGGCTCGCTGCCAATCGAATAGAGGTTCTGGTAGATGGCGTCGGCGGTCCCCTGGTACCAGTGCTCGCTCACGCGCTTCATGGGCGGAAGGATGGTGATGAATTCGCCGATTTCCGTGCCCAGAATCGTCCAGCCCTCGCGCAGGTGCCGATTCAGTGAAAGCGCCTTGTACTGTGTAATTACATAGATATGACGAAGGTCGGAATTAATGCAGTTAGAGAGTGTGATATCAACGATTCGATAGATTCCACCGAAGGGGACCGCGGGCTTGGCCCGGTCGCGCGTAAGCGGGTAGAGCCGCTCACCTTCTCCCCCCGCGAGCAGGCAAACGAGCGTGTCTCGTACCATGAATTTGGGCAACCTCCCGTCGAGTTTTCAGATGCTGGTCTGAGGCGACATGGTTCATTAAACATGTCGTTTCCGGCACGGCATGCGGACGGACGATTATACCAGAGCCGCGGCCAGGGCCACCCGCTCAGTGCTGCAACACGCCTTGCCAGCGCGCGTTTATTCGCGCCCGCCCCACTGTGTTATATTCGCGTCAGGGAACGCTGTGCGGACAACTTTGCGCAAAGGGAAAATCAGCCAACTCGCGCCCTACGCCATGCGGGTGGAGGAATCGCAAGGCCGGCGCTACCCCGAACCCGCGCACCCCTACCGCAACGATTACGAGCGCGATCGCGACCGCATTATCCACGCGCGCGCCTTCCGCCGCCTTGAGAACAAGACGCAGGTGTTCACGCGGCGTTATTCCGACCACTTCCGCAACCGCCTGACGCACACACTGGAGGTTGCGCAAATCAGCCGAACGGTGGCGAAGGCGCTGCGGCTGAACGTCGACCTGGTGGAAGCACTTGCCCTGGTTCACGACGTGGGCCACCCGCCCGGCGGCCACTCCGGTGAAGCTGAGCTCGACCGGCTGATGCGCCCCTACCACGATATATTCGACCACAATCTGCACGCGCTGCGCATCGTCGAAACCTTCGAGCAGAAGTATGCAGCGTTCCCGGGCCTGAACCTGACCTTCGAAGTGCGGGAGGGCATTATCAAGCACTCCCGCGATTATCATGCCGCCGACTACCCGGAACTGCTGGAATACCGGCTTGACGAGCGGCCGCCGCTCGAGGCGCAATTGATCGACGTCGCCGACGAAATCGCCTACAACTGCGCTGATCTCGACGATGGCTTTGAAGCAAGGCTGCTGAGCCTGCCCGTTCTGCGCTCAAGCCTGCCGCTGTTTGACCGCCTTTATCGGGCCGTGGACGGGAAGTATCCGCAGGCCATTGAGAAGCTCAAGTTTAATGAGACGCTTAAGCTGCTCTTGAACATGCTGGTCACAGATTTGATCGAATCGACGCGCCACCGCCTGGCGGAGCAGCGGGTTCGATCGCTCGCGCAGGTTCGTGCCCTTCGCTCCCGCCTCGTATCGCACGGCACACGCATGTTAAAGGAAGAACAGAAACTTAAGCGTTTCCTGTTCGAGCACCTCTACTCGCATCAGAATCTCAACGCCGAGCGGCATCGCCTGACGGCCTGCATCCGGGACCTCTTCGCATACTTCCTGAAGCGGCCACAGAGCTTGCCGGCTTATTACTTACTGCAATCGCAGAAGGAGCCTCTAAACCGCGTGGTGTGCGACTACATCGCGGGAATGACCGACCCGTACCTTCAGGGGCAGCACCGCAAGCTGCTGGGCGACTGACATTTGCAGACGCGGTCGATGAGCATCAGAATGAGTGGCCTGATTGGCTCCGGGACCCGCAGTGTTGCTCCGTTGACGCCCGCATAAACTTGGAAATTACCTGCCTGTGCTAAGATAACGCCAATCGGGGACGGGCGCGACGTTCGCCACATGGGTGAGAGGGATCCGTGCATCTTCGCAAACAACTGGGACTGTCGTTGATGCTGCTGGTGGTCGTCGTGCTGTCGGCAGTAGCGGTCTACATGTGGTTTGGCGGGCCGGAGGTCACGCTGCTCGACGCCTTCTACATGGCGGTGGTCACGGTCTCCACGGTCGGTTACGGCGAAATCGTGGACACTCACGCCAATCCCGGGCTGCGTCTGTTTAACATCTTCTTCATCCTGATCGGCATCGGCATCATGCTCTACGTTTTTTCCGCTTCCACGGCATTCATCGTGGAAGGCGAACTCAACAACATATTCTGGAGACGCAAGATGGAGAAAATGATCCGGGACATGCACGATCACCTTATTATCTGCGGTGCCGGCGAAACCGGCACTTACCTGGTGAAGGAGCTCCTGAAGACCGGAAACGTCTTCATTGTGATCGATCACGATGAGGAACGCCTGGAACGGATCGGCCAGCTTGGTGAGGTGCCGGTGCTGAAGGGCGAAGGCGGCGATGAGGAGATCCTGATTCAGGCGGGAATCCAGGTGGCGCGGGGCATGGCCACCGTGCTTCCCGAGGATAAGGACAATCTGCTGACTACGGTCACCGCCCGCCTGCTGAATCCCAATCTGCGCATCGTGGCCCGTTGCGCAGAGGCGCGGATGGTGGAAAAGCTCCTCCGGCACGGCGCCAATGCCGCGATCTCACCCAATATGATCGGCGGCTTGCGCATCGCCTCAGAACTCATCCGGCCAAGTGTGGTCAGCTTTCTGGACACGATGCTCCGCGACCCTTCCGGCACGCTGCGTGTCGAAGAAATTACTGTTGCTGACCGCTCGCCCTGGATTGGAAAGAAGCTCAAGGAAATGGACCTGCACGGGAGATACGAACTGCTGGCCCTGGCGATCCGCAAGCCTGACGGCGACATGAAGTTCAACCCCCGCGACGACACGGTGATGGCGGGCGGCGACACTCTGGTGGTGATGGGCGACGTTGGCAATGCCTGGAAGGCTCGTGATGCGGCGGGAAACAAGATTCCCCACCGGACGGCGGGGTAAATGAGTTCCTTGCCGCGCTGCGTGAATCTACGCGCGCTTGCAATCTTCGGGCGCAGGCACACAGGGGGCTTAGGATCGCGATTGGGCAGCCCGCGTCATACATCCGAACCCGCCCGGGATGCGTCAAATCCTACGAACTCTTCAAGATGCTGCCGGATTGAACTCACGGCGGGAGTTCGACCTTCGATTCGAATTGTGAAATCATGGACGTTTCGAGTATCTTGTATGACAGGCTGCAAATTTCGAGCCAACGCATGGGGAGTGGTGCCGGAGATGTTGAGGAGACTTGCCTGGTTGCTGATCTTGTTGCTGATATTCACGCTCGCTTCAACGGCCCAGGAGGTGGATGACTCCGAATTTAGCCCGATTTTCAGCGGACAGGACTTGACCGGCTGGCACGCGATGGGAGAGCCGGACTGGCATGCGGATAATGGGATTCTTTGGACAGACGGAAAGGGCGGATGGTTGCGCTCCGACCAGCGATACGCGGATTTTATTCTTCGACTCGATTATCGCCTGACCAAAGGCGCGGTAAGCGGCATCTTCATTCGTTCCGCCGAACAGGGCGACCCCGCCTTCACAGGATTCAAGATTTCCATCCTCGACGATTCCGGACAGCTTACCGACCTGCACAGCACGGGAGCGGTTTATGGCGCGGTGATTCCGCTCCTGAGCGTTGGCCGCAAGGCGGGCGACTGGAATCAGGCGGAGATTTCATGCATCGGCCGCCACCTGACGGTTTTTCTCAATGGGAATCGCATTCATAAAATCGACTTTGACGATCCGGCCTTTGTTTTCGCCGAAAAGCGCCCCCTGAGCAAGGTTCCCAACCAAGGATACATCGGCCTCGAAAGCCGCACGAACCGCGTGGACTTTCGCGGGCTGCGGATTCAAGTCATTAAGCCCGCCGC
>JASHTY010000060.1 GCA_030040315.1 Terriglobia bacterium | reverse complement strand
CCACAAACCGCCCTCGATGGTTCGCTCGACCAGGCTGTAGCGCACCTGATTCGACACAATTCGATGCTTCCGCAGCGCCGCCTGGGCGCGCCGAAGGTCCGGGACGTAGAAATTGCTGACGCCAATGAACCTGATCTTTCCCGCATCGGCAAGCTCCTCCATCGCCGACATGGTTTCGGCGATGGGAACGGCGTAATTGGGCCAGTGAAGCTGGTATAAGTCGATGTGATCGGTTCCTAGCAGGCGCAGGCTGCGTTCAGCGGCGGCAATCAGGTCTTTTCTCCTGAAATTTCGCGGCGCGGCCTTAGTTGCCAGAAACACCTGCTCGCGACGGCCTCGAATCGCCTCGCCCGCAACCGCTTCTGTGCCGTAGTTTTCCGCAGTGTCAATCAGGAAAGCTCCGTGATCAATGGCGGCTTGAAGTGGTTCGATGCCACCTGCGTAATTCCACGTCCCGAAGCCTATCTCCGGAATTTTCACCTGCGTGTTGCCCAGAAATTTTGTTTCCATTTTTGCTAAGGCGGCTTACAACTGACACCCAAGACCACTAAGGCGCTGCAGATGGCCGAGGACAATTGGCGGTCGAATCCTGGATGACACTGGCATACTCCCATCCCGTTTTTGAACCTGGGCGATAAAGCAGCACATTGCCTACTCCCTTATCAGGAACAAAGAGCTGCACGGGCCAGGGTTCGTTTAGAGGATTTTCGAGTCGCCGGAGGACCGCGCCCGGCCAAGGACCTTGGTTGACGCGACCAATTTGCTCGTGGTGATAGGTTCTCCCATCCGGTTGAGTTTCCAGCCACGTCTTCCCGTCGGGTTGACGCTGCATTAGACGGAAACCGGCTGGGCTGTTTTGGTGCCAGAAGCAGAACGCCGTCCGCGGTTCGTGAGTTCCGACTGGCTTATCGAACGCGGATTTGCGCACGAAGTCCAGGGAGTCAATATGCAGGTTATTGCCGACCACAAGACCAAGCGTCCCCAGTAACCCGGTGATGACCGCAACCGTAGCAGGCGAATTCAACCAACTCTTCGGCCTCGGCCTAGGCAATGCCCCTTTCGGTCGGTCTGCCATTAGACTAATGCTCTCCCTTCGACGCAATCTCGGTTCATGTTGGGAAGGCGATGCCCAGCCTTAGCCCGCCCGGAGACCTATTTCATTCTACCGCTTGCCCGCCGTCCGCGCTCGTTTTCAGAATATCTCGCGGGTGGCGCACACATGCTTTGTCTGTGTGCGTCACTGTTTTTTCCCTCTCCACCATTTCCCGTCACGGGCAGGATGCCCGTGCCACGCGGACGCCCGTCCCCCTGTTATAATCTTGATGGTCAGGAATTCTCAAATGAGCAGCGAAGTAAAATCTGTCATCGTCGCAGGCGGGGGCCTGGCGGGCAGCGAAGCGGCTTGGCAGCTTGCCGAGCGCGGTGTGCCGGTGACGCTCTACGAAATGCGTCCGGCCAGGGCCACACCTGCGCACAAGACCGATCGCCTGGCGGAGCTGGTTTGCAGCAACTCGCTGAAGTCGAATGCCCCGGGCGCAGCTTCGTGGCTGCTGAAGGAAGAGCTAAGGCGTGCTGGTTCATTGCTGATGCGCGTCGCGGCCGAGTGCGCGGTTCCCGGTGGTGCGGCCCTGGCCGTCGATCGCGAGCGCTTTGCAGAGGGCGTGACCGCGGCTATCGCCAGCCACGAATTCATCACGCTGCGGCGCGAAGAACTTCTTGAAATCCCGACTGATGCTCTGGTGCTGATCGCCACGGGGCCGCTGACCAGCGACACACTCGCGGCACGCCTGGAAGCGCTAACGGGGGCTGGGAATCTGGCCTTCTATGACGCCATCAGCCCTGTGGTGGATGCGGAGACGCTCAACATGCAGCGCATCTTCCGCGCCTCGCGCTACGGCAAGGGCGGCGAAGATTATCTGAACTGTCCTTTTACTGAAGAAGAATACCGCGTTTTCTATGAAGCCCTGGCCGGCGCGGAAGCCGTGCCCACACATGAATTCGAAAAGGTGAGTTTTTTCGAGGCGTGCTTGCCCATCGAGGAGCTTGGCCGGCGCGGATATGACACGCTGCGCTTCGGCCCCATGAAGCCCGTGGGCCTTATCGACCCGCGCACTAGCCGCCAGCCCTTCGCGGTGGTGCAGTTGCGGCCGGAAAATCTGCGATTTTCGAGTTACAACCTGGTGGGCTTTCAGAATCACCTGAAATTTCCCGAGCAGAAGCGCATTCTGAGATTGATTCCGGGCCTTGAGAACGCAGAGTTTCTTCGATTCGGGCAAATCCATCGCAACACGTATATCAATTCGCCGCGATTGCTGAACGCCGACTTGAGTTTTCGGACCGCGCCGCAGGTTTTTGTGGCTGGCCAGCTTTCCGGCGTGGAAGGTTACGTGGAATGCATCGCGACGGGACTGCTGGCCGGGCTGGCAATGGCGGCGCGGGCGCGAGTTGGAGCGTTTTCCGCGCCTCCCCGCTCGACCGCCCTGGGATCGTTAATCCACTACATAACCCATGCCGATCCAACGAATTACCAGCCGGCGAATATTTCGTTCGACCTGCTTCCGCCCATGGAGGATTTGCCCCGAGCCGTGGCCCGCGACCGGCGCGCCCGGAGGGAAAAGCAGTGCGAGCGGGCATTGAGGGAATTTGATAAGTGGTTTGCCGGAATTGCCGCTCTTCGATTGGCAGCCGCGACCCAATAGCTGAAAACTGATATGGACGACCTGATCGAACGTTACATCACGTATCTACGCTACGAGCGCAATGCTTCGCCGCACACGATTCGCAACTATCACAGCGACCTTTTGCAATTTCGCGATTACCTGAAGGGCGGCAAGCCTGATGGGAGCGTGGATCTGCAAACGGTCAACGCGCTGCGGATTCGCGGATTCCTGGCGCATCTGTTCGAACGCGAAAAGAAGAAATCATCCATCGGGCGGAAGCTGGCGGCGGTGCGGGCGTTCTACAAGTTTCTGGCGCGGGATGGTGTGCTGGCGGCAAATCCGGCTGCAACGGTTTCGACCCCCAAGCTCGAAAAGAAGCTTCCGCGCATCATGACGGAGGAAGAGATCAATTCATTTCTTGACGGCGTGGCCAAAGCCACAGTGGACGGCGCGCCCATGATGCGCCGCGACCGCGCTATTCTGGAGCTGCTTTACGCTTCCGGCCTGCGGGTGAGCGAACTAACCGGGCTCGACCTGCGCAGCGTGAGCTTTGGTGACAGCATGCTGCTGGTGCACGGCAAGGGGCGCAAGGAGCGCATCGTGCCGTTCGGCTCAAAGGCCGCGCAGGCACTGAACGACTACCTGCCGGTGCGCGAGAGGATTTTGATGGAAGCGAAGCGGCGCGGCGAAACGGCGCTGTTTCTGAACACGCACGGCCAGCGCCTGACCACGCGCTCCATCGATCGCCTGCTGAAGAAATATGTGAAGGCCTTTGGACCGCAGGTGAAAGTGAGCCCGCACTCCATGCGCCACGCCTTCGCATCTCACCTGCTTACCGAAGGCGCCGACCTGCGCGCCATTCAGGAAATGCTCGGCCATCGCAGCCTGGCCACTACGCAGAAGTATACGCAGGTTTCAATCAAGCATTTGATGGATGTTTACGATAAGACCCACCCGAAGGCATAATGCAGAGCAAAAGGCGTATGGTACCGAAGGAAAGTATTGGGGATGCAAGAGCCGAGAGTTCGTGCTTAGGGGAATAGGAGCTTGATGTTGCTCGAATCCATCGTCCTAATCCCAAAGTCAATGCGTTTCATGATGGCGGTGGTCCAAAAACCACTCCCCCACTTCAGCGGACGCTTCGGAGAGCATGCTGAAAATCTTCTTTCCGGCTTTCAGGGAGTAGGCCAGTATCCCAACGCCGGCCCAAACAGACAAACGCTCAACGGCGTGGGCGGGGTCTTGCCAATTGACCTGCGGACGGGCGTGCGGACCCTGCCCGTAGTAGCTCACCAGGACCAATCCGGCGTAGAAAATCGCTGCCGCCAATAAGCCTAACTTCAAGAAACCACTCAAGATGTTTACTACAATTGTGCCCAGCACGACATTCGTCTCCTCGTTCTCGTTCCTTGCTGCGTGATTAGATTCAAATAATGCAGCAAGGGTTCACTCCCACATCAAGCGCATAATAACTCCCGCTGATTGGCCTCGCCAATGGCACGGAGGTATTAGTACTCAATGGCACTATGCGAGCCGGGACAAATTGCAGGACAATGCGTCATGAATGCGTGCGGGCGCAGGGACTTTGGGCGAGATTAACTCGCCGGTGTAGTGTTAAGGTGTTAGAATGTGGGGGCGCGCCGGGAAAGAACACTGCATTCAGTCAAAGGGCGGGGGTGCGGGCTGCTCCTGAGCGGAAGGGGCAACGCACCGTTTCCTCCGGCCGCATGATCGCTTCACGTCAATGCCCTTAAACCTCTATTATTTCGACCCTTGCGCGGTTGAGACGGGACTGCGCCGCCTGGGCAAACAGTATCGGCTGATTTCCATACCGCGCAACGGCAGTGAACTGCCCGAGTTTAAGCTGCCTGCCGTGCTGGTGGCCCACGGAAGCGAGGACGACCTGGCGCGCCTGAACGCCAGCGCCCCCAAATCCGACGCCTGGCGAATCATTTACCTGCTGGACGATAAGGCGCGCGCTCCCAGTAAGCTGCATTCGCATGTGTTTGCAGTGCTGCCTTGCGAAGTTCCGAGTGTGGTGCTGAAAAAGACCGTCGAGCAGGCTTTTGAAAACCTTCGCGCGCAGGAAGCGCATCACCGCACGCGAAATGAGCTCAAGCGCGCCGTATCCGACCTTGAAACTCTCAACAAAATCGGCGTGGCGCTATCGACCGAGCGCAACACCGATTCCCTGCTGGAACTAATTCTGAGCAAAAGCCGCGAAATTACCTCCGCCGATGCCGGCTCGCTTTACCTTGTGGAGGAAGAGGGCGTGGGCAAGCACCTGGTGTTCAAGCTCACGCAGAATGACAGCCACTCCGTGCCCTTCCGCCAATTCACCATGCCTATTGATACTCATAGCATCGCGGGCTACGCGGCCGCCACGGGCCAAATCCTCAACATCAATGACGCGTACCGAATCCGCAATCTGCCCTTCCGGCTGAATCGCGACTTCGACCGCAAGTTCGGCTATCGCACTAAATCCATGCTGGTTCTACCCATGAAGAACCAGAAGGACGAAGTGATTGGAGTGCTGCAGCTTATCAATTCGAAATATCACCTGGCGACCAAACTGACTTCGCGCAAGATTGTGCGGGATGAGGTGTGCCCATTCTCGCAGCAGAGCCAGGATCTGGCTTCCTCCCTCGCCAGCCAGGCGGCTGTGGCTCTCGAAAACAACCTGCTTTACCGCGACATCGAGAAACTGTTCGAAGGCTTCGTGCGCGCCTCGGTGACGGCCATTGAATCACGAGATCCCACCACCTTCGGGCACTCGGAGCGCGTCGCAAAGCTGACCGTGGCAATGGCCGAGGCCGTTGACCGGCTCGACTCCGGCCCTTACAAGGATATTCATTTCACCCGCGAAGATATTCGCGAGATCCGCTATGCCTCGATTCTGCACGACTTCGGCAAGGTCGGCGTGCGCGAGGAAGTTCTGGTGAAGGCCAAGAAGCTTTATCCGCCGCAGCTTGAGCTCATCAGGAAGCGCTTCCAGTACATTCGAAAGTCGCTGGAGCTTGAGGCCAACCGCAAGAAGCTTGGACAAGTGCTGCAGAATGGCAATTTAGGGTACGAGGAATGCTTCTCCCTGATTGAGGGAGACATGAATCGCGAGCTTCAGCACCTGGACGAATTCCTTCAGGACATCCTTCAGGCCAATGAGCCGACAGTGCTGCCGGAGAAGACTTCGCAAAACCTGCATGCCATTGCGGGCTGGAGTTTCCAGGATCCCTCGGGCCCCTCGGAGCCGCTGCTTACGCAGGATGAACTGCAACTTCTCTCCATTACCAAGGGCAGCCTGAATCCTGACGAGCGCCTGCAAATCGAGTCCCACGTGATCCACAGCTTCCGCTTCCTGAGCCAGATTCCCTGGACCAAGGAATTGAAGCGCATCCCCGAGATCGCTCGCGCGCACCACGAGAAGCTCGACGGCTCGGGGTATCCCTACCACATGAAGTCGGAGGACATTCCCTTCCAGTCGAAGATGATGACCATCTCCGACATCTATGACGCCCTCACCGCGCGTGACCGCCCCTACAAGCGCGCGGTTCCCGTCGAGCGCGCCCTCACCATCATCGGAGATGAAGTGAAATCCAAGCTTCTCGATCCCGTGCTGTTCAATCTTTTCACGGAAGCGAAGATCTATCAATTGACGGCAAAGGATTAAGTTGAATGGAGGCCCGGCGGGCCGGAAGAGAGTAGCCCACGGCGTCAGCCGTGGGAACGCAAGCGTATTTGACCCGCAGCGCCGGAGGTGCGGCAGAGGCCATTCAAAGTCGGTCTTTCGCCCCGCTGGGGCTGGAAGGAATGTCGCCGACTCCTGTCCCACGGCTCACGCCATGGGCTATTATCTTTCGGCCCTCCGGGCCTGCAATGAACGGCGTGACGTGTGGCGCAGACTCAGTAAGGATGCCACGCCTCCGGCGTTTCATACACCATTACGCCGTGGCCTGTGGCTCGGTCTTCCAGAGTCAGACAATAAAGTTTTCCATCATTAAAGGAAGCAACGAGCTTGTGCGCAGTTCCCACCCAGGTCAAATGCTCGCCTCCTCGGAAATCGGTGGTGGATACGCCCGCGGCGCCAAGTTGCAACTGGACATCCTGAGGGGAAAGGATTGTGGTCAGAACCTGGGGATGGCGCTTTTCGGTCTCGCCGTTCACCGGGACTGAGACCTCGTGGTCTAAGTCTTCCTTCACTGTATTTCGGAAGAACTCGTTGATCTTCTCCTCGCGGTCGGCAACCGCGCGTTGAGCCATGGCGCGCGTACGGTGCGGCAGGTAAAAGGAAAAGAAAGTGATGACGCCTGCAATCAGCAGGAACTGAACCACGATGACGCGCCAGGGAACGGCGCCACGGTCGCGCCAATCGGTATCTCGTCGCCCGCACGTACTTGCGCTTGAACGTATTGAACCGGATCCACGTGGACTTATCCTTCGCATGCCCGAACAGGCCTCACCTTATGAGTGATTCAAGGAGACAGGAAAAGGGTGCAAGGGAGTTTCTTACTCGCTCATTGTGCGGCAGCGCGCGGAATTCCCCGCGCGGGAGGAAAACCCTTCAGATACTGGGGGTCAAATCGTTGAAATTTCAGGCCACAGTTCGGGCAGACAGCCAGCCCTAAATCCGGCGGGGGGCTGGCCAACCTCGAAATTTCCATTCGAAAAGTCTTTTTGCAGGAGGGACAACGGGTAAGCGGATAAGCGCTTTGCATATGACGGTCTCCATCAGGACGAATGCAGAAATTAAATGCTATCACCGCCGGAAACAAAAAGCAAATCGGGCCTTCTACGCCGCGTGGTGGTAGATATCCCATCCCTTGTAATTACCCAAAGCGTCAGCAACGGCACGGCCGTAGTGACTGCGATTCACCGCCACGTGATGTTCATATCCTTGCTTGCAAACATACTGAAGCAGCGCCTGCAGGCCCGGGATCTTCACCACGCCGTAGCCGCCGAAACTTTGCAGCTTGTCGGAAGTAATTTCCCCCTCGCCGCAATAAGCGCGCAGCTTGCCGTGCAGGTCGTCGGTCGAAACACGGCAATACGTAAGCGGCCCGGCCTTGAGCGTGCCCACCACAGTTCCGTAGGTATTTTCCTTCCCCACCGAACCCGCGATGATTTCCTGGAAATCCATTTTGAAGTCTTCAAAGAAATGCTTAGGCAGGTTTGAGCAGTGGAAGATGACGGCTTTGTCCGGGTCCTCGCCGTAATTGTTGTTCCAGTCGACAATGGCGCTGGGTGCGCTGGCGGCGAGTTGCAGAACGTACATGCCGATCATGCCGATCATATCCGTCTCACAGGCGCTGGGCATCAGGTTGTTGGACATCATGCTCATCAATGTGCAGGGCACGACGCCGAAAAACTCCTCCATGGCGGTCCAGCACTGCACACTGGAACCGGCAAGCGCGTTGTCCTTCATCCAGGCATCCACGACCGCGCCGAACTTGGCCATTTTCACCAGCGGCGCGGCAGGAATACCCTGAGTCGGGGCGTATCCGTGAATGCTTTCGAGCTTGGCCTTCACTTTCGGGTCGTCGTCGGCAAGCCGGTTGATGCGGCCAAACACCTCTGAAAGGTCGAGCGTCTCAACGGAGATGCCATGGCGCTCCATCAGCTTCTCGCTGAAGCGAACGGTGTTGAATGCCGTCGGCCGCGCTCCCAGCACTCCTACACGCAGGTTCTTGAGACCCTTGACGATCCGGCAGGTGGCGGC
>JASHTY010000498.1 GCA_030040315.1 Terriglobia bacterium | reverse complement strand
CCACTCAACGGTGTCGTTGGTGTCGGTTCCTTCGTCGATCGATTTCGGGTCGTTTTTGTCGCGAGGGTCGCGGAACATCACGAATGAGCCTTCCGAGCCGTAGCGGCCGCGAATATCCTGGAACACAAAGATGAAGCTTTCATCCACAAGTTCCTTGTAGATTCCGAACTTCGTTGTGTAACCCTTCTCATCATCGTGCAGGCCGTAGGGCGTGCGCTCGTAGATGAAGGGCAGCGGCTCCTGCTGATTCTTGGGTGTATAGATTTCGGTGTGGAGCTTGATGCCGTCGCGCATTTTGATCATGACGTCGCGCTTGTCAAATAGCGCAGAGTAATCCGGACGGTCGTCGGCACTTTGCACCTGCCGAGGCGCGGCGACAACCAGCGCGGCCAATGCGGATAGAACGGCAACGATTACGTATCGCTTCATCGAGAGTCTCCTGACGGCGATGGAGTTGAACGATTCCAAGGCGCTCGTGAGGCTGAACGCGTTTGCGCACGCGGGCACAGGTCCGACTCCCTTGAATTCGAGAAGAGGGGAGCGGACAAGTTTAGAACACCAACTTTAGGCTGAATTCCATGGCGCGCGGGTCGGTTTGGACATTGGTGATTTTCCCGAACGAGCATCCCGCCTGGTGCACGGTGTCGGTTTCCCCACCTGGACCCGGCGGCAGGCAGTAACCCGTGTTGGGAAGCCCCAGGTTCTGGTGATTCAACGCGTTGTAAAGCTCCCAGCGGAACTGCACGTATCGCGCTTCGGAGAAATGGATCTGCTTTGAGAGCGCCGTGTCAAGGTTCCAGAAACCCGGCCCTCGCAACCCGGGCAGATAGAGCCCCGCAGTTCCAAACTGCCAATACCGCGGGTCCGTGGGAGTGGGATTCTGCCAGAAAGTTTCGTCTGAGCCGTAAGGGGGCAGGAAAGCGCTGGCATTGATCCAGTCGTTGATCAGATTTGCTTTGGGCTGGTTGTGGGCAACCGCAGGATGGCCCACTAAATCCGGCCGGCAGGTGATGGCATCGCACGGTCCGGTGACGTTCAGGGGAGTTCCTCCTTCAGCATTAAAGTTGCCTGTCATCACCCAGCCGCCCAGCAGCGCCCCAACCACGCCCTTCTGATTCAGGTAAGCGCGTCCCGGGCCGACCGGCAGCAGGTAAGTGACCGCCAGGTTGAACTGCTGCGGAATATTGGCGATGGAAAGCGTGCGGTCCTCGCGCCGGTTGTCCTCATCCTGGCAGCCGGTGCCGAATACTCCCGATGCACCGGAGGCAAAACCGCCGCCTTGCGCTCCAATGCGTCCGCCGATGTTCCCGGCATAGCCAGAGTGAATCGGGTCGAACAGTTGCGAGGCAAGCTGAGCCTCCGTGCAACTGTCGATCTCCTTCGAGAGCGTGTAAATGCCGATGAAGTTAAGGCCCTTGGAAACCCGCTTCTGCACCTTCACGTGCAGCGCGTCGTAATCGGATGAAGCGTCAAGCACGGTTTGCGAAAACACGCTGCCGAACAGCGGATAGGAGACCAGCACGCTGGACAAGGGAAGCTCCGTGCCCCCCCAAGTCGATTCCATCAGGTTCAGCGCGTTTCCGGAGAAGTAGCTGGTGAGCGGTACTTCCGTATTCAAATTGTTCTGGTACTTCAACTTGTCGGCGGTGGGGACGTAATTGAAGTTACGGAAGGTATCGCCGGCTAGGTGGGTGCCATGGCTACCGACATAGCCGATATCCACCATCATGTTGCCCGGGAGTTCCCGCTGAATATCGAGGTTCCACATCTGGATCATGGGGTCGACTTTGGGTGGCGGCGCGTAAAACTGCAAGCTTGAACCGTAGCCTGGAACTTTCTCCTGTGCGGGCGAGAGGCTGTTCGCCGCCACGGCAGGCTGCGTCAATGTCCCCGTAGGCGCTTGCGGGCTGCCCAGCATCCAGGGCGGGCATTCACCCAGGAAGGGCGCGCAGGTCGCACTGTTGAAGCTCCCTTCCCAGTAATTGAATGTCTGCCACAGCGGACCGGGCGCGACTCCCTGGCCGTCATTGTTCAGGGCGTTGGTGGCGTTGGTGTAAATCAGCTCATACCCGCCGCGAACTACCATCTTCTTACTTGCGCGCGGGCTCCAGGCAAAGCTGAAGCGCGGCGCAAGGTCCTTCTTGTTGGCAGGATATATGTTCGAGCCGTTCGGCAACTGCGGGGAACCTTCGTAGACCATCGAGCCTACCAGCCCGCTTCCCGAATCGATGCAGTTCAAGCAGAAATTGGACATCGGCTGCTGGCGGGTCCTCCAATAGCCGGGAATGTCATAACGCAGCCCCACATTCAAGGTCAGGTTTGGTTTGAAGCGAAAATCGTCCTGAACGAAGAAGCCCCAATAGTGATCGGTCTGATAGGGCTGACCGGTCAGTCCCGTCTGAGTCGCATTCGGCGAGGGAGCGCCGAGCAGGAGTTGTTCCAGTCCGGAGCCGCCCAAGCCAGTGACGGGATCCACCACCATGCTGTTCGCGCCACTAGCAAAATTCAATTGAGTCGGGTCATAAATCAGGCGGCCGTCATGCTCGTCACGATACATGAATCCTGTCATGATGGTGTGCCGGCCCAAGGTCTTGGTCACATTGTCGAGGATCGTGTAGGCTTCGCCCGCCCGCATCATGTCCAGGAAACCGGGGTCGCCAAAAGTCGCTCCATAGCCTTCCGGCATTCCCACCTCCCATTCCGGTATGGGAACTCCGGGACCCAGGAAAATTTCAGCATTGGCCAGTTCCTGCTGCACGCCCGTTTGGTCAGAGACGCTGTTGGGGAATGCACCTTGTGACGGGTGGCTGTTCATATACTGGCGGCTGAAGCTGGCGCGAAATTCGTTGAAAAACGTGGGACTCAGCACGTACGTGTTGCCGATGGTCGCCACTTGATTGGCAAAGGTAACAGGGAATGATGCGCCGAACCCCACCTCAGGGAACGTGGGGCCCGTCCACGGGGTCTTGAAGATGCCGTAGCTCCCCGGATTGAACAGGTACTCAACGAAGTATTTGTTCTTGTCGCTCCACTGGTGATCGACCTTGAACGACATGTTCCACGGATCCTGATCGTTGCCGATGTTTCCCAGGTAGTTTTGGCAAATCGCTTCGCCGCTGCTGCCAATGGGGCAGTTGCTGTTGGGATCGATAAAGTTGGGCAAGGGGAAGGAATTAACGAAAAACTCGCCAATCGAATTCATATCGGCCGCCGGGATTTGCGTGGCAAAGTTGCACGTGGGGGTCGAGCTGGCTTCGACCACGGTATTCAGGCAGCCGTTAGCAACCAAAGGCGTGCCGAAGGCAGTCCGCTCAAACAGACCATTGGCGTCTGGGCCGGTGGTGCTCCAGGGATTCCAGATGCCGTAGTTCACCACATTCGGGTCTTCGGCGAAATTGCCGCTGCGCATTGCCTGTGTGGGCACGGTAAAGACGGAGGTTCCGGTCAAATGCAGAATGGTTTTGTCCACGGACACAAAGAAAAACGTTTTGTCGCGGCCGTTATAAATGTGGGGAATCACCACCGGCCCGCCGATGGTACCGCCCGCGTCTGTGAATTGCAGGCGGCGGCTGGGAATAAGCGTTCCATTGGTATTGATGGAGGTGAACGGATTTCGCGCGTCCAGGGCGCTATTGCGAAGGTAATCGTAAACACTGCCGTGCAGCTTGTTAGTGCCGGACTTCAATACTACGTTGAAGACCCCGCCCCCCGTTCGCCCGTACTGCGCCGCCAGGTCGCTGGTGATGGCCTGGAATTCAGAGACGGCGTCCGGCGAGGGATTGACATTGATGTTTTCCGACAGCGTGGAAACGTTGAGGCTGCCATCCAAATACCACGCGTTCGCGCCGCCCTGGCCGCCATTCACCGAAACATCGGAACCCTGCACGTAGGTCGGATCCGGAAAAATGCCATACTGGCTATTGAAGCCGAAGTTGCTGCCCGGCGGTCCTGCATCACTCTGCACGCCAGGAAGCATGTAAGCCATCTGCTGCAGGTCGCGGCCCTGCAACGGCATGTCCTGAATGATCTGTGACTCCACGGTAGTGGATGTATTTGAGGAGGCGGTCTCGAGCAGCGGTTCCGTGGCCGTCACCTCCACCATCTGCCGCGTCGTGCCCACCTCCATTTTGCGGTCAACGCGAATCTCCTGGCCCGCACCAAGCTGAATGTCCACAACCTCAACGGGGTTGAAGCCCTGGGCCTCGAGACGAGCCCGATATGCGCCAGGGGTCAAGTCAACCGCCCGGTAGTATCCCGTGGAATTGGTCTTGGTGTGGGTGATGACGCCGGTATCGAGGGCGGTAAGGGTTACGGTGGCGTTGGGAATCGCTGCGCCTTGCTGGTCTGTAACCAGCCCTTCGATGATCCCGTGGTTCAATTGGGCCCAAAGCCCTTGCGCGGCCAGCATCAATAGCATGATCAGAATGCCCACCCGGCTAGGAATGGACAATCGACAATTGCGGCTTACTTTTCCTACGCTGTTGGACACGAGTCACCCCTGAGGATAAATTTGTGGGTTGTCCACCAATGGCCGCCAACGTCGGGGCTCAGCAGTCCTGTATGGCGGGCTGAAGATAGAATTGTTGTGGTCCGCAACAGCCTCACTGTTGCAAGCCAGCAAGGCTACCTGGAGGTACTCGCGGTGTCCAATTAATCTTTTGCATTTTCATCATATTCTTTTCTTATATCGCGAACATTACGTGGCACCGACGTGGGCCCGGACATGGCCTAGAAGCGAAGTTAATCGCGAAGATAAGGCCAGACGTCTCCTTTGAATGCGCCTATGTCTGCCCGGAAAGCCCGGCGGCCTGAGATGCGACAGTGAATATTAAGGGCGTGCTCGCGGAACCTCATCCGTCCAAGGTGAGTGAATTTGCCGATAACTTATGGGACGGCTGATTCGATCTGCTTATTGGTCGCCGGATGCCGTTGCGTGACGCGGAAGAAGCAAGGGTGCTAGTGGAGAAAGGCGGCATTGGGAAGATCCTCCTCGTGGCGCCGGATACGCAACCCTTAGTTTTTCACGGTGACCTCGGTGGCCGCATTATGCGCGATTCGGAAGTTAGGCCAGTGTGCAGGCGCATCCTCTCGGCTGGCCTCCTGCCGGCATAACCGTGCCTTGCTTCAGAACTCAGTCGGGAGTGACACGGCGAGCCACCTTTCTTCTCACTGTCCGTCATTCTCACCAGGTCGCTCCCGATTGAGTTCTAACGTTAGGCCAGGTCGAATCGCTTTGGGGGCCACGAGGAGTTATCGATGCGCTCCTAGGACCCATCAATCTGATCCCTAACGATAGTTTCGTCAATCAAGCCACCCACATGAATTCAGCAACAACGCGGGTCCCCGGAGCGGTGCCGATTACGCGGGGAACACCCAGCGACCAGACTCACTTTCTATATCTCTTATGTTCCCGAGCCTTTTCATGCGCAATGTTGCAGCTAATCACCTTGCCAGTTCGACGGAGTGTTCGCCGGCAGCCACTGGAAAGCTCGCGCGGCCCTGCTGCACCTGCACTTTTCCCGTGGGTTTCCCGTCAACGGTCAGATTCAATACCCCTTCCTCGAACTCCCTGGTGACGACCGCCACTGGGCGGTCACCTTTTAATTGAAAGGACAATCGTGATATCGAGCGCTCGTAGTTTCTCACCACAACGCCGGAATTCGCCTCCCAGCGTTCCTGCCCGTCTCGCACAAGCACGGTGTGGTTGGGACCGACAGTTATGCCGTACGTGTGATTCTCCCAAATCTCGCCGCGGAAATCTCCCTGCGCCGACGGATTGAGCGCCCCAAACCGCAAGCCTTCCCAGGGATTCATATCGATGTACTGCTCCAATGGGACCAGGCACAGCAATGCCCCCCAAGTGTAATGGGTGTCGCCTCCGGCCGAACCACCCCACGCGTAATATTGCTCATCGTCATGCTGATTGATCCGCCAATCATCCATGTAGAGGTCGTAGTTTTTCTGCGCGTATTCCAGCGCTACCTGGTCGTACCGGTAACGATTGATTCCCTCGTAGAGCAAATAGTTAGTGGGTCCCCAAATGTCCCCGCGCCAATAGAATTGGTCGGGGAAGGCCGGATCGTTGCGGGCAATTGTCGGCGCCACATATTTGCCCCAAAATTCCATTGGGTTCAGCAGGTGTTCTTTGATCATGCGCTCCGCCTGCCCGGGCGTGGCGATGCCGGCGAACAGGGGATAAAAATTGGTTGTGGAAAGGCGATTTGAGAAGCGCCCATCCCAGAAGCGGTTCTCGTAAATTCCGTCCTTCTCGTTCCAAAGCTTCTCACGCACAAGTTGCTTCATGTGCTCGTACTCGGCGCCGAATTTCCGGCTATCCTCCTCCTTGCCCAGGATTGCGGCGATTTTTGCGAGGCACTCGGCGTCCAGGGCGTAGAGTGAATTCAAACCCACATCTGCGAGATTCATCGTGAAGGTGTGCGGATCGTAGGTTGCGTCGTCGTACATGGGACTGTCGTCCATGCCGCTTTCATCCCTGGCTGCCTGAAGTTGCCCAAGGGTGGCGGCGGCGGAGGGCGTCGATCCCCGGTTGGCGCCCCACTCCAGTAGGCCATCGCGATTGCCATCGCGCCAGGGTTGCCCATCCCCGCGGTCGCTGAGCCACCACTCATGCCACCTCTTCAGGCGCGGATAGGCCCACTCCAGCAAATCGCGGTCTTGATGCCGTTGGTAAACCTTCCAAACCACGTAGGAGCCCACGGGCAGTTGCGATCGATCGATAGTGCCGCCATTCCCCGATGCTAGATTGGGTACTATGCCGATATCCGTCTGCGACAATAAGATGCCGTGAATACTGGCGTTGGTCTGCGCCTCATCTTCTAGGCTGGTCAGGAGCGCGTCGAGAAAGCAATCCCACTCGCCAACCACCCAGTTGCCCCAGCGGCGCGCCCATGTGCGGCTGATGCTGGGAAAGATGAGATCATATTGCCGGGCATAAAGGGAATTCCAAAACGTGGAATTGCCGATGGCCTCGGGCGCGCTTGCAAATAATCCATTGACGGTGGGGCGGCGCGCCGCGTAGGCCTCGGCTTTTTCCTTGAGAATAGCGTCGATCTTTCCCGTAGCCAGCAAAGCGCTCGCCTGATTCAGCAACGGTTCCTTTTCCCAGCCGAGGACAGCCACAAAATGCGCGGGCGTGGAATCAGCGAACTCCAGCCCCGCCGCTGCCTGGAGGAAATCGTTGGGCACCGCCTCAGCCAGCCGCCCCGGGCCGTCCATCGCCGCCTGCAAGTCAGCCAGGGAGGGATATGCGCCGCTGCCTATCAGCGGCCGGTCCGTCATTACAACTAGGCGGGCCACATGGTCGTAGACCTTGTCGAAATTACTTTCGCCAAGAATGGCGCGGCGGGGTTCATCCACCTCGTAAGTACCTGTTCCTCCTCCGGCATATTTGAAAAAATAGGTCTCGAGCACGAGTTGCAGGCCTTGGGTCGAGTTGAGGCGGCCCACCACCGTAGTGCTGTCGATGCGCGACCATTCCATCGTCACCGGAGCATTTCGCGAGGGATGGCGCCAGCTCACGCGACAGTAGGATGCGTCAGGTGCGTGAGGTCCCACCTCGTTAACCGCCCGGAAGATTTTGTCCCCATCGAGGAAATGTTCCCGGCGCGAGCCAACCCGCAGAGCAAAGGATATTTTCTGCTCATACGCCTTGGCGATAAAAACCATGCCATTCCACCCATCCGGATCGAGAGACTCAATGATTACATGATCAAAATGCGGCTCGCCTTGCGTCCTTTCGCGCTCTTGGGCGCGCAGGCTCGGCGTGAACAGGAGAATCGTTAAGAAGGACACGGTGAAGAGCAATCGGCCTTTCAAGACTCGGATATATTGCATACACCCTCCCTCGAGATCAATTTTGCCGCCTTAACCCGCTGGGCGTAATCCGATGATTAGTTTTCCCATAACATTCCCCTCTTAATAATAATCATGAGCGAAAAGCCGCAGGGCAATCGTGCGCAGGGGGTCCGAACAACCATAGTCAGCTACGCCCTGCATGATCATGGTATCCGCCGGCGGCCAAACGCCTCCTCGGCAGCAATAGCCAAGGGGATCGTGCCTAGTTGGATTAGCCGCCAAGGCGGGCACTAGGTTGAGTCGTCCAAGAGTGTCTGGATTCTTCAAATCCGCTGCCAAGCCCGCCGCTTGGTCAGAGGAGACGACCCCGGCGAACAGCAATCCAATAAGCGGCGACCGTCATCACGGGCAGCGCTGAAGCGCCGCGTAGCAGTTGACGAGTGGTTCCCGGGCCAACTCCAGTCGATCCCTATCCCTCGTGACCTACTTGGTCGTCTGGCTCCGCCTAAAGGCCCCAAATGCAATTACATCTCTTGTTTTCTGACAAGAGCCTAACTCGCCGTTTTTTAAACCTATGAGAGAGAAACAAATGATTTCGTAAGAAACAGAAACCCCTGGCGCACTGACCCATAGATATGACTTTTTGATAGGCCTTGGCGGCCCCACACATCCCCCCTCTTGGTGAGAGGCGAGTTTGACAATCCAGGTGAATCGTATTAGAAACGAATCGAAAGCGCACGATGCGCGGCGATTCGAAATGGAGGAAGAAGGGCAGAATCTCAATATGCTGAATGAAGAGCGACGTCGGAACATTCTCCATATCGTCAGTAGGGAAGGACGCGTCCTCGTAAAGGATCTGTCGCATCAGTTTAAGACCTCAAACGTTACAATTCGTAAGGACCTTGAGATTCTTCATAAGCAGGGTCTTATTCACCGGACGCACGGTGGGGCTCTTACCCCGCAGAGTGGGGGGCTCATCGATGTGAGTTTGCAGGAGAAGGAGAAGCTCCATCGCAAGGAAAAGGAACGGATCGGACAGGCAGCGGCAGCTTTGGTGGGAGAAGGCGAGTCCGTCGTGCTGGACTCAGGAACCACCACGACAGCAGTTGCCCGAGCATTAAGACACCGAAAGCAGCTCACCATTATCACTAATGCAGTGAACATCGCGGCGGAACTGACTGGAACGGCCATCGAAATCATTTTGACGGGCGGAATCCTGAGAGAAAAATCCTTCTCGCTGGTTGGCCCGCTGGCGGAAGAGACGCTTCGAAGCCTCAGCGCTGATATTCTGTTTCTGGCTGTTGATGGAATTGACGTGCACTTTGGATTGACCACGCCCAATTTACTTGAAGCCCGGGTGAATCGAGTGATGATGGAAATCGCCCGTCGCACGGTCCTAGTATGTGATTCCAGCAAATTTGGCCGCCGCAGCCTCTCGCTCATATCCCCTCTTTCCCGTATTCACCAGATTGTTACCGACAACCGCATTCCCAAGGCTGACATGAAGGCTTTGGGAGAAAGTGGGATTGAGGTTACTGTCGTTTGATGGTTGGGTGCGCATTTCAAGAAGCTTGATTATTCCCCGGGTACCTGCATCATATAGGATCGCACCAATTCCAAGTTTTCGACTGGAATATAAATTGATCACTCAGTGGCTATGCTGTCCAGTATGACTGCCCGGGAGAGATTGCGTGGGTTGTCGATGTCATACCCTTTTTTGATCCCCAGATAGAACCCCAAAAGCTGGCAGGGAATGACGTAACCCGCAAGCCTTGCGCATTCTGGAACATCGAAACTGAACTCCACGAGAAAATCCGCAGACTTCCTGGTGGCAGTATCCACCTTGTTGGCAATCACCAGAGCGGGAGCGCCGAGGGATTTTATCTCCTCAACGACTTCACGTTCCGCATCATAACCAGTCTCGGAAAGTAGGAAACTTATAAGTGTCTCGGGACCGACAATGGCTTTCGGCCCATGCCGAAACTCCATGGTGTGAAATGCCTGGGCATAAGAGCATGACATCTCTGTAATCTTGAGTTGCCCCTCAGAGGCGATGGGGAAAAGCGGTCCCTGTCCCAGAAATACATAGTCGGCGAACGCCCGTCCCTGGACAAATTCCGCGACCGCGTAGTTCAAGGTCTGGATGATACTTTGGACGAGATCTGGCAGTCGCCGCAGGCCATCACAAATGTCTTTTCGATTTGCTGATTGCGCAGCGAGGAGCTGCAAGGTCAAAAGCATCGACGAAAAGGACCGAGTCATGACCACGCTTTCTTCATCCGCGGGCAACACAACTATTGTGGCCCTAGCGGTTTCGCCAAGAGGGTTGTCCTTTGAGCAGCTTATCGCCAGCGTTGGGATTCTTCGCACCTGCTCCAGGTACCGCGCCGCCCGGACAACTTCCGACGAATGGCCCGAACGGGAGATCAGGACGGGACGGTATTCGACACCCTTGTTTAAGACGAGGTCAGGGAACAGCAGCAATTCCGACGCCGGAATGGCGCGCGCAGAGGCTCCCGTAATCAACTCCCAACTCGCCGCCGCCGCTTGCGAAATGTAGAAGCTTGACCCGCACCCAATGAACAAGTATTCGGCTTCCTTGTTAAAGTTGTGGTCTAAGTTCTCAAATACATCGTTTTCATCGATCGCCTTGAAGCACTCCCTCCAACAGTAAGGTTGTGAAAGAATCTCTTCCCGCGTACTTGTTCCGGCTTTTGATGACGACGCAGCCATTTGCAGGCGCTCCTTTCAACTTAAATGGGAATCCCGGCTTTGAGAATCGATGTCTCATTGAGGCTGCATCGATCTTTTTCATGGCGACGACTGCCGACGGTACACCCTGAATGCCCGGTTTGGTCTTTCGGCTCCCGCCATCCTTGCGGCAGATCGAGATGATGTGCGCATGCGCGACTGAGCATTTATCAGAGGATCCGGCGGCAAAACAAACGGGCACCCTTTTCGGAGACCTTAGTATCTTGAACGCCCCGCCAGGGCTTTCCTTTTAGTATTATTACTTGCGTTTGTCAATGAATTTTTACCTTCCACGCAGGCCCACTCCGAAGCCTTTCGCCCCGAGTGGTGATCTGCGAGCGTGCCTCAAAGACCCTTTATTCGCGCCTCTCAGGACGACATAAGCTCCTGGCGTCTCTTCCGGCCTGCAAGGAATCACAATGCTTCGAAATTAAATGGAGAGAAAAAGCTTGACTTTCGAAATCTATTGAGCTAAATAGCCGTACCGATATATTACGTTTGCTGTCGTACTCTTTCGAACGCGCTCCACCTAAGCAGCTCGGCGGAAAACCGAATTCGGCCCGTCATTCGCGAAGACACTCTGAAACTCCGCCGGGGGAGGCGGAAACTTATAGCTCCGGAAGGACTTTGAGCCGATTCTCTGAAACAGGTTGCTGAAGGTTTGAAGGGATTTGCGTCGGGACAGGCTGCCCGGAAGAGGGTTCGATCAAATTCACCTCACGAAAGGAAATCCCATGACTATGAACTGGCAGATTACACGCCGTCACTGGTCCATAATTTTGTTGATCGGAATATCAATGATGTGTTCGAGTTTCTCCCCGGCAGAGGAATTTCGCGCATCAATCATAGGTCAAGTCTCGGACCCCTCTGGAGCTCCTGTACCGGGAGCTACGGTTACCGCGGTTATGAAAGATACTCACCAGACTTACACGACCAAGTCGGACGGAGCCGGCGTGTATAACCTGGATTTCATTTCGCCAGGGGTGTTTGTAGTGACGGTCGAGGCGGAAGGCTTCAAAAAGGAGGTCTATAGCGACGTCACATTGCAAGCAACGCAGAAACTAAACCTCAATGTCACGCTCACTGTGGGCTCGGTTCAACAGAACGTGACCGTCACTGCTTCGCCTGGTCTCATCGATACCAGCACGGCGACCTCTGGGGGTGTAATCAGTCAGTACGAAGTCGAAACCGAGGCCACCGTGGGGCGCATCGGCTGGGAAATCGGCATATTTAACCAGGGAGTAAGGGAGTTGGGGCTTGGTGAGTTTAATTTGACCCTTCGCAACAATTCGGAGTCTTGGACCGTGGATGGATCACCCACGACCACGAACGCTTTTTTTGTGAACGGCGCCCCGGTAAGCACCAGCGGGTCGTGGCTTTTTTCCCCCAACCCGGATGCCATTCAAGAAATCCAGGTCAGTGCCAGCGGTGGTGCTGAGTATGGCCCCGCAGCCGGCGCCGTGATGAACACCATCATTAAGCCCGGCACGGACCACTTCCACGGGGACGTTTACAATTACTACGGGAATGAGGCGCTGAACGGGAACACTATCTCCGGGACGGATACGGGGGTCAAGAAGTCTATCAACATTCGCAACACCTTCGGGGGAACGTATGGGGGGCCGATTCGGAAAGACAAGACATTTTTCTTCGCTGCCTTTGAAGGGTTTCGCCAGAACGAGCCACTGCCCGCTACGAACACTGTGCCAACCGCCAGCATGCGAAGTGGGAACTTCCAGGGCACCGGGTACACCATCTATGATCCTACCACCGTCACTTGTATATCGGTCGCGGCCAGCGGAGCGTGCAACACCTATGGCCGAACGGCATTCGCCAATGACACAATTCCTACCACCGAGATCAGTGGGATTGGGCAGGCGATGGTAAACCTGTACCCGATGCCAACCACCTCGAGCGTGTCCAGCAATTACACCATCAACGTCCCGCGTAAATTCTCCTACACTCAATATATGGGGCGCATCGACCATCAATTTTCAACCAGCACCCGCATCTACGGATTGGGCACCTTTCAGAACAATTATTCGACTTCCAACTCGAATGGGATCCTCAATGAAGCAAACAACAACAGCGTTCCGACCGGAACCGACAACAACATCGTCCTCGACTTAACCCACACATTTTCGCCTACGTTGGTAGCAGACACGAGGTTGTCTTTTGGGCGTTACACGACCTTTTCCGTATCAGGGACGACCGTTGCCGATAACTTTACGGGCGCCAAACTGGGGGGTACGCCCAATTTGACGATGCCTGACATCCCCACCACAACTCACCTGAATGTTGTTCCTGCCGTTACGGTAAATAGCTTCGCACCACTTTTTGGAAACACGGCAAACGGAACCGTTACCAATGAGTGGTATCTGAATCCCACGCTGGCCCAGGCGAGGGGTCGGCACACCCTCCATTACGGCTTTGAATATAGTGACATTCAGTCCGGTGCGGACGGCATTCCTGGGGAACCCAACGGAGCGTTCACTTTTGCGGGTAACTTTACGCAACAAAACCCCTTGACGGCTGCCTCTGGGAGTGGAAGCGCCATTGCGGACCTGCTGCTGGGTTATCCGGCTTCTGGGACCGACTCTTGGGGTATCAACGATTACATAGTCCGCCATCAGTGGGCGGCGTACGCTCAGGATACCTTTAAGGTCAGCAGGACAGTAACCCTGAATATGGGGCTTCGGTGGGATTTAGCGACCTCCCCCACTGAGCGTTACAATGGCATTAACGGTCCTTTCTGCCTTACCTGCACGAATCCTTACACTGCGCAAATTAATTACGCGGCTTATCCCACCCTGCAAAATCCCCTTTTGGGCGGCACGACGTTTGTTGGCGTCACCGCGCCTCGCGCCCAATATTGGAATCATTTAAACGACTGGGGACCACGTGTGGGGGTCGCCTGGGCCATTACTCCCAAAACGGTCTTTCGCGCGGGGGGCGGCCTCTACTACTCCTATAATTCCCCCACCACTTACAATAATGGGTTCGCCCAGACCACTAACTACGTGGCGTCAATTAATGGAAACATTAGTCCGACGAATTACTTCCTGCTGGGTAATCCCTATCCGAACGGGGTCCAAGCTCCAACCGGGGCAAGCTTGGGATATGAAACCAATGCGGGGAATGCCGTCACATATGCCACCTCGAATTGGCCCCCGATCTTGGCTCAACACTGGTCAATTGGGTTCCAGCGGGAGCTGCCGCGACGGATTCTCCTGGATGTGGAATACGCAGGGAGCAAGTCCCTTAACAACCCCGTCAGCCAGCCCTATGGTGTGATCAGCACGGCGCAGCAACAGGCGTGCCTCGCAACCAATGCGATTTGTAACACCAGCGTTGCCAATCCTTTTTACGGCGTCCTGCCCAAAACAGCGACCCTGGGGGCTTCGGCAACGGTCCCGGCATGGGAATTGATGCGGCAGTTTCCGCTTTTCAACGGCGTGACACAGGCCAACGATCCCCTGGGTTGGACCATTTACAATGCCCTGCAAGTCCGGGCCCAGCGACAGCTCAAGGATCTCGACTTTGTGCTCGCTTACACCTATTCCAACACCATGTACAAGACCCAGTACTTGAATTCCGGGAACTTCCGTGACGCCGATTTGTGGTATGGCCCCTGGACCAACGACGCACCTCACCATTTAACTGCCAATGTGGTATGGCCCATTCCGATAGGCAAAGGGGGACGAATCTTGACGGACGCTCATGGATTCCTCGGCCAGGTCGTGAACGGCTGGATGTCGAGTTTCAATTGGGTCGCCTTTAGCGGAGCCCCCTTATCGGCTCCTTCGTACAACCTCGTTGGCGGTCCCGGCTGCACAAGTTACCAGGTGGCACAACCCACCAACGCCGTGTATTTCAACAACAACGAGAGTTGCTATCAGGCTCTGAACGTATGGCAACCACGCACCGCTCCTCTGTACCTGGGTTACCTGCGCATTCCCTTCGAATGGCAGATGGAGGCCAATCTTTACAAAAACTTCTCGCTGGGGCGTGAGGGAAGGTACGTGCAGTTCGGCCTCGTAGGGGACAATTTCCTCAACCATCCCATTTGGGGCGCACCCGACACTACTCCTGGCGACAAGCCGACCTTAACGCCAGGTATTGGATGGACCGGGTTTGGCGCGATTGGGGATAACACCAATTTGGGACCTAGGTCCTGCCTTGTTTACCTTAAGATCTATTTTTGACGGCGTTCAACGCATGATCATAGAACAACAAATCAGCAAGAGTCGGAGGCCATTGCCGCCTTGATTTTCAAACCTGGATCGAGATAAGTCAGTTTTTTCTTTCATTTTTGGGTGTGAAGAGCCTATGTGAGTGAGTCGATCACGACTGCTGAGATCTCTTGGGGTGACAGCTGTAGCAGTCGACATCTGCCGTGTTCGGGAAATTTACGCCTCGGCGCCATCTTCGAACTGCCCGAAGCCTCTTTGACAAGTATCAGGATCGAAATTTTATTCGGGACTGATGCCGTTACGCATCAGATGGCAACGCTCCAACAGATTCTTGGAGATGAGCTTTGCGAAATCTGCTGCCGATTTCCGGAAACTGAGGACGAATATTTTGACTATACCCCCCTCCCGTGCCCCCCAAGGGTCGCGGGCGCAGATACGGATTGGGGTTGAGTGAAAGTATCCTCAAAAAGGTGTATTACCAGAATGTCGCCCGACCTCTGGGGATTGAAGTCGGGCGCTAAGTTAGGCTTGGTGTTACGCTTGCAATGCAGTCCGGTTTTCTGCATCTACTTCGCACTGCCAGAACCTCCGTTTCCAGGCCCGCCGACCAGATAAATGCGGGGAAGTCTTTGGTCGACTGGCGGCAACGCCGGGAAGGGAGCATGAGGCTCCGATTGATACCAATATGCGACGGAAAAATAGTTGTCGGAGCGATGATTGGCGTGTCCGTGCTCGATGGTGGCGCGAAATGACTTGGTGAAGGGGATGGGCGAATCCAAATGAAAGCGGTAAACCGATGAGCGGCTTCCGGCTATGCCGACGTTCTTCACCGGCGCGCCAAAGAATTCAAATGAAAAGGGACCGTCACCGAATCCCCACGCGCCCAGGAAATAGTCCTCCGACCCCGTCCCGTTGATTGTAGGGAGTTGGTCGCCGTCAACAAAAAACATGTCGTCGCCTTCCCCCCACCAGCCATCCTGGTTCTGCAGCACCGACATCGTAACCCCCACGTAATGACCGCGCCCCTTGGCTTCCAGCCAAACATAATTGTCCTCGCCTGAGAGATTCTTCTTTCCATTGACGTAGGGATCGCCATCGTCCGCCCACTGATTCGTCCAGCCATGATTCGGAGTGGCCTGCCGGTACTGCGCGTGGAAATAGAGCGTGTCGGCGGGCAGGGGCGTTCGGTAGGCCCGGTAATCAATATTGAAGAAGAAGCAGCGAACCTCTACGGCCCCTTCATTGGTCACGGTGATTCGGGCTTTTCTCTGGAAGGGCATGGGAAAAAATGAATTCAACGCCCGCACTTGGCCGACCGCGAGGGGCATAGACTGATACGTAAAATACTCACCTAAGCCTTGTCCGAAGAAGTCCCCGATGGGGGTTTCCACACTTGGCGTGGCCTCATCGTCCCAGTACATTCGCAGGACGAGTTTCTTAAGGTGATACCTCTCCGTACTCAGAATCGTGCACCAAATGTGGGTGATCACCCCCGGGCCGGGTTCGTCAAGGACGGTGAGCGTCGCGCCAGCCGGAATTTTGCGTGAGTCAACATTTCCTCCCGTGGGATCCCAACTGGAAACGCGTTTCAGAGTGTAGTCTTGCGGACGCGTTAAATTCCCCATCAAACCGCTCAACTCCTGGGCGAACGTGAGCGGCACAAGGCAGAACATCAGAACGAGAAATCGCAAATTGCGCATCAATGAGAAGCCTCCATGTTGGATTTTTGATCTGAAAAACTAAGGTGCGTACGTGAAGTGGCCGCTTCGTCTTCTCAAACATTGAGCGGCTCGATGTTATTTCAGGTGCTCGGTTCCTTATACAGGGTCTAGTGCAGTATCGGGTCCACCACCCGTCTTGAGCACGCAGTATCACTCTTGTCCATATCTAGACTCGCTTTTAGTTGCCATTCATTTCGAATCGTTGTATCGTAATGTTTCCTTTTAATCTGTTTTGTTTCCATTGTCAAAGAAAATTCACGGACGACGGGTTTTGACGCTTAACGAAAACTTCCAGGAGGATTCATGGATAGGCGGGGATTTCTTCTGAGTTCAGCAGCAGCCGTTGCCGGACTCAAGCCTTTGAATCGACCGAATGCCATTCTCACGCCCTTATCTGCCGGCGAAGACATCTCATCCAATCAACCGGTAATCCCTGTAGGTCTTGACGCTTATCGCCTGTGGGATCGGTGGCCCTATCAGCGCATCGGAGAGAGGGCTTACATGCGGAGCACTTACGATCGATATGGGGGAAATGAAGGCGCTGACGCGAGCCATTTTCTGTACCAGCTTGGAAACAATTTCAATGTGACTCTTCATGTCGAGGGTCCCGGCGTTCTTTATTTCGCCCGTTACAACCATTGGCACGGAAGCCCCTGGCACTTCGAGGTTGACGGAACCGATTACATCGTAGAAGAGAGCAGCACGCCTGACCCCCTTCACCCGGTTGAGAATTCTACCTTCCTTCCCGCGAGTGTTTTCCCCAGTCCGCTGGCATTGACCTGGTCCGCCACCAATGGCGCTGACCTGACATGGGTTCCGATTCCGTTTGAGCAGTCCTTCCGCATGGCGTACGAGCGCACGCGATATGGAACGGGCTACTACATTTACCACCAATACGTGGGCGGATCGCCACTTTCCCAACCCATTCGATCCTGGAACTTGAACGCCGTGCCGGACAAAGACGTGCTTGACCTGATCGCCAAGTCGGGCTCGGACCTGCTTGCGCAAACGGACGCGTCCAATCGAAAAACGCCGGGGATAGACGAGAAATCAGGAAAACTTGACCTTGCGGCCAAGTCTTCCCATGCGTTAACAGATATCGAAAAGGCCCCTTCCGTGATTCGCGCCCTGGAGTTCTCCGTCCCGCGTGAAAGCTCACTGGAGTTTGGCCGCGTCCGCCTGCGGATCGCATGGGATAAACGGCGGGATGCTTCAATCGATGCGCCGATTGCTCTCTTCTTCGGCGCCGGAACGCTGTATAACCGCGATGACCGCGAGTATCTCGTAAAGGCGTTCCCTGTCCATATCCGGTTCGACGCCCAGCGTGTAAACCTAGCCTGTTACTTTCCCATGCCTTTCTTTAGCCAGGCCCACTTTGAACTTTTGAACGAGGGTGATACAGCAATTGCAGGGGTGCGATGGAGCGTCCGGTTTACGTCATTCAATGACCCCCCCCATCACGCCGGCTACTTTCATTCGACTTTTCGTGATCACCCCAATCCTGTTCCCGGCGAAGACCTCTGCCTTTTAGACACGCGGGAGACCGAGGGTGGTGGCGATTGGTCTGGAAGTTTCATAGGCACCTCCGTCATCTTTACGGATCGTGCAAAGCTGAATACTTTGGAGGGCGATCCCCGTTTTTTCTTTGATGACAGTAAGAGTCCTCAAGCCCAGGGCACCGGCACGGAGGAGTGGGGAGGCGGAGGGGACTATTGGGGAGGTCAAACCATGACGTTGCCTTTCGTGGGCCACCCAGTAGGCGCCAAATCACCGGAAGAGGCAAAATCCCAGGAAGATATGATCGGCTCCATGTATCGCTTTCTCCTCGCAGACCTCATGCCATTTGGCCGAAACGCCCGCATCCAGTTGGAACATGGAGGCCGAGACAACTCCACAGAGCATTACCGGACCCTGGCCTACTGGTATGGATTACCCAGCCCCTCACTGATTAAGACCGACGAGCTCGAGGTGGGTGACCATGACAGCGAGACAGCCCACAATTATGATTCGCCTATTGCAAGCGAGGCGCTGGAAATCACCTCACGCTACGAATTGGGAGTGGATGTTCTGGATGGCAAGGAGACTTACCCCGCGCATACAGAGGTGGGCCGCTACACTGCAGGGGCGTCGGAATTCACACTAAAACTGACGCCCGAGAATCTTGGGGTCATGTTGCGCCGGACGCTCGACTACTCATTCCCGAATCAGCGGGCCGAAGTTTTCGTGGCGGATGCTGCAGAAATGTCTTATCCGGAGTCACCTAACCGATGGAAGTTCGCGGGCATTTGGTTTCTTGCCGGGTCAAATTCATGTGTTTATTCGAATCCAAGGTCCGAGCTCGGCGCAACGGGGCACATGATTGAAACCTCTGACCGGCGTTTTCGCGACGATGAATTCCTGATTGCTCGCGACTTGACGCAGGGGCTCTCATCAATTCGAGTTCGAGTTCGCTTCACCCCCGTGGATATCCCCTTGTTTGCCGGGGCGCCTTCCCAGAAACTGGCGTGGAGTGAAATCCGATACGTCGCGTACTGTTATGTGATGCCATCCTTTAAGCTATCATCGTAGGTATACAGGGGTCCGCCCCATGTCGCCTGCGCGGGGCCACCTGCGCGCCCGCAGACTTCGGCTTCGATCAGGAGGACGAATGGCAGTCCGGAGAATCAAATACCGGATGCTGGCAGTCTTATGCGGCATGAGCTGCTTATCCGTGTTTGCCCTTGCCGGATCGGGGCGGGCACCCGGCGCCGCTCTCACCAGCGCGGTCAAGCCGTTCAAGGGCCTCCCGGCGTTATACGTCAATGGCAAACTCACCAGCTCCCTGCTTTGTTACGACGAAATGGACCCGCAGGACTGCATTAAAGCCGGTTTCCCAATCCTGGCTCTGACGCTGCCTTACGAAGGGGTGGAAAAGGCGGTGTACTGGAAGGGCCCGGGAAAATACAATTTCGACAGGATTGACGAGGAGATCGACACCTATTTAAAACTGGACCCAACTGTTCTCCTTCTGCCGAAAATTGATCCCGTGCCAGGATCATGGTGGTGCCGTGAATTTCCGAATGAAATCAGTCTTCAGAGTGACGGAACGCCGACCGACGCCTCCGAGAAGCAACCGTGTCATTTCTCCTTTGCATCGCAAAAGTACCAAAGCCTGGCCCGGGAGGCACTCAAAGCTCTGGTCGCGCACTTTGAAAACAAATACGGCAATAACATCCTCGGATACCATTTGGAGAATGGCCTGCTGGGTGAGTGGTACGCCTGGGACGGCTGGCAGAGCGGTGACCATTTTGGAGTGGAAGACTACAGCACGCCGGCCAAGGCCGCATTCCAGCAATGGCTCAGGATCAAGTATGAGGGGAAGCAGGAAGAACTCCAGCGGTCCTGGGGCGACCCGGCCGTCACGTTCGAGTCGGCAGCGGTTCCTTCTGAGCACTCGCGAATGCACGCTGCCCATGGGATTTTTTTTGATCCGGGAATCAGCAGTCATGTCCCGGACTATTTTGAGTTCCTGAATGATATGGTTGCTACAGTTCTATTGGATCAGGCCCATGTCATAAAGGAAGTTACACAGGGGCGGAAAATCGTAGGAGCATTCTTCGGGTATTTGTGGAGTACTTCTCCATCCCTCACAATGAATCACGGCGGACACCTGGGCTTCGAAAAGGTGCTGGATTCACCCGACATTGATTTCATTGCCAGCCCCTACGTGTATGACCACCGGTATGTCGGCGGAGCTGACACTGCGCAATCCCTCCCCGCGGCGGTGACTCTTCATCACAAGCTGTACTTCAACGAAGCGGACACGATAACCCACCTGGCAAAGCGGCGGGAAGCGCTGCCGGCAATCTCGCCGCGTATGTTCGCACTCCCGCGTGACATTCGGGAGACCGAAGGGCTCCTGGTGCGAGACTATGGCTACGCCCTGACGGGTGGTTTTGGCATGTGGTATTACGCCGGGATGACGGGGCTGTTCAGCGATCCGGAAATTATCAGATTATTTTCAGAGCTCCGCGCCATCGACCAGAATAACCTCCAGGCCGACAAACAATCTGTTGCAGACGTAGCCGTGGTTCTGGATGAAGACAGCTTCCGCTATTTTTCTGACTTTGAGCCGCTTTTCATGCCGCTACTCGCCGTCCAGAAACAATGGGAACTGGTCTTCATGGGGGCGCCCTTTGACGATGTTCGCTTGAACGATCTTGTCACCAATACCGCGCGAGACTACAAGTTCTATATTTTCGTGAACACATTCCGGGTTACCGCTGGGCAACGCGCTCTGTTGCAAGCCCGATTCAAGCGGAACCACGCCACCGCCTTGTGGGTGTACGCTCCGGGCTATATCGATAAGGGTTTATCCGTTGAAAATATGTCTGCGTTGACTGGCATCCGCTTAGCCGAGAGTGACTCGTCTGGAGAACTGAGAGTTCAGATAAGCTCTCAGGACCACCCTTACACGAATTCACTGCCCGCAGGACTAGCTTATGGAACTGATGTGAATGTTGAGAAAATCAGGCTATCGTACAATTCATTTGGCTACCTTAAAGGCGGTCTGAAGGTCAGCCCTCGTTTTTGGGGCGACGATCCCACGGCCATAGTCTTAGGACACCTTATGGGAATCGAACGGCCGGGGTTGCTGGTAAAAGAACAACCGGGATGGACATCAGTCTATTCCAGCGCGCCAATTGTTCCTGCCGCACTCCTGCGCAGGATCGCGAGCGCCGCAGGATGTCATATCTATAGTGACGCCGATGACGTCGTGTACGCTAATAAGAGCTTCCTCGTGATCTATGCGCCCGCTGCCGGGGCGCGAACGATTCGACTGCCCCGACCTGCTCGCGTCATCGACCTTCTTCAGAATAGGACCCTGTCAACCGGAGTGAACGAGTTCACCCTGAATATGTCGGCGAATGAGGCCAAATTGTTGGAATTGAAATGAATTTTGCGATCCGTTCGAAGTAAGATCGGCCAACCACTTGATGGAAGAACTTTTCACTTCCTCCTATACAGAGCAACTTGTCAGAAGGAAATCAACGCAATGGGAGTCCACAATGGAGGAAAGGGCGAGCATTAAAGGCGAGTTCCAGCATCCACCCCGCGAGTTGTTTTCGGATGAGATGTACAGTCTCAATTGTACTCAGGATGTGTGGTAAATTGATTTCGGAAGGAGTAAATCGACGCGCGTAAAATTAGGCCCAAATGATTGGCCATGCTCGAAATCTGCTACGCCTCAACCCGGAAGAATGAGCGGCCCCCTTTTTCTGTTCCAACCTCAAGGCGAGTTTCCAGCCGCTTGCTGTTCGCCGTCCTTTCTTCCATCGCCCTGTGAGGACGACTCTCATTGCATTCCCTCCGCCAGCCCTCGATGATCTGCTTGGCTTCGCTCAGACTCGTGGTGCGCGTTCAAGCACTCGTCCCGAAAGGTGCCATTGAACGACTCCACGTACGCATTGTCGGTCGGTTTACCCGGCCGTGAGAAGTCAATGCGCACGCCATGCTGATATGCCCACAGGTCCATAACCTGGCTGGTGAACTCCTCCCCATGATCGCAGAACAGCATCTTGCGTGCTCCCCGATCCGTGCGGATACGATTCAAGCCCCCACCACATTTTCGCCCTTCAGGCTTTGTCCGGCCTCGATCGCCAGGCTTTCGCGCGTGAACACATCCACCACCGTCAGAGCACGGAACCCACGTTCGTCCGCCAGTTGATCGGCCACAAAATCCAGACTCCAGACCTCATTCGGAGCTCGTGGCTTCGTTCGCTCGCGGGGGTATGAGGAGGCCTGATACCGGCGCCGCGGCCTCGGACGCAACCCCAGTCCCTCTTCCCGGTAGAGCCGGTACGCCCACTTATTCCCTACTTTCCAGCCCTCGCGGTTCAGCAACACTCGAATCTTCCAATATCCATAGCGGACCCGCGTTCGACCGGTTTCCCGAATGCGTTGCCGCAGGGCCGTCTGCGGATTCTTGCTGCCGCGATAACATTGCGTCGAGCGCGCCAACCGAGCCACCCCACATGCCCGCCGTTCGCTCACTCCATATCCGCCGCACAAGTACTCAACCACTGGGCGGCGCCGCGAGGGCTTCACAATTTTTTGACAGCACGTCCTGGAGCATGACCTTGTCGAGCGTCAGGTCCGCCACCACCCGCTTCAGCCGAACGTTCTCTTCCTGAAGCTGCTTCAACTGGCGCAACTGGTCCACCTCCAGGCCCGTGTACCGCTTCTTCCAGCGGTAGAACGTTTGCTCGGATATCCCCACCTGGCGGA
>JASHTY010000497.1 GCA_030040315.1 Terriglobia bacterium | reverse complement strand
CGTTTCTCCCAGAAGCCGGCGAATCTGGTCGAGGTGGCTCTGAAAGCGCGTCAACTCCTCGGCGATATCGGAGCGCGAGGCGAGAAAGGCAACTTCCTGCGCCAGCCGCGTGGTGTCCATCTCGACGGTGCCGGCCAATTCGCGAATCCGGCCCTCCAGGCGCTTTTGATAGAACTGTGGCGCCTTCTCGGCGAGCTTTGAAATGCTGATGCGAAGCGCCTCAAGCTTTGCCAGGCGCGCTTTCAGGTCATGTTCGAGGGCGTCGCCTTCGCGGGCTCGCATTACGTTCAATTCTTTAAGCGCCTGGGCAACGGAGCGCTCCAGCGCCCGGCGAATGGGCTCAAGTTGTTCAGGCGTAATCTTCCCATTGCCGCTCACAATCAAACCCGGAACGTGCAGCAGCGACATCAGGTCCGGATCGGCCGCGGCGACGAATTCCTGCTTCAGCGTCTGGTAACCCTTCAAGTACGCCGCCAGCAGCTTGCGATCGATTTCAAGTTCTGCCGAGCCCAGGCTGGCCAAGCCCACGGTTACTTCCACGTGCCCACGCGCCACGTGCTCCTTCACCAGCTTACGCACAGCGGATTCGAGCGGATCAAGGCTCGAAGGCAACCGGAATTGGGCATCAAGAAAGCGATGGTTGGTGCCGCGGATGCTCACGGTGAGGGTGAATCCCGCTTCCTGGGTTTCAACGCGGCTGTAGCCTGTCATGCTGCGTAACATTGTTGAGTACCGTGGCGCGGACCATCGGGCCGGCTGGCGCAGCGATGAATTTCAATCTCTGCGTCGAATACCGTGACCTCATCTTCCATCACAGATCGCGGACTCCACACCTGCGGAGTCTGCGCCAGCCCCCGCCGAAGAGCCCCTCACCCCAACTCCCCTCCCCCTCTTTCCTCTCCCCGGGGAGAGGGAAGAGGGGAGAAGGGGTGATAGGGTGAGGGGTATTCTCGATCCGATGAAAACCACGTATTGCAGATTCCCGAAAGTGTCAAACTCCGATTGCGTTCCCGGCAGAGCCGGGCACCTACCGATAGATTGGCGTCGTTAGGTTCTTTCACGGCTGCGCGTCCACGAATTGCAGTTCGTGCAGTCGCTGGTAAATTCCGCCGCGGCTGACCAGATCTTCGTGTGTTCCGACTTCCGAAATCGTTCCCCGGTCGATCACCACGATGCGCTCCGCGCGGCGCACGGTCGAGAGCCGATGGGCAATCACCATCACGGTGCGGCCCGCCATCAGGTTGGCGAGCGCGCGCTGGACGAGCAGTTCGGATTCCGTGTCGAGCTCGGAAGTGGCCTCGTCGAGAATCAAAATGGGCGGGTTCTTCAGCAGGGCGCGGGCAATGGCGATGCGCTGGCGCTGACCGCCGGAAAGGCGCTGGCCGCGCTCGCCGATCATGGTTTGATACCCTTGAGGCATCTCTTGAATGAATTCTTCCGCCAGGGCGACGCGCGCCGCCTCGCGCACCTGTTTCTCGGTGGGCCAGCGGCTGCCGTAACAGATGTTGTTATAAACCGTATCGTTGAAAAGAATCGTCTCCTGGGTGACGATGCCGATCTGGGAGCGCAGTGATTCCAGCTTGACGTCGCGCACGTCGTGGCCGTCAACGGTAATGCGCCCCTGATTGACGTCGAAGAAGCGCGGGATCAGGCTGGCAACCGTGGTCTTGCCGGCGCCGCTTGAGCCCACCAGCGCCACCACTTCACCTTTGCCGATGCGCAGATTGATGTCGCGCAGCAGAGGGACGCCATCTTCATAATCGAATTCAACGTGATCGAAGACGATTTCGTTCTGGAAGGCAGGCAGGCGCGGCGCTCCGTGCTTGTCCACCATTTCCGGCTGCGAATCGAGGTATTGGAACACCTGCTCGGAGGCGCCGAGCGCCTGCGCATAGGCGTTGCTGACGCCCGTCAGGCGCTTGACCGGCTCGTAGGACTTCAACAGCGCATAGAGGAAAGCGATAAAATCTCCGGTGGTCTGAAGATGATTCAGAATCAGGCGGCGTTCATAGTAGAGCAGGCCGGCAATGGTGATGGCGCCCAGAACTTCCATCAGTGGCGAGGAGACGGCTTGGGCGCGCACCCAGCGCAGGCTTACGCGCAGCAGGCGGCGCGTGGTGGTCTTAAATTTCTCTACCTCAAAGGCCTCCATGGCGAACGCCTTGACGATGCGAATTCCCGTAAAGGTTTCCTGAAGAACGTTGTTCAGGTCCGCCATCTTGTCCTGGCTGCTGCGGCTTGAAGTGCGGATGTATCGTCCGAGTTTCGCCGAGGGGATGACCACCAGCGGAATCAGAACCATGGAGATGAGTGCGAGCCGCCAGTCGAAGTAAAAAAGCGCCCCCAACAGGAAGACCAGAGTGAAGGCTTGCTTCAGCGTGTCCGCCGCGGTTTGCGACACCGCGTACTGAATACGCTCCGTGTCACTGGTGATCGCGGACATCAGGCGGCCCGTCGGGTTCCGATGAAAGAAAGAAATGGATTGTTCGATCAGCTTCGAGTAAAGAAGATTGCGCAGGTCGCGGACGACCGAGTGCCCCGTGTAATTGATGAAATAGGTGGCCAGGAACTCTGCTATGCCCTTGATGATGGCGACGCCGATGATCACGAAAGCGACGACGTCCCAGATGTTGTGGACCCAGTGTGGCAGGACGTCCT
Organism: Terriglobia bacterium; assembly: GCA_030040315.1. GTDB lineage: Bacteria > Acidobacteriota > Terriglobia > UBA7540 > UBA7540 > Bog-366. The sequence continues at coordinate 6,641 of JASHTY010000497.1, read as the reverse complement.
GGAGATAAATGGTGTATGGGAAGTAAGGAGGCTTAGCCTGAATCAGAGCAATTTTGGCGGTCTGGCTATTAGGGTCAAGGAGAACGTCGAAGATGGGCTTGATGAGGAGGGCGGTGATGCCCTCAGAGGCGCCGACCACGACCATCAGGCAAACCGCGATGACCAGGCGGAAGCTGTATGGGCGCACGAAACCTAGCAAGCGCTGAACTTGACTCATGCGGTGTGGCGCCCCCGGGCCAAAACTCCCCTAATCCCCACAAAACTAAGTATGTTAGCTGTCTAGCTTAAGCTTCGTCAAGGAAAATGCATCGTCTTGCCTCGGTTGGGGCGAAAAGGATCTGGATATCACATTTGTTTTCTGCTAGTTAGGGCGATTTTTGCGCTTATGGGATTCGCGCGCCTCAGCCGGCTACATCGGAACTTGTGGGCTTATCCATCGTCAATGCCATTGCCGCAGCACCATAAAGGGGAGAATAATTCCCCAAAGCCGCAGTTACGATTTCGGTGGAGTAGTGGATCGTGGGAGATGAAAGTTCTTCCAGAAAGCCATGCAATGTATCCAGCAGTAGAGCGCCGGATTGCGCCACACCGCCACCCAGAACAATAACGTCGGGATTCAGAATGCGGATGACCATCAATACACCCCGGGCGAGCCAGCGCGTCGTCTCGCGAAGGATGTGGGTTGCCACCATGTCGCCTTCCGCCGCCGCGAGCATGAGCCCTTTGGCGGTGATTTCGCCGCCGCCGCTCAGCTCGATCGTTCGCGCAACCTGTTCCGGCCGGCGTTGCGCCCACTCCCGCGCACGCATTTCGATGGCGCCGCCGGAGCTGAACGATTCCAGGCAACCGCGTCCGCCGCACGAACAACTTGCGCCAGAATCCGACACGGGAATGTGGCCGATTTCCCCCGCCACGCAATCTTTACCGCGAATCAGCTTGCCCTCGTAAACCAGGCCGCTGCCAATGCCTGTGCTGATGGTGATGTAGACCATCGACTTCGCGCCGCGGCCCGCGCCGAAGCGATATTCGCCCAGCGCGCCTGCGTTGGCATCGTTGTCCAGTGCGCAGGGAATGCCCAAGGTCTGCTCCATCCACTTTCCCAATTCGAATCCCTGCCAGCCCGCGGAGTGCACGGAGGTCACGCTCTGCCCCTGGAAATCGACGGGGCCCCCGAAGCTGAGTCCGCAAGCCTTTACGGGCGCATCGGTCTGAGCAATCAAATCGCGGCAACGCCTGGCGAGCTGTTCAAGCATCCATTCGCGGCCCGCCTGACGATCCGTATCGCCCTCCAGAACCAGCAGGCGGCGGCCCTGCTCATCGAACAAGCCGGTGCGGAAATGTGTGCCTCCAATGTCGACTGCCAGCACGTTGTTCACAGATGCCTCCGTACCTCCCTCATCCTTTTCCGATATCCCGGTGCGAAGCCTTGGTCTTGTAGCCTTCGTGGATAAGGGCGCTCGCCACCTCTTCAGCCAGGTAGACGGACCGGTGATGTCCGCCCGTGCAACCGATGGCGATGGTGAGGTAACTCTTCCCCTCGCGAATAAATTGCGGCAGCAGGTAAAGCAGCAGGTCCATCAGCCGGCTCAGAAATTCCCGGGTTTGCGGGTGCGAGTCCATGAAGCGCTTCACGCCCACATCGCGCCCGGTTTTGTTCTTCAAGCGAGGAACAAAGTTTGGGTTGGGCAGAAAGCGCACGTCAAACATCAGGTCGGCGTCCGGCGGGACGCCGAAACGATAGCCAAATGACATGGAAGAAATCAGCATGGAGCGGCGCGCTTCCACGCCCCCGAAGCGGGTTTGAATCAAATCGCGGAGCTCATGCACGTTCAGGCGCGTCGTATCGATCACCATGGTGGCGAGCTGGCGCATGGGTTTCAGGAGCATGCGCTCCAGGCGAATCCCCTCGCGCACGGGCAGGTCGCGCCCCAGCGGATGGGGGCGGCGCGTCTCCTCAAAGCGGCGGATCAGCGCCTTGTCCGAAGCTTCCAGAAACACCAGCGACGGCCGCAGATCCTTGTTGCGCGCGAGCGCGTGATAATGCGTGGGGAGCTGGCTCAGCGCTTCGCCGCCGCGAATATCCACCACCGCAGCGGCGCGATCGATTCGACTGCCCGGCTGCTGGCACATCTCCGCGAATTTCAGGATCAGATCAAAGGGAAGATTATCGACGCAATGGTAGCCGAGGTCCTCAAAGGCCTTCAGCACGGAAACCTTTCCCGACCCGCTCATCCCGGTGATGAGCACGAATTGCTTCGTGCGTTTGTTCGCGGAAGTTTTCTTCTTCATGAGGAGATCAATGGTCCGCCAGCGATGATCGGCGGACACGTGAATTATGAATTAGGAGGCGGCAATATTGAAGCAGATTTCCAAGTGCGTGCTTTTGAAACGCCACCGATGCGCGGAAAGTTTACTGTCCGCCGGTAACGGCAAACCTCCTGAAGAACGAGTCGGGATTCCATTGGGGCCGTTGATCGCCGTCCGCCATGGCCTCGGCAAGCCCCAGCACGATCTTGTCATACTTGGCGGCGGCCGCCAAATCCACGGGCTGCTGCAAGTCATCGGAAGGCGCGTGATAACGGTTGCTCAGCCACTGCTTCACCGTCGCTTCCTCCGGCGAACCTTTTGTGTACCCAAATGAAAAGAAGATGGACGGAATTCCTTTCTTGATAAAGCTGTATTGATCGCTGCGAATGAATACGTTCCGCTCCGGCGCCGGGTCAGGCAGAACCTCAACCCCTTCCTTGGCCGCCACTTCCTTCAAGAGGGAACCCAGGTCCGATTCCTCGAGCCCGTGCACGATAAGTTGTTTCAAAGGGAAAATGGGAAGGAACATATCCACATTCAAGTCGCCTACGGTCTGGGCCAAAGGCACAGTGGGATGAAAGGTGTAGTATCGCGAGCCCAAAAGCCCCGCCTCTTCACCCGTCACGACCAGGAACAGCAGTGAGCGCCGCGTCTTTGTGCCGGAGGCGTGCAGTGTCTCCGCCACATCCAGCAGCGTCGCCACACCCGCGGCGTTGTCCATGGCGCCGTTGTAAATGCGGTCGCCGTTGATGGGCTCGCCGACGCCCAGGTGATCCACATGCGCCGAGAGGACGATGTATTCCTGCTTCAAGGCGGGATCGGAGCCGGGCAGGATCCCGGCAATATTCTGCGATGTCACTTCCTGCTGCGTGTACTTCGCGTGCTCATCGAGTGAAACCACCAGCGGGAAGCGCGGCAACTGCTCGCCCCGCTCGGCAATATCGATCAACTCCGCGAAGGTGTGGCCTGAACCTGCGAATAGCTTCTCCGCCTGAGCGGGATTGAACACCACCACAAGCCGATTCCCGGCCAAGTCATCCAGTCCAGGGTCGGCGAGCCGCAGGGTAGGCGAAAACCTTAGAACCATCAGCCGCGGCCACGGTATATCCATGTGGCGCGGATTGGCGATGGAGATTACGCCGGCGGCGCCGGCAGCATGCAGAGCCCGCCACCGTTCCCCCGTCGATTGTGCATGCGCGCGCAGAGCGTTGGGAATTGAGGACGGCCCGCCTGCCATGTAGACAACCACCTTCCCCTGCAAGTCCTGACCCGCCAGATCGTCATATTTAAGCTCCGGAACACTCAAGCCGTATCCGATGAAAACAAGCCCGGCGCGCAAGTGTGCGGCGGGCGGAACCTGCGCGCGAATGATCGCGTCGTCTCCGAGTCTCAGAGGCTCGGTCTTTCCCGCGCTGACCAAATCGAGGCCGGATTGCTCCTCCACAATTCTGCGGGAATAGAATTTGACCGGCTGAATGTAGCCATTCGTCCCCGCGGGAGTCAGGCCGTCCTGCTGAAAATGCTTCGCGACGAAATCGGCCGCTACGCGATGCCCCTCACTGCCCGTGCCCCGTCCCTCGAGCTTGTCGCTCGCCAGGTACTGGACGTAAGACCACCATTGCGCCCCTGGACCAACGTCAGGGGAAGCGGCCAGCACAGCCAGCAATGAGGGAAGCGAAAGCGCCACAAGGACCAGCAAGGATTTTTTCCGCATGCATTTGCTCCATCCGCAGATTGATCTCAAATTCAATTTAGCCTCAACGGGGTCTGCTGTCTACTGCGCGTGATTTTGGCACCTCTCGCCCGCGGCTTTCGGCGACGAATTCCACGCAAACTCCGTCGAATTCATGTAGAATACGCGCGTCTGTTCCTTGAACACTAATTCATGTAACTGAAAGTAAGCGGTGGTCGGTGGCCCTTGCGGAGTAATTTGCCGCGCTGCCGGATTTCCGCACAAGCAATCCGGTTGGAGAATTTGGCGCGCAGCCAGGCGGGGAATTTGGCTATCGACTGGGGCAAACACCCCTATACTCGGGACCCCTTCAGCGCACAATTCAACCCAGGATGCATTCAACATCCGCGGGCGCCCATTCCAGCGCCTGCGAAAAGCCTTCGAGCGGAGGGTGATGTGAAGGTGTTTCACGAGGGTTCGACGACAAAGGAAATGGAGCGGGGTTCCCGATCGGCCCGCAGCCGGGTTTTGGCGTTCGCGATGATGGCGGCCCTTATGGTCACCGGTGCATTGATGACGGCATTTGCTCCGTCCCCAGCATTGAAACAAGCGCCCGCCCGCACACCGATGAACAGTGCGCAGTCGATAGCCGCCAATCAGCCGGCCTCTCTCCGCGGCCGCAGCACAGGCAAAGCGGCCGTGAACTATGGCAGGCTGCCGCTCAGCTTTCAGCCCAACCTGGGGCAAACGGACGCGGCAGTAAAATACCTGTCGCAAGGGCGTGGTTACAGCCTGTTCCTGACAGGGAACGAAGCCGTGCTGACGCTGCCCGCTCTTAGCAAAGACGAAAACTCGACCCGTCGCCCGAAGACGGCTTGGGGGCTCGGGGCGAAATTCGAAACTCGAAATTTGCCGCCGCTCCTGGCAGGTACGCCAAATACTGGAACCATTTCAGATCCAGGTCAGTTTTTCAAGACTCCAAGACGCGACCAGCAATCTCGCGAAGTTGTGCGCCTGAGTTTGATGGGAGCGAATCCCGCGGCCAAGGTCGCGGGTGAAGCGGCGTTGCCCGGCAAGACCAATTACTTTATCGGTCGGGACCGAAGCAAGTGGCGCACCAATGTGCCGACCTTTGCCAAGGTGCGATACCACGATGTCTATCCGGGAGTGGACCTGGTTTACCACGGCAGCCAGAGTGGACAACTGGAATATGACTTCGTAGTGGCTCCCGGGGCGGATCCCACCCGTATCGCACTGGCCATCGAGAGTGAAGACCGGGAAGGCGACGCCGGAAAATTCTCAATCGACTCGAGCGGCGACATTATCGCGAATAGCGGCGGTGGAGAAATTCGTTTCCACAAGCCCCTGGTTTATCAACAAGCGAAATCCAACGATCGCCGCGATTTGGTGGACGGCCGCTATGTCCTGGCGGCCCCGAACAGGATTTACTTTGCACTGGGCACGTACGATCCTCACCGCGCGCTGGTGATTGACCCGATTCTGACTTATGCGACGTACTTTGGAGGTTCAAGCGCCAACCTGGGTTCGGCCATCGCCGTAGATTCCTCCGGCAACGCCTACATGGTTGGATCAACTTTTTCAACCGACTTTCCCACGCTAAATGCCTATCAAAGCACAAACAACAGCACCACCGGCCTGCGCAATGCGTTTGTGATGGAGCTCACACCGTCTAACGGCACACTGGTTTACTCCACTTATTTGGGGGGAAGCACCGATGATGAGGCTTACGGCGTAGCGGTGGATGCCTTTGGCGCGGCGTACATCGCGGGCACGACCTCGTCCGACGATTTTCCCACCACCGGCGGCGTCTACCAGCCAAGTGAGCCGGGTAATGTCAACGCCTTCGTGGCCAAGCTCGGCCCGGGTGGAAGCGCCCTCGCGTGGTCGACTTATCTGGGCGGCAGTTCCGAGGATTACGGCCAGGCCATCGCCATCGACTCATCCCTCAACACCTACATCACCGGCTACACGTCATCTCCAAATTTCCCAACCCAGAATGCCTACCAGTCAGGTCAGCCGGGGTCCACGAATGCTTTCGTGACCAAGATGAATCCTTCGGGATCGGGCCTGGTTTACTCCACTTATCTCGGGGGAAATTATCAGGACTATGGCGCGGCTATCGCGGTTGACTCCTCCGGGGACGCGTATGTAACCGGCAACACCTCGTCCGGAAACTTCCCCACGCAAAACGCCTATCAATCGGGCGAGCCAGGATTTACCAATGCCTTCGTGACCGAATTCAACCCGTCCGGAAGCGGCCTGGTTTATTCCACCTACCTGGGGGGATATAACACCGACTTCGGGTACGGAATCGCCGTCAATTCCACGGGTAACGCGTTCGTCGCAGGGACAACCACCTCCGAAAACTTTCCGACCGCGGGCAATCCTATCCAATCCTACTTTGCCGGAGGCGTTTCCGACGCATTCGTTGCGGAACTGAACTCCGCCGGCAACGGGCTGATCTATTCCACGTATTTCGGCGGAAACGGGCAGGACGCCGCGACGGGCATCGCTCTGGATTCCTCAGGTAATGCGTACATTACCGGCTGGACGTTTTCCACCCAGAACTTTCCAATCCTCAATGCCTTTCAAGCATCCCACGGGAATGACAATGGTGAGTCCGACGGCTTTGTGGCCATGC
>JASHTY010000496.1 GCA_030040315.1 Terriglobia bacterium | reverse complement strand
GATGGAGCAGAATATGCGGAGCCGCAGGCAGGCGCAGAAGTGAGGTCTCCCAGCTTTCCGGGACCGGAGTCCAACCGCGCGAGACGAAGTCCGTGGTCGTCAGGCTGATCATGATGGCCAGCCACAGGATGGCGGAGAGCACAACGATGCGCATCAGGCGCGGGCTCCAGCGCAGGTGCATGAAGAAGAGGATCACGAGGGTAGCTTTGCAACAGGCGATAATCAGCGCCACGATGGTGTTCCATTGGCCCAGGTCAATAAACGCCACACCCGTCGTGAGGCCCGTGAACACCAGCAAGGTGCCAAATATCAGAAAATAGAGTTTCTTGGAGACGACGTGGCCTTCCATTCAGTATCGCCCTCCGATGAGATAGAGAAGAGGGAAAAGGAAAATCCAGATGATGTCCACGAAATGCCAGTAAAGGCCGGCGGTTTCAACGGCGTTAAAGCGGTCGGGGCCGAAGCGGCCTTTCCACGCCTGCACGCCCAGCACGGAGAGCACCCCCACCCCAATGATCATGTGCAGCGCGTGCACGCCCGTCATGATGAAGTAGAAGCAAAAGAACAGCTCCACGGACGGTGCATTGGCCCCGGTGAAGGTGAAGTGCAGGCCGGGAGCCAAGCCCTCCACATAGTCGTGCCGCCATTCGAGTATCAGTTTGATCGCGACGAAGGTCAGTCCTAGAAGAATGGTCATGATGAGGAATGATACAAGGGAAATTCTTTTACCCATTTGCGCAGCACGCACCGCCAGCGCCATGGTCAAGCTGCTGCAAATCAACACGGCCGTATTGATCGCACCGATGGTTACGTTCAGTTTGTGGCTCCCGTCCACAAAACCGGCGAGGTGCAAGTTGCGGTAGACGGTGTAACCGCAAAACAGGCCCCCGAAGAACATCACTTCCGTGGCGAGGAAAATCCACATTCCCAGGCTGGCGGACTCGTGCTGCTGCTCAAGGTCCTCGAATTGGTGGGCCAGGGCGCCCGAGGCGTGATGGTCAGACACCGTGAGCCTCCTTCGGGCCGTAGGCGTAAGCTTCTTCGCTGACCACGGGGGTTTCCTCAAAGTTCTCAGTGGGAGGTGGCGAAGGCGTTTCCCACTCCAGTCCCTTGGCGCCCCAGGGATTGGGTCCGGCCTCCGGGCCGTAACGCATCGACCAGATCAGATAGACCAGGGGGATGGCATAACCCAGCGCCAGGATCGACGCTCCGGCGGATGACATGACATTCAGCACCTGAAATTCCGGTGAATAGATTGCATACCGCCGCGGCATGCCGAGATATCCCAGCATGTATTGCGGAAAGAAAGTGAGGTTGAATCCAACGAAGACGATGGCGGCGGCCAGGCGGGCCCATCCGTCGGGATAAAGCCGGCCGGTAATCTTCGGCCACCAGAAATGAATGCCGCCGAGATAACCCATGACCGCGCCGCCGACCATGATGTAATGAAAGTGGCCAACCACAAAGTAGGTGTCATGCAGGTGCTGGTCCGTCGCCAGCGTGGCCAGGAAAAGACCCGTCAGCCCGCCCATGGTGAACAGGCCGATGAATCCCATGGCGTAGAGCATGGGAGCCTGATAGGAAATAGAGCCCTTGTACAACGTGGCCGTCCAGTTGAACACCTTGATCGCGGAAGGAATCGCCACCAAAAAGCTGAGTGCGGAAAAGATGATTCCGGCGTAAACGGATTGGCCGCTCAGAAACATGTGATGTCCCCATACCAGGAAGGAAATCACGGCGATCGCGACGCTTGAAAACGCTACAAAGGTGTAACCGAAGATTCGCTTCCTTGCGAAGCAGGTGATCAATTCACTGACCACACCCATGGAGGGAAGAATCATGATGTAGACGGCAGGATGCGAGTAGAACCAGAACAGGTGCTGGAAGAGTATGGGGTCGCCGCCCACAGCGGGATCAAAGAGGCCGACGTGAAAGATCCGCTCCACGGCTACAAGCACCAGCGTGATGGCGATGACGGGCGTTCCCAGGATTTGAATGATGCTCGTTGCGTAAATCGCCCAAAGGAACAGCGGCATGCGAAACCAGGTCATTCCCGGCGCACGCATCTTGTGAATGGTGACCACAAAGTTCAGGCCGGTAAGAATTGAGGAGAACCCGGCGATGAAGACCCCGAACGCGGCGGAGAGCACGTTGGTGTTCACGTAGGTCGTACTGAGCGGCGTGTAGAATGTCCAGCCCGTGTCCACTCCGCCCCAGATGACCGAGTACAACACCAGGATCCCGCCGGCCATGAAGATGTACCAGCTCAGCAGATTGAGCTTTGGGAACGCCAGGTCGCGCGCGCCGACCATCATGGGGACCAGGAAATTTCCCAGCACGGCGGGAATGGAGGGAATCAGAAAGAAAAACACCATGATGATTCCGTGCATGCTGAACAGCTTGTTGTAGGTCCCGGGCTCAAAGACGGCGCCGTTGGGTTCGATCAAATGAATTCGGATCAGCGTGGCGGCAATTCCACCCACTAAGAAGAACAGGGTGATGGAAACCATGTACAGGATCGCAATGCGCTTGTGGTCCGTGGTGAGCAGCCACGATTTGATGCCATAGTTGGCATTCAAATAGTGAACGCGAGTGTCGATTTCCACCGCTGGGGTTGCCATTATTTCGCTGCCTTCCCTTCCTGCGGGGTCAGTGACTTGATATAGGAGATGATTTGAAGCAACTGTTCTTCCGTAATCTGACCCTTAAACGTGGGCATGAGAGGCGCATATCCGGCCACGACGCGGTCCGAGGGGTGAAGGATGCAGTGGCGCAGATAGTCGTCGTCCACCATTAGCGTTTGCCCGTCAGTCAATTTTACGGGCTTGCCGTAAATTCCAACGAACGAGGGCCCTTTGCCAGTTCCGTGACAGGTGATGCAGGCGAATTGTTCATACAGTTTGGCGCCCGCATCGACCATACTTTCGCCACGTATGCCGCCGCTCAGCCACTGCTCATAGGCTGTGGGCTCCATGACAATCACTTCGCCCTTCATCATGGAATGGTTGGTGCCGCAATACTGGTCGCAAAAGAGGTGGAACGATCCGGTCTTGGTAGCCTGAAACCATAG
>JASHTY010000495.1 GCA_030040315.1 Terriglobia bacterium | reverse complement strand
TCTACCAGGGGCTTCGACAGGACTACGAAATGCCGGGTGCGCCGCGCGCCAATACGCAAGAAGACTCCATCGGAGGCTGGCGTCCCAAGGGATTTGTGAATCTGGCGCTCGACAAAGGTTATCGCCTGGGATTTGAGGCAAGTTCCGACCACATTTCCACGCACATGAGCTACGCAAATCTCTACGTAAAGGAATTGACGCGTGAAAATATTTTGCAAGCCCTGAAAGCGCGCCACGTTTACGCCGCGACCGATGAAATTCTGGCCGATTTTGAAAGTGGAACGCACATGATGGGGGATGAGTTTTCTTCCGCAGACCCGCCGACCCTGAAAATCAAACTTCGTGGAACCTCAAAGTTCGCCAAGGTCACCATCATCCGCAACGGCCAGTTCGTTTACTCCACCTCGCCGTATACACAGGTGGTGGATTTCACCTGGCGGGACAATCAGCCTGAAAAAGGCAAGACGAGTTACTACTACGTGCGCGGCGAACAGGATGATGGTGAAATCGTCTGGATCTCGCCGATGTGGATCACCTATACCGGGAATTGAGCGACATGCAGGAAGCCTGGAGAGAGCGCATCGTTTATTATTCGTTCGCGGCCGCCGTCGGCGTGCTGCTCTTGCTCAATTTCCTGGGGATTTTCAAGACCTTCTTCGGAATCGATACCGCCATCATCATCGCCCTGCTGGCGGGATACAAAACCTTCTATAACTCACTCTCCGCCTTGCTGGAAAAACGGATTTCCGCGGACCTGGCGCTCTGCATCGCGGTGGTTGCCGCCTTGTGCGTGGGACAAAACCTTGCCGCCGCGGAGGCCATGTTCATCGTGCTGGTGGGTGAGGGGCTGGAATCCTACGCCGCCGGGCGGACCACCGACGCCATCGAGCGCTTCGTCGAGCAGATGCCCCGCACCGCGACGCTGCTCCGCGATGGACGCGAGGAAACCATCGCCTCCGAATTGCTGGTGGCCGGCGATTTGGTCCTGGTCCGCAGCGGTGAGCGAATTCCCGCCGACGGCACGGTAGAATCCGGCGTCTCGATTGTTGACGAAAGCTCGGTGACGGGCGAACCGCTGCCTCGCGACAAATCGCCGGGCGATGAGGTCTTTTCCGGGACGCTCAACGGAAATGCCCTTTTGCGAATTCGGGTGACGCGCAGCGGAGAGAATACGACTCTCGCGCAGGTCATTGAACTGGTCAAGGAAGCTCAGCAGCGCCGCTCGCCGGTGGAGCGGCTGGCGGACCGCTACGCGAAATTCTTCCTTCCCGCGCTGCTTCTGTCTGCCGGGCTCACGTTTTTCTTCACCCGCGACTGGTTGCGGACGGTAGCGGTGCTGATTGTCGCCTGCCCCTGCGCGCTGATCCTTGCAACCCCCACGGCGATGGTGGCGGCCATGGGCGGTCTCGCGCGGCGAGGCATCCTGGTGCGTGGCGCGGCGGTTCTGGAGCGCGCGGCCAGGACGCAAACCATCGTCTTTGACAAAACCGGAACGATCACTCAGGGGCGTTTCGCCATACTGCGGATCGTGCCGCTCGCCGGCTCTGAGGATCAGCTTCTTGTTCTGGCCGCGGCGGCGGAGCGGGCCTCCAGCCACCCCTTGGCGCGCACCATCGTGGAAGAGGCCGCGCATCGCAATCTGACTGTTCCGGAGCCCTTATCAGCGGAAGTGGTTCCCGGCCGCGGCGCAATGTGCAAGCTGGGCGATCGTGAGATTCGCGCCGGCAACGCCGCGTTCTTTTCCGAATCGGGAATACAGGGCGCTGAACCCTTGCTTGAAGAAGCGGATCAGGCGGGCGCGACTTCAGTCCTGGTGGCGGATGGAAGTCGTGTGGCAGGCGCCATTCTCCTGCGCGACCAGGTTCGCAGCGGCGTTAGCGAAGCGCTGGGGGGTCTGCGCGAGCTGGGCCTGACCGAGCAGCTTATTCTGACGGGTGACCGTACGCGCTCCGCGGAGGTGATTGGGCGTGAGGTGGGAATATCCCAGGTGGAAGCGGAGTTGCTTCCGGCGCAGAAGCTGGAACGGATTCAGGCGCTCACCTCCTCGGGCCGCCACCCCGCCATGGTGGGAGACGGCGTCAACGACGCGCCGGCACTCGCCAGCGCCACCGTGGGCATTGCAGTGTCAGGCGCCAGCGACATCACGGCGCAGGCCGCCGACGCTGTGTATCTCCCTCAATCACTCGAAGAGCTGCCGGAGTTTTTCCGAGTCAGCCGCCGCGCCGTAAGGACGGCGTGGCAAAACATCATCCTCTTTGCCGGCGTCTTTAACTTTGCCGCCGTGATTTGCGCCGCGACTGCCGTTATCGGGCCGGTGGGTGCAGCCGTCACTCATCAACTCTCTTCCTTCTTCGTCATGATGAATTCCTTGCGCCTCTTGCGCGCCCCCTCGACTGGGCGGAGTTGGATTAGCCGCAGTTGGGAGCGGCTCTCCGCGCGTTTGCAGGCTCCCCAGATTATTTCAGCCATTCGTGACACGGCTTCCCGCTTCGAGTTCGGCGTCATCATGGGCTGGCTGATTGACAACTGGTCACGGCTGAAGAAACCTTTGTTGTACGCAGCATTGGCGCTTTATGTGGCGAGTGGGTTCTACACTCTCAGCCCCGACGAGAACGGCGTGATCGAACGCTTCGGGCGCAAGCTTCTGCCCTATCGCGAGCCGGGAC
>JASHTY010000494.1 GCA_030040315.1 Terriglobia bacterium | reverse complement strand
GTGGCCAGCGCGTCGGCGTCTGTGGGCATCAGGGCGCAGGCTCGCAGGAGATATTTGGCCGCTTCCTGATAATTCCCCTGCCGGTAATCGATCAAGCCCACACCAACGACCGACGGCCAATAATCGGGGTCGGATGCCAGCACTTTCTGATAGAGCTCCATCGCCGGGGCGTAATCCTGATACATCCGATGGACGTCTCCCAAGGCCGACGTGGCGCAGTTGTTGTGGGGAGCGATTTCGTGGGCGCGGCGCCGCAACGTCATCTCGTCAGTCCAGAAAAGGCTTTGCCGAATTGTTGCGTAACCCAGCAAGCCGAAAAGCGCCGCGGCGGCAACCGCTACGTAAGCCGGGCGACGACTGGATCCTGGCAACGGACCCAGCACCTGGCGCAAGCCGATTGCCGCCAGAATGCAGAACCCCACCGAGGGAAGGTAGAGGTAACGATCGTGGACGATCTCGTCCTTGGGAAGATAACGGAGATTCAGGACGGGCAGCGTGGTCAGCATCAGCCACCAGAACGCAAAGGCCATTGGCCGGGCCCGCTCCGGCGATGACCGCCGCGTTCGAAAATACCAAAACGCAAACAAGCCCAGCGATCCCGCCAGCAGCAGTGTGGGCCACCAGAAATCAGACGATCCAGGGTTTGAAACGTAGAATGTGTCGTAGTAGGTGCTCATTCCCACTGGCCAAATCAACAGGCGAAGATAGAACGCCGCGACCGAGGGCACCGTCAATAGCGCCTGCGACAACGGCATGGGGTGAAGAATGAAGGAAAAGAGTCCCAACACCTTCATGCGAAGTGCCACATATGCCAGGACTGCCGCCCAATAGGGTACGCCTGCCAGCAGAGCAGCCTTGGCACGTGTGAAAAAGTCATCTTCAAGCAAGGCGGCTTTCAGCGGTGCGGCTTGCAGCGATGCCGCCTCCGGCACGCGGTCATAAATCCATGCCAAGGCGCTGATGAGCAACGGAAGCGCCATGGCGCTTTCCTTGGAGAGCAAGGCGAGAGCGGAAAAGACCAGGGAAGCAGCCAGCCATCGCGTTTTCTGGCCGGACGCGCGGCTTCGCCACCAGGCAAGCACCGCCGCCAGCATGAACAACGTGGAAAGCGGCTGGTCTGCCCAGGAGGCTTCGGCGATCGTCTCCACATGAATCGGATGAAGGCCAAAAAGCAGGCCCGCCGCCAGCGCCGTCCACCTCTCCTGAATCATCGTGAGCGCAAGGCGATAAACGAGGTAAGTCACCGCCAGATGCGCGGCCACGATGGTCAGGTGCCAGCCCCAGGGGTGAAGGCCAAAGAGCTGGTAATTCAGTCGAAGCCAGATCAGCAGGAGCGGCCGGTAGCCGTTGGATCTCGACGTCGGGAAGACAAAACTCCAGATGTGGCCGCCGAAGTAGACGGGAAGAAACCGCCAAGACCGGAGGGAGTAGTTCTCGATGACCAGATAATAGTCATCATAGATGTAGCCAAACCGCAGGGTGGCGGCATAAGCGAGGAATGTCGACGCGACGACAATGACCTGCGGCCACCAACTGCATCGCAACGGCTCAGCGGGCAGAGGGGATTCTGCCCGGCGCGGTGCTCGTTCGAAATCCAGGTCGGTGATCATCGTTGTGGCATCATTAGCCTTCCAATCGTTATTCAAGCGGAGGGCCTTGGATTCTATCGATTAGACACAAATCTTAATGAGTTACTTGAAGGTCTTTGGTTAAGGCTTGAGGGCCGGATTCCCTGCCGGGCCCGCAGACGAAGATTCCATTATCTGGTCCAAATGCCGGAGCAACTCCTTTGCCTGCACATTCTGCGTGTCCTCCGCGATTCCGGCCAATACTTCCTGCCTCGCCTCACCCAGCCTGCCCTGCGCCTCAAGCGCCATCGCCAAGCCCAGGTGGTAGTTTTTCCCATGAGGAAATTCCAGGAGGGCCGCGCGCAGAGCTTCCTCGGCTTCCCGTGCCCTGCCCAGATGCAGCAGCGCCATTCCCAGATTGGCGAACGCGTCGCTTTCGGCTGGCATCAGGGAACAGGTTCGCACAAGGTAACGGACCGCTTCAGGGTAATTGCCCTGCCCAAAGTAACACATGCCCATGCCAAAGATCGCCGGCCCGTACTCCGGGTCATGTTGCAGTACCTCACGGTAAAACTCCATTGCCTGCCCGTATCTTTTATCCACCCTTAGAACGTCAGCCAGAGTGAAAGTGGCGCTGATGTTGTGCGGAGCGGTTTCATGCGCCCGCGTCCTTAAAGTCACTTCGTCGGTCCAGAAAAAGGTCTGCCGAATGGTAGCACCGCCCAATAGGCCGAATAACACCATAGCCGCCACAACCACCGCCGGCCGCCGCCGGCTGACCTGCGGCAATGCCTCCCGCAATTGCCGGAACCCCACCGCCATCAGGATGCAGAAGCCCACGGAAGGCAGATAAAGATAACGGTCGTGGACGATTTCGTCCTTGGGCAGGTAGCGAAAATTCAGGACAGGGATGATGGTGAGCACCATCCATGTAAATGCGAAGGCCAGCGCCCGGGCGTCCCGCGGGTTCGATTTTCCGGTTCGCCGGCGCCAGAACACCATCAGGGCACACACGCCTGCCAGCAGCAGAACAGGCAGGCCGAAATCCCGCCAGCCGGGCGCCGACACATAAAACGTGTCGTAATAACAGCTCAACCCCACCGGCCAGACCAGCAGGCGCAAGTACATCGCCACAACCGCAGGCACGCTCAGCAGTGCTTTCGACAACGGCATCGCGTAAAGGACGTAGGCAAAAACCTTCATCGCCCACAGGCGCAGAAAAACGTAAGCACCAACCGCTGCCCAGTAGGGACCACCCGCCACCAAAGCAGTCCGGAAGCGCAATGAAGACTCGCTCTCAGACTCAGGCAGATTTGGGACCGCACCGTCATTTCGCCAATAAATCCAGGCCAGCGCACTGATCAATAAGGGCAGGACCATGGCGGTTTCCTTGGAGAGAAGCGCGAGGGCCGCGAAGGCCACCGACGCAACCTGCCATTGATGGTTTCGTTGCTCAACATGGCTCCGCCACCAGGCAAGAATCGCCGCCACCATGAAGAACGTCCCCAGCGGCTGGTCGGCCCAGGCAGCCTCCGAGATGGTTTCCGCGTGAACGGGATGAAGCCCGAAAAGGAGCCCGGCGGCAAGCGCCATCCAAGGTTCGCGGGTGAGTGTTTGTGCCAAACGATAGACAACATAAGTCACCGCGACGTGGGCAATTACAATTGTCAAGTGCCAGCCGAGGGGGTGGAGGCCAAATAACTGATAGTTCAAACGCAGCCAGATCGACAGCAGGGGGCGGTAGCTGTTGAATTTCCCCATTGGGAAGACGTAACTCCAAATGTGGCCGCTGAAATAAACGGGAAGGAATCGCCACGAACGGATCGAGTTGTTGGAAATGATTAAGTAGGTGTCATCGTAGATATAGCCAAACCGCAAGGTGGCAGAGTAAGCGAAGAATGTCGACGCGACGACAAGGGCGCCAGGCCACCAGCGGCGCCATCGAAAATCACTTAGAAAGCGCGCTTTGCGTTCCCCCAGTACGCCTGCGGGATCATGGCCGGGCATCGTCATCGCGTCACCCTCTCTGGTCGGGATACGACGAGGCGAAGCAACTGGCAATCAATCTCCGGGCTTGCAATCTTCAAGTGTTACTTTAAGATATCCGGCGAGGGCTTTGAGTGTGCATCTTCGCCCTCTCCCTTCGCCCGGGACTCGATCCTCTGCTCCACGTCCCTGAGCATCGCCTTCGCCTGCCAGTTGGAGGAATCATCAGCAATCTCCCACTCGATTTCTCGCCGGGCTTCGGCAAGTCTTCCCTGCGCTTCGAGCACCTGGCTCAAAGCAAGGTGGTAGTTTCTACCCTCAGGGTGCATCAGCAGGGCCGCGCGGACCGCCTCCTCCGCCTCCTTGGGCCTGCCCAGGTGCAACAGCGTCAAACCCAAATAGGCAAACTGGTCGCCGTCTGTCGGGTCAATGGAGCACGCGCGCACGAAATACCGGGCGGCCTCCAGATAATTCTCCCGGCCGTAGTAAATATAGGCCACGTCCACGGTGGCCGCCCAGAACTGAGGGTTCAGTGCGAGCGCCCGCTGATAGAGCTCCATTGCCGCATTGGCTTTGCCGCGCTTGGCAAGCGCCACGCCCAGATTGGTCATAGCGGAAACATTCCTGGGAGCAATTTGCAGGGCATGGGAGTTCAGTTTGAGGTCGTCGGCCCAATAAAGGCCCTGGTTATACGTGGCGTAACCCATCGCTCCAAACAGAATCACGGCGACGGACAGCATTGCAGCCGCCCGAGGGACCGGCTTGGGAAGGGTTTCGACCACCTGGCGCAGACCTATGGCCGCCAGTATCGCGAAGCCCGCCGAGGGAAGATAGGCGTAGCGATCGTGGGCAATCTCGCTCGCCGGAAAGACCCGGAAATCAAGCACGGGGATGAGCGTCAAAATCACCCAGAGAATGGCAAAGGCAATCGCCCGCGCTTCCCGGGGCCTGCGCCGGCGGCTGCGCATGTACCACCCGGCAAGCGCCACGACGGTGATCGCAAGCACGATCACGGGCAATATGAAATCACTCCAGCCGGCTGAGGTTACGTAGGGAGTGTCGTAGAAGCAACTCAGGCGCGCGGGCCAAACGAGCGCGCGCGCGTAGAAGAGCAGCACCTTGGGGACGCTCAGAATCATCTCTGATAGCGGCAGGGGGCTGACGGCGTAAGAAAAGCCCTTGAGCGCCCGAATCCGCACAGGCACGTAAATCGCCACCAGAACCCAAAACGGGATCCCCGCCAGCAGCGCCGATTGCAGCCGTTGGGACAGGCTGGTTTGAGATCCTCCTTCCTCCGCTTCCCCGCTCCCGTTCAAATCGTAAATCCAGGCAAGTGAACTGATCAGGAGAGGAATCACCAGGCTGGTTTCCTTGGAGAGCAGCCCTGCGGCGCACAGCGCCACCGAAGCCACCAGGCTCGCCTCTTTTCGAACCGGCGAACCCGGCTCCCGGCTCCGCCACCAGGCCAGCACCGTTGCCAGGATGAATAGCGTAGAAAGCGGTTGGTCCGCCCAGGCGGCTTCGGCAATGGTTTCCACATGGATCGGGTGAAGGCCGAAGATCAGACCCGCTGCGGTGGCCGTCAAAACCTCCCCGGTCAGTCGCAGTGCCAGCCGATACACCAGATACGTCACCGCCATGTGCGCGAGCACGATCGACAAGTGCCATCCCCAGGGCTTGACCCCGAAAAGAAAATAATTGATCCGCAGCCAGAGAAGCAAGAACGGCCGATAGGCGTTCGACAGAAGTTGCGGGTAGCTGGAATTCCAAAGGTGCGAGGTGAAGTATTCCGGCAAATAGCTCCATGAGCGGAGCGATTTGTTCAGAAGAATCAGCACCGTGTCGTCATAGACAAATCCAAACCGCAACGTGGTGGCATAAGCGCCGAGTGTTGCTGCCGCGACGGTAAAGACCGGGGCGATTGTCAGAGCAGCCGAGTGAAACTGCCGGGACCGCGCCAGGGAAATGCGGGGGCGATCGGCGTCCTGGGTTTCGCTTTCGGCCATAAATTGATGAAGGTCAGCCATAAGAGTTAAAGAATTACTTTAAGCTGGCTGAATCCGCGCTGTGCAATTTGCCTGCGCTGTGGCTTTCGTTCGCCGACTGGAGCTCCACGTCCACTTTACGAAGGTGGGCTTGCGCATCGACGTTGCCGGGATCGTTGGCGAGCTCCGCTTCCATCTCACGCCGAGCTGCCGCGAAGTTCCCCTCCGCTTCCAGGACGACTCCCAGGCCAAGGTGGAAATTACGGCCATCCGGGATCTCGTCCAGTGCGGTGCGCATTGCCATTTCCGCGTCCTTCGGCCGGCCAAGGTGGAGCAATGACAGGCCTAGGTAGGCGAACTGGTCAGCGTCGGAGGAATCTGCGGCGCAGGCATCGGCAAAGTACAGGGCTGCAGACCGGTAATCCGCGCGCATGTAATACAGGTAAGCGAGATTGACATTCGCCCGCCACAGCCGGGGCTGAATCGCCAGCGCCTGGCGGTAAAGCGCCATCGCCTCGTCTTCCCTGCCCGCGTGTCCCATGGCCGTCGCCAGATTGGTGATCGCGGAAGCGTTGCGCGGAGCAATTTCGCAGGCTCGCCTATTGAGCGTTACATCATCCGACCAGTACTGGCTTTGTGCAATCGTCGCCCAGATCATAACGGCAAAGAGCCCCAGCGCGGCGACCGCTGCGGCTTGCCGGGGCAGGTTCCCGGGCAGCGCGGCGAGCACCTGGCGCAAAGCAATAGCGGCAAGGATTGAAAATCCCACGGAGGGAAGGTAGAGATATCGATCGTGGGCAATTTCCGTGACCACCAGGAAGCGAAAATTCAGCACTGGAGCGATGGTCAGTATCAACCACAAGCACGCAAAGGTCATCGCCTTTGCATCGCGCGGGTCTTGCCGGCCGGTATCGGCAATCCAGACGGCCAGAAGCGTTGCGAGGCCCGCCAGCAGCGCCGCCGGCAGAGCGAAGCCGCTCCAACCGAAGCTCGAAATGTACGGCGTATTGTAGTAGCAACTCAAGCCTGCAGGCCAGATCAGCAGGCGAAGATAAAACACCAACACTGAGGGGATGGTGAAAAGCACCTGTGAAACCGGCATGGGCGTGACGATGTAGGTGAACTTTTTGAGCGCCCAGACGCGCAGGGGCAAATATGCCGCGACCACGGCCCAGTATGGCATTCCCTCGATCAGTGCAAAGCGGAGCCGCTCCAGAATATCCGTGCGGCCGGCGGTTTGATTGCCCGCCATCTCCCCCGCATAAACCGCCGCCAGCCCGCTCACCATGAGGGGAAGCGCCAATCCACTTTCCTTGGAGAGCAGGGCGCCGGCGCACATCGCGAGCGAAGCGGCAAGCCACCCGGCGCCGTGACGAGCCTGCCGGCTTCTCCAATACGACAGCAGCGCCGCAAGTATGAAAAGCGTTGAGAGCGGCTGGTCGGCCCATGCCGGTTCGGCAATAGTCTCCACGTGAACGGGATGCAGCCCGAAAATGAGAGCGGCCGAGGCGCTGGTCCATTCGCTCCGCGTCAGGCGCAGGGCCAGCCGATAAACCAGCCAAGTCGCCGCTGCGTGCGCCGCGACAATCGAGAGGCGCCAGCCCCAGGGGCGCAAACCAAAAGCCACGAAATTCAGACGCAGCCAGACCAGCAGCAGCGGCCTATACACGTTCGTCAGCATGTGCGGGTAGCGGTAGTACCAAAGCTCATGCGCAAAGTATCCGGGTAGATGGCTCCAGGAACGCAGCCAGTCGTTCTGCTCGATCAAAGTTAGATCCTCGAAAACGAATCCGTAGCGGAGCGTGGGAGCGTAGACCCCGAAAGTAACGGCCAGAATTGCTAAGGCAAGAAGCGTCTTCTGCCGTGGTAATTGGAAGGCGCGGCCGGAATTTCCCGCTGCTTGCTGTTGATCGTAGCCGGTATTGGCCATGACTGCTGACAACTATAACCCAATCGGGCGCTGGGATTGCAGAATCCGAGGGAGGCCTGCATCGAACCTGTGGCTGAACTTACAGGGCAGCATTATGGGGTTATCCTGCTCCCTCCGGATTCCCCCGCCCCTATTTGGCCTGCTGTTGGAGATTTTGAAGCATATCCTGAACCGGGCGATTCTCCGGGGTCACGGCGAGTTGTTTCTGGAGTTCGCATATCGCCTCGGCCGATTTGCCCTGCATATCCAGCACGATGGCCAGGCTGGCGTGGTAGTTCACGCCATTGGGGCGCACCAGCAGCGCTTTGCGGATGGCCTGTTCCGCTTCGCCAAGCCTCTTGAGCCGCGCCAGGGAAACCCCCAGGTAAAGGAACTGGTCACCGTCGGTGGGGTCCGCGGCGCAGGCGTGCTGGAAGTAGTTTGCTGCCTCGCGAAAATCCCCGTGCTGATAATACAGGTAGCCCAAGTTGACGTTCGCCCGCCAGAAATCCGGCTGGAGCGCGAGGGCCTGCTTGTAAAGCTCCACCGCCGGACCCTCCATGCCTCGTTGCGCTATTGCCGCCGCCAGGTTGGTGGTGGCGGCCACGCTGCGTGGGGCCACTTCGTGCGCGTGGTAGCTGAGCGAGAAATCGTCGTACCAGTAAAGAGTCTGGCGCGCCGCCGCCAGGCCCATCGCCAGGCAGGCAGTCGCGGTTGCTGCCGCCACTGCCGCGCGCTTCCACTTGCTGAACTGCACGGCGCGCAGCACCTGGGAAAACGCCAGGCCGGCGAGAATCGTAACGCCCACCGAAGGCAGGTAGAGGTAACGGTCATGCACAATTTCGCTTTTGGGCAGCACGCGTAGATCGAGCACGGGCAGAATCGCCACAACAGCCCATAGGAAGGCGAAGGCAAGGCAATTCCCTTCCTGCAAATCAACTCGTAGCGTCCACCGGTACCAGGCGGCGAGTAGAGCAAAGGCAAGGAAGAGGCCCGCCAAGGGCAGGAAAAATTCACGGGCCGTGGGTGCGGATAGATAGGTCAGATCGTAGTACAGGCTCAACGGGTGCGGCCAAATGAGCAGGCGAAGATAGGAAAACAGCACGGATGGGAGCGTGAAGAACTCCTCGCGCGGGGTGACGGGCGTAACGGCGTGCGCGAATCCACGCAGAGCGTGAACGCGCAGCGGCACGTAGGCGAGAACAACCGCAAGAAACGGAGCCGCGGCCTGCAGCGCTGCCTTCAAGCGGTCTGGGACGGTGACCTTTTCGCCTTTGTGGCTGCCGTATATCCCCGCATAAAGCGCGACAAAAACCGGCAGGGCCATTCCACTCTCTTTGGCCAGCAAAGCGAGCAAAAATGCCAGCAACGACACCACGAGCCAGGCAGCGTGAGCCGGATGACGCTCCGTCCCGCGCCAGCGCAGCCAGGACAGGAAGGCAGCCAGCAGGAAAAACGCGCTCAGCGGGTCCGGAATGGCGGAGATATAGGCCACGGTTTCCACATGCGCGGGGTGAAGGCCGAAAATCAGCGCGGCGACCGCAGCGGGGAGCGCCGCAAGCTGGAGCCGCCGCGCCAGACAAAACACCAGGCAGGTCACACCCACATGGACCAGCACAGAATTCAGGTGCCAGCCGGCAGGCGTGAGGCCAAAGAGTGCGTGGTCCACGCGCAGCCAGATCATGAAGACAGGCCGGTAGTAGTTGGCGAGCAGGTGGGGGTAGGTGTAACCCCAGATGTGTGTGGAGAAGTATTTGGGAAGGAAGCGCCAGGAACGAATCCAGGCATCGTCGAGCACCAATACGCGGTCGTCCACCACGAACTGCAGGGTCAGCGCACCGGCATAGGCAACGAAGGTGGCGGCGACTACAAGTGCGAGGGGAAGGCCGCGCGGCCAGGGCGGCTGGGCTGTTGGGCTCCCGGCAACCAGCTCGTTCCTCGATTCGGCGGGATCGCTCATAGGGCATTTTGAGCCGAAGGCAGATTCTTCGGCATGCCTGGCATTGTGGCCCCCCATGCGCCCCCATGCGCAAAGTGCCACAAGCCCTTCCCTTCAGGCGCAAGCTTCCCAATGTCGACGCGTCGACATGATAGGCCGCCACCCACCAATGCGGCACTATAGGAATCTCGGGCGGCAAAACCAAAGGCCACGAACCTTGCGGAGATCCGTGGCCTCATTCTAATACTTAAAGTACCACTTGAAGTACGGCCGGGCCTTCAGTCGCCCAGCTTTGCGTCCGGTCAAGGGAACGGGCTCCCCACAGTGGCATCGCCATCCTGATGATGTTTGCTCACGGGCTGGAAGCCCGTGCCACGACATAACCTATGCGGTGCTGTACGCCTTCTCCATCTGCCGCTTCACAGCCGCCTGTGCGGCCGCCAGGCGCGCAATGGGCACCCGATAAGGCGAGCAACTCACGTAATTCAGTCCCGCGTCCGCGCAGATTTCGATTGACGACGGATCCCCGCCGTGCTCGCCGCAAATTCCCACCTTCAGTTTTTGGCGAGTTGCCCTTCCCTCCTGCGTGGCCAACTTCAGCAGGCGCCCCACGCGCTTCGGGTCGAGCTGCGCGAAGGGGTCGGCGGGCCAGATCTTCGCCTTCACGTAGGCGTTGATGATCTTGGCGCAGTCGTCGCGCGAAATCCCGAATGTGGTCTGGGTCAAGTCGTTGGTCCCGAAACTGAAGAACTCGGCTTCGGCGGCAATTTCGCCGGCGGAAAGCGCCGCGGCGGGAAGCTCAATCATTGTGCCTACGAGGTACTCGACTTCCACGCCCTTCTTCTTGAAGACCTCAGCCGCCACACGGTTGACAATCTCCTTCTGAGCCTGCAATTCCTTCACGTCGCCCACGAGAGGAATCATGACCTCGGGCTTGGCCTCGATTCCCTTCTTCTTGCAATCGCACGCGGCTTCAAAAATCGCGCGTGCCTGCATTTCGGTAATCTCGGGATACATAATTCCCAGGCGGCAGCCACGCAAGCCGAGCATGGGGTTGAATTCATGTAGTCCTTCAACTACTTCTAGTAATTTCTTGAGATGATTGAGGTTAGGACTTTTCTTCTTCTTCGTCTCGAGCACCGCGATCTCCACCATCAGCTCCTCGCGCTTGGGCAGGAACTCATGCAGCGGCGGGTCGAGGGTACGAATCGTAACCGGCAGCCCGGCCATGGCCTTGAACAACCCGAAGAAATCCGCCCGCTGCATGGGCAGGAGTTTGGCCAACGCCGCGCGGCGGTCCTTTTCGAATTTCGCCGCTTCCTTCGGGTCCTGGGTATCCTTGCACGCCATGATCATCTGCTGAACGTGCGGCAATCTCTCCTTGGCGAAGAACATGTGCTCGGTGCGGCAGAGACCGATTCCCTCCGCGCCGAATTCCACCGCCTTCAGAGCGTCGCGCGGAATGTCAGCGTTCGAGCGCACACCCAGCGTGCGGTTCTCATCGGCCCACTTCATGAACTCGGCGAAGATGCCGCTATGCGGATCAGGCTCCACCAGATCGGCTTTACCGGCGATCACGCGCCCCGTGGAGCCATCGAGCGAAATCCAGTCGCCTTCCTTGATCACCATTCCGCCCACTTTAATGATCTTGGCGCGATCGTCCACTTCCGCCTCGCCGCATCCTGCGACGCAAGGCTTGCCCATGCCGCGAGTGACGACGGCCGCGTGCGAAGTCATGCCGCCGCGGCTGGTGAGAATGCCCACCGCCACTTCCATGCCGTGGATATCGTCGGGCACGGTCTCGCCGCGCACCAGCACCACCGGGCCGGATTTGCCCTTGGCCACGGCATCGTC
>JASHTY010000493.1 GCA_030040315.1 Terriglobia bacterium | reverse complement strand
ACTGACGAGGGTGGCAGTTCCGGCCGCCTGCGCCGCGATTTCCGCATCCTGCCTCCGGGTGATATCCGCAACTGCCTGGTGGCCCTCGCCGAGGATGAACAGCTTCTGACCCAGATTTTCAATTACCGCTTCTCCCGCGGCCACGGATTGCGGGGGCATAGCCTTGGGAACCTGTTTCTCGCCGCCCTGACGAACCTGACACGCGATTTCTCCAAGGCCGTGCGCCTGTCGAGTGAAGTGCTGGCCATTCGCGGCGAGATTTTCCCCGCCACGCTTTCGGACGTCCATCTGGAGGCCACGCGCACAGACGGCGTGGTGATTCGCGGCGAGCGAGCCATTACCCGCACTGCCGTCCCCATTCGTCGGCTTCACATCCTGCCCCGCCGTCCCCGGCCGCTGCCGGATACGCTGGCGGCGATTCGGCGCGCGGACCTGATTACCATGGGGCCGGGCTCGCTTTATACCTCACTCGTGCCCAACCTGCTGGTGCAGGGGATCGTGCAGGCGATTGCGCGGTCGCGGGCCGCGAAAGTGTTGGTTTGCAACCTGATGACACAGCCCGGGGAAACCAGAGGCTACACTGCTGCCGGGCACCTGCAGGCCCTGCACGACCACGCGGGGCGGAAGCTTCTCGATTACGTCGTGCTAAATACTCAGCCGCTGTCGGAAGAACTTCTCGACCGCTACGCCGCCGAACGCGCCGGCCCGGTGGCGCTCGACCTGGATGCGGTGCGCAAGATGGGCGTAAAACCCATTTGCTCCAATCTATTGGTCGAAGACGGTGTGGCCCGCCACGATTCCCGCAAACTGGCCCGCCTGCTGCTCCTGATCGCGGCCCAACGCGGGCGGTAAAGGGTTGAGCCCGAGCCCCAAAGGGGCGACCGAACGAGGCCCAGGCCAACGGCCTGGGTTGGCGGATGCGTCCACAGAAGTTACAAGCCCTGAAGGGGCGGAAGACGCGCTTTTAAATTGGGGTCGTGACCATGTCGATCCTATGTCGCCACTTTGGGGCTCAAACTTACGACTGACCCAACTTCACCACAGGCCAAATCTCGCGCCCACCGCTTTTGGATCCGGAATCCCTCAATATTGAGACGCCAGAATCGAAATCAGTCCGCCCCATGCGCACTTTAGGGTTGAGGACGGCTGCAGCGCGCTCGCTCCGCCGGACTGGATGTTCGGCGAACCGCCAACCCACGTGGAG
This sequence comes from Terriglobia bacterium, assembly GCA_030040315.1. Classification (GTDB taxonomy): domain Bacteria; phylum Acidobacteriota; class Terriglobia; order UBA7540; family UBA7540; genus Bog-366. Next base: position 1,895 of record JASHTY010000493.1, on the reverse strand, counting down.
GTGACAGGTATGCAAGGCATGGGTGTGAGCGTGCCCCGAGCCGCACCTGTGGCAGCCGCAACCGCTGGATTGGCGGGCGAGCCGCAAAGTCCCATCGGAAGGATATTCAGCATCGGGATCCCGTCATTTATGTTCGCCGCCCGGGTGTTGGGGATGACCATAAGAGTGCCTGTCCCACCCGCTCCACAACTACAGCCCAGGATGGCTCCAGAAGTTACCATCGGTTCGGTATTCGTGGGCTGCACAGCCAAAATCCGCAAATCTCCGGCCAGACCTCGTAATGCCGGAGCCGCGGGTGCCGACGCAGTCCAAGGCGGAGCGTTCTTTATTGCAGCGGTCTGAAAGTTAGCTTGCCTCCATGCTTTTAGGATTTTGCCGGCCATTGTGGACCTCCTCCGAATGATGTTTGGAATCCCGATGAAGTCGGACTTGTGAACTGCGCCGATTAAACCACGGCCTTAGGCCAGCGTCAACCACAGAGGTGAGATAAGCCCACCTTTTCCCCGAGCGAGTAGCCATTTCACAATCTTTGTGCAGGGTAGCCACGGCATGTTTTTTATGCCGTGGGTTTTCTTGAAAAGGACGAGAGCCCGCGCCACAGAAGTCGTGGCGTGGCTACCCGCTGGCGCGGCCAGTGCGGCGGACATCTGAGTCAAGACCGCGCCACAAACTGTGTTTCCGCTCGACTGTGGCGACAATATTGTTCAGAATAAGCCCATGGAAACCGCTTCACTGAAAGCACTGGACGATCTGCTGATCACGCGCGAGTTCATGGAGAACCCCTACGCGACCCTGCGTCAGTTGCGCGAGGAGGACCCGGTTCACTGGAGCGATTCCATGGGCTCGTGGGTGCTGACCCGTTACGACGACATGGTGACCACGTTCAAGGAATTCAGCCATTTTTCGAACGAGGGCCGCCTGGGCAGGGTGGTGGAATATCTGCCTCCCGAAACGCGCCGGGAGTTCAAGGTCTTCGAAGACCACTATCGCCCCAAGAGCCTGATCCATTCCGATCCGCCGGACCACACGCGGTTCCGGTCGCTCGTCTCCAAGGCCTTTACGCCGCGCGTGGTGGAATCCATGCGGCCGCGCATTCAGGAAATAGTAAATGACCTTTTGGACGCTGTGCAGCCATCGGGACGCATGGACATCATTCGCGACCTGGCGATTCCCGTGCCCGTCACCGTGATTTCCGAAATCTTCGGCGTCCCACGTTCACAGGTCAACCAGTTCAAGCAATGGGCCGATGAAATTCTGGCCTTCCAGGGAGTCAACAAGCCGGCGCCGGAGATCATCCACAAATCGCAGAAGGCGCTGATTGAGATTCGCCCCTACATGATTGACTTGATCCGCGAGAAGCGCCGCAACCCCGCCAAAGACCTGGTCAGCGAATTGGCGGCCGTGGAAGCCGATGGCGACCGCCTGACCGAGCCGGAGCTGGTGAATTCCTGCATTACTTTGCTGGTGGCGGGACATGAAACGACGACGTCACTGATCGGCAACGGCATTTACACTCTGCTGCGGCACCCGGACCAGTTGCAACTTCTGAAGGATGAGCCCACGCTCATGCCCACGGCCATTGAGGAGGTGCTTCGCTACGAAAGCCCCATCGCCCGCCAGCCGCGACTGATGAAGCAGGACGCGGAGATGGGCGGCAAGAAAATCCGCGCGGGCCAGACGGTATTCCAAATGCTCAACGCCGCCAACCGCGACCCTGCAATTTTTGACGATCCCGACCGTTTTGACATCCGGCGGAAGGACAACCGCCATCTGGCCTTCGGCATGGGAATTCACTTCTGCGTGGGAGCCCCGCTCGCCCGCACGGAAGGTTCCATCGTGTTTTCAACCCTGCTGAAGCGCATGCCCGCGCTCCGCCTTACGGATGAAAAGCCGGA
>JASHTY010000492.1 GCA_030040315.1 Terriglobia bacterium | reverse complement strand
GAGAGACTTGCCATTGAACTTTGCATAAGTGACCTCCAAAAACATTCTGCGGCGAATCGAAGGCGCGCCACATCCGCCAAATGGCTAGGTGGGGGACTGGAAAATTGGGGAGTAGAGCAGTCGTAGCGCAGAGTTGCCGCGCCTTCTGCGGTTACTCTGCGGCTCTTTGACTTTTGGCGTTAAGCGCAGGAAAGATTCAATTCTTATAAGAGCCGCGGAGTTGTTCGAAGGACGAACAACTCCGCGCTACCAGCTGGCAACCTTAGTTTGATAAAATCAACCCGCATGCTACGGGTCCAACAGTTACGTCGAACGATGCGGTTTCTGTTTTAGCAGCAAATCTTCATTGAGGGCAGTAGCTCGGGCGAATATAAAGCGAATATGCTATTATAGCAGAGGGAGGCGTGCTATGGCGACCAAACACAGCAAGCCACTTCTTGAACTAAGAATCGATGGTCCGCGCATTCATGCAGGGCGGATTAGTGTTCCAGACCTCGTTCAAATTTGCGATAAGGCTCAAAGTGCCGTACTTCGCCAAGCGGAAGCGATGGCTGGGGAAAGGACTCTCCGGCCTGGTCCCGTCACCGCTGATGTAAAGGAGGAATGCACGTTAGAACTGGTAGGAATCTCGAGGGGCAGCGCAGTGTTGTCCTTTGACTTGGCAAAACCCCAGCTCTCCATAACTCCTACACTTGCGGTTGATGTCGTATCTGAGGTGGGGCGCACCATCGGAGACCTTTATGAGGACACAGACCGGAATTACGATCCCGGCGTACTCGACAGTTTAAGGGGTTTGGGAGAAGTAATCGACCGCGGCACGATCTGCTCAATCCAATGGATTGTACCCCGAAGAGTCGGTCAGAAGAAGCGCCTCTCGGCTATCTACAACCAAGGTGTTCTGGAAAGAGTCACTCGACGCCTCAGGCTTCCGGAGAAGCAACCAATGACGGTTGAGGGGACGCTGGAAATGGCGGATTTCAAGCAGGACGATGAGAAGTGCAGAATCCATCCTCCAGTTGGAAACCCAGTAAGCTGCGGATTTGCCAAAGATATGGAGGACGATGTGTATGCCCTGCTTCGTCGCACGGTTAGAGCGCGCGGGGAGGCGTCGATAGACCCGTATTCAAGGAGAGTATCATTCATCCAGGTCAAATCCATTGAGCCACTGGACCCTCTCGCCATGGGCGCGGCTGCATTTCGAGCGGCCCATTCGTTTGAAGAGCTCGCTCGCCTTCAGGGGGTTAAACCTTTAGATGACATCGATATCCTGGCTGGTGGGTTCCCGGAGGATGAAGATATTGATGGTTTTCTGAATGAGATATACGAGCACAGGGAGAAGGCCTGATTCTGCAACAATATGGATGCGGTCCTGCTGGACACGGATGTATTTTCATACTTGATGCGTGCGGGCGATCCTAGAGGCGAACCGTACCGACCGCATGTTCGCGGCAAGACAATCGGCGTGTCCTTCATTACCATTGGCGAATTGTATTTTGGGGCAAAGAAGAAGGGTTGGAGCGACAAAACAATTGCGAGCCTTGAGCAACACCTCAAGGCAGCTGTTATCGTACCGTACGATTTGGAGATCTGCAAAACCTATGCGGACCTCAGGGCGAGCTTAAAGACCCAATCCGGCACGGACCGAGTCCTTCAAAATGATCTATGGATCGCAGCATGCGCCGTGCGCCACAAGCTCACGTTGGTTACAAATAATCGAAGACACTTCGAGGGCATTCCAGGACTCAGCATAATCTCGGAAGCCCCGAAGAAAGTCCAGCCGGTTCCACGATCCCTTTTCCCTGAGACAGAACCCAAGTGAGCCGAACCATCTTACGAGTAGATTTGCTGGAATTTAGCGCTGCACGACCTGGTACAATGGCGGGCCATCCAGGGCCTCAGATTAAATAGCTGGACGGCAGGGCGTACAGGCCGGTCTCTCCCAAACGGGACAGTCTTTCGGTAAGTCAACGCGCCGTCACGAATTGAAACTGCGCCATACGCTCAACTCACGGTCTGCAGTGCGTGAAAACACCCACTGCCTGGGTGAAATCCCCCAATCGAACGCATCCCTGCCTGGGCAAGGCTGATGCGCTACTTCATACAAGCTACTCTAGCCTAAGCATTTGATAGAATTTTATCGTTCCTGGCGACAATGGACCTGAAATTGCCCATATACTCCGACCTATGGGTGAAAACGCGCAGGGGCTTGAGCTTCGGAGGGGCGGGTTGCGGGGATCGCTCAGGGTCTTGGGCAAAAAGTCCGAGAAAAACGAAGCCCAGAACATATTGAAAACAAAGGGTCGCCGATGCCCCCTTTTGAAAAACGAAGCCCAGAACATGCTGAAAACAAAGCAAACGCAGGAAAACCTGGAAGCCGGCCGAACGAGCCGAATACCGGTAGATTCGCTCCGTGCCGGCCTGTTAATTTACGCTCGAGAAATGAAAGCGTACAGATATAGGCAACAAAAAGAGCCTCCACCACAGAGCGCACAGAGAGCCACAGAGACAGAATTATCCCACCAGTTGCCCATGCCCAAGCCATTTGCGCAAATAACTGAGTTGGCCCACGTGATAGGTTTCGTGAAACGCCATGAAGGCGATGTAGCCGCCGACTTTGCCGTCGAACGTGGGCTTGTCATGCGGCTTGGCCAGCAGTTCTGGAGAGGTTTTGGAAAAACAATTCGTAAGCTCCTGACAGGCGTCGCTCCAGGTATTGCGCATTTCTTCCACGCGCGGGTATTGCAGAATTTCCTCCGGCTGGGCGCCGCGGGCAAATTGCTTTGCCCAGTGGAGCGACCATTGCGAGCCGAGCGTGCGCAGAACGGCTCCGCGAGCCCAAATGAGATGGCCCACGATCCACATCAAATGGTTCGAGGCGTCTCCCGGCCGGCGCATCCAATGCTCCGGGGGAATGCCCTCCAGGCCGCGCGTGACCAGATCGGTGTTGTTCCTGAACATGCCTTCGACGTACCGAATATCCGCGTCCACAAATCCTCCCTGCTCTCATTCAGGCTCAGTTCCGCGTTGAAAGGCAATTCCGTCAGCGGTGGAATTCAAACCTGCTGGTCGCGCTCTTGCCGTTGGCCAGGAACGTCCAATCTTCATAGTGGTGATTGGCGTCAAGGATCGTGATTTTGATTCCGACCATGTGAGGGTCGGAAGGGCTGGCGAGGTTCGTGGCGTCCTTGAACTCAAAGGTCAAGACATTCGGCTGTGACGAGCCCACGTAGCGGAAGCGCGGCTGGTTGTGGACGGCGCAGTAATGCGTGGCCAGCAAATCTTTTCCATCCATGTGGAACATGGTGACCATCTCGTGCGGCGTGCCGGCGCCGAGAACATTCAATATTGCCGAACCATCGGAGACAACCCGGAAGGAAGTGGTTGCGGGAGTATCCTGGCCGTCCTCCTTCATCGTCCCCTGCCATTCGCCTGTCAGGGATTTCAGCCTGGTAAAGGCGGCGTCGGAGGTTTGACCTTCCGCGCCGAAATTCCAGCGAAGAGGCGTTGCAAAGCTTGCGCAGACGGCAATTGCCAACAGCAGCTTCAGACTTTTCACGGTCAACTCCTTCTTCAGAAAAATGTTTACGAGGATGCCGGACCCAATCTGCCCGGTCATTATAAATAAAGATGCCGAGGAGGTGGTATCGATTCGGAAACTTCGATTCTCACCCGGCTTCCCTGACAGGGTTTTTGGCGGTAAACTCGCTGAGGCGAGCATTCTGGGGGCCCAATCACACCGGGCTCGGAGATTTTATGAAAAATATCAACTGGCGTACGAAGCTGCCGGCGATTTCAACCAACCTGCTGATTGCGCTGCTTCTGCTGGCCGGCGCGGCTTACGGCAAGAACAACAAGAAAACGGATGTGCCGCCATTTCTATACGAGGCGGGAACGGAAGACCTTCCAAAAGGATGCCTTGGGAGGCTGGAAGTGCTGAAGGAAGGGTTCACGTTCAAGTGCCCCGCAGGAAACATCAGCCTGCCGTTTTCCGGGGTCAGCGTCATGGAGTTCCGTCCTGACGTCAGCCCGCAAGCGATCGCGCTGAAACCCGCGTGGAAAGTTCCTCCTGAGCCTGCGCGCGTCCGCGAGAACAAGTACTTCACGATCGTATGCAACGATCAGGGAAAATTGCGTGTGGTGGTTTTTCGAGTCAGCGAAGATGATATGCGGCCGTATTTCGCAGAGATCGAGCTGCAATCGGGCAAGAGCGTAAAGGAATATCGAAGCTACGATGAGTTTCAGTAAGCGGTCAGACCGCTTGGATTACTTCACTACCACGCCGCGCGCCACATCCGAACCCAGATAGAACCAGCCGGCGCGCGCTCTTACCTTCGCCCCAGGCCGCCGGACTTCCACCTTGATGGGGTGGAAACCCAGGGCAATCGGCTTCGTCGGAGAGTAGGATATCTCGTATTGGCTGTGAATTTCAGTTGCAATGGTAGTCAGCGTCCGCTGGACCGTGTCTTTTCCCCACTTTGTATACGATTGCCCGCCGGAATAACGCGCGAAGTAAGTCATTGAATCCTTGAAAATCGGCTTCTTCGCTGCTTCGCCAATGCCCAGAAGAATGCTCATGATATTAATGCCATCAGCGCCCGCCGTGTCCCAGGTGTTGTCCTCATTGGTGGGCGTCGGGGCGGAATTGGGAGGCATTGACCGCGCCACGCTTTCATTCACCAGGTCGGGCGAGGGATCCTTCGGCTCTCTCTTCCACAAACCTTTCTCGGGGCTGAACTCCATACTGTAGATGGTGATATTGGAGTTCATTGCTCCCTTTACGATTTCGCTTCGGTTCATCTTGCTGCCCAGGCTGATTCCGTCGGAAAAGATAATCATCACCTTGCGATCCGACTTTGGCTTGTCGTTGAGCATGTTAAGGCCGTAAATAATCGCATCGTCCCCATGCATCCCGCCTCCGCGACCGTGCAATCCACGGAGGGCGGTATCCAGCTTGTCGCCGTCGGAAGTAAAATCCAAAACCCTGTTCACGCGATCGCTGTAGGTGAGCAGGGCCACCTCTCCTTGCGGTCCCATCACCAGACTGGAAAAAAGCGAGCCCAGCGGTCGCAAGGAATCGAGAAACGGATCAGTGGTGTCGTTGGTCTCGACAACGATCACGAGTGACAGGTGGTCTATTTCCGTGTCAAAGCCCACGATGTTCTGCTGCTGGCCGCTGTCGAAGATCTCAAACTCATCCTTCTCGAGATCGTAAACAAGTTGGCCGGATGAGTCGAAAACGGTAACGGGGGTCGTAACGTTAGTGACCACGGTAGGCCCAAGTTTGTAGAGGGGCGCCTGCTGCGACTGATCCGCCGGCTCCGTCTGCGGAGGGTTCTGGGCGGGGGCTTTGGCAGGCGGGTTTTGCTGCGCGTGCTCGGGTGAGGTTAGGCAAACGCCTCCCAGCACAGCCAGCAATACCGGAAGCCATGCCCGACGAGCACGGACGCGCCGCAACTGCCATTTCATGAAAAACCTCCCCACAATCTTTCCCCCGTTGGATGACCGCCGCATCGGAGCGGTTGCGTGTGACCTGTAGCGTCGGTGTCCCGCCGTTGTGGCATGGGCTTCCAGCCCATGGACATGGCCAGGATGGCCATGCCACGAGTCGCGGCTGGGGACAGCCGCGCTACAGCTCGCTTCCCGAGCGCTGCCGCACCGCTTCGTAGAGCACCACACCGGCGGCCACGGAAACATTCAGCGAGCTGACCGGCCCGCGCAGGGGAATGTGCGCGCGTTCATCGCACGTCTCGCGTACCAGGCGATGCAGTCCGCGGCCCTCGCCCCCCATCACCAGCACGCAGCCTTGCGAGTAGTCGAGCTGAGTGTACGCCTTCGGTGCGTCGGCTTCAAAACCGTAGACCCACAGGTTTTGCTCCTTCAGATCCATTAGCGCCCGCACCAGATTGGGAACGCGCGCCACCCTGGCGTGTTCCAAAGCGCCCGCCGCCGCGCGCGCCACCGCCGGTGAAAGCCCCGCGGCGCGCCGCTCCGGGATGATGATGCCGCGCGCGCCGGCCCCCACCACGGAGCGGATGATTGCGCCCAGGTTTGCCGGGTCTTCCACTCCATCCAGCGCCACGAGCAAGGGATTCGCAGCCCCGGCAACCATCTGTCCAATATCATCATAGGCTTTCGGAGCGCAGACTGCCACCACGTTTTGATGTTGCGTCGTGCCCGCGGCGCGCTCCACCGCCTGGCGCGGAGAAAAGCGCAGTGAAATGCCGCCCGCGCGGCAGGCGTCCACGATTTCCTGGATGCGCGGGTTGTGGTAGCCCTGCGTGATCATGACAAAGTCCACCGGACGCGTGCGCACCGCCTCACGCACGGAATGAATTCCGTAGACAACATCGGACCTTTCGCCGCCCTCGCGATGGTGCAATTCGTTCCTCTCAAGACGCGCAGTCACAGTTAAAATCCCGCCGCAGCCTCGAATTCCCGAAGCCGCTCAGCCACGCTCTTCACGTGTTTCGGCAAAGGCAGTTTGGCGCCTTCCTCATAAATGGGAATCAGTTTTTCCAGCTCCGGGCCGGATGCTGCTCCGGTCAGTGCCATGCGAATCGGATGAAACAAATCCTTCCCCTTTTTGCCAGTGGACTTTTGCACTGCTTTGGTGATTTCGCGAAAGCGCTCGTAGGTGAGCGTGCTTTCCGCGATTGCTGTGGGGATGAACGCCATCAACACCTCGCGAGCAGCCTGACTTGTGATGAGCTCCTGAAACTCAGGCGTTGCAAGCGCTTGCTGCGCATCATAGTCGAAAACGACTCTTGCGGCGCCAGGCACTTCCGAAAGCAAACTGACATTTTTCAGGACAGCATCGAGCACACGTTCAATCCAAGCCAGCACTTCCGGCCCGGGCGCAGGATTCACCAGGCCGGCAGCCTGAAGAAACGGCACCGTAAGCTCAGCCAGGCGTCGCGGGGGGCACTCCTTCATATAATGCCTGTTCAGCCAGTTCAGCTTGTCGGTATCAAACACCGCCGGGCTCTTGGTGATGTGGTCGAGGGAAAATTGCTTAATCAGTTCCTCAGCATTAAGAATTTCAGTTTTCCCATCGGACGGCGACCACCCAAGCAGCGCCAGATAATTCCGCAGCGCTTCGGGAAGAATCCCCATCTCGCGGAAGCTTTCCATCGACGTGGCGCCGTGCCGCTTCGATAGGCGCGTGCGGTCGGGACCGAGGATGGTCGAAAGGTGGGCGAACTCCGGTGCCTGCCAGCCGAAAGCGCGATAGAGGGCAAGCTGGCGCGGCGTGTTGGAAATGTGGTCGTCGCCGCGAATGACGTGGGTGATCTCCATCAGGTGATCGTCCACAACGGCGGCGAAATTGTAGGCGGGCAGGCCCTCCGAGCGCACCAGAATCGGGTCGCCGACGATTTCGCCCGAAATATTGGTAGGGCCGTGGACGCGATCGTTCCAGAAAAAACTACTCTCCACAATCTTCAGGCGCACGGCGGCGGGCTCGCCTGCGGATTTGCGCCGAGCAGCCTCCTCCGCCGGAATCTTGCGGCAGCGGCCCGAATAGCGCGGCTGGCGGCCCGCTTTCAAGGCTTCCTCGCGCTCTGCCTCAAGCTGCGCCGCTGTGCAGAAGCAATAATAGGCATCGCCCTGCTCAATCAGCTTCGCTGTGTGCTGCTGATAAATTTCTCGCCGCTCCGACTGGCGGTAGGGAGCAAACGGTCCGCCCTTGTCCGGCCCCTCGTCCCAGTCGATTCCGAACCAGCGCAGGTCTCGGATCAACTGGCGCTCGTACTCGGGCTTGGAGCGCTCCGCGTCCGTGTCTTCAATGCGCAGAATGTTGGCGCCGCCCTCGTGCCGCGCGAACAGCCAGTTGAACAATGCCGTGCGCGCATTCCCCACGTGTAAGTAGCCACTGGGGCTGGGGGCAAATCGAACTCGAACTTTAGGCATGAACCTGCGGCCTCTCGTGGAAGTTTAAAGATAGCACAATCGCAATCAAGGTTTGCGGCGGGCCAAGTCGGCAATTGCGCTGCTATTTTTTCGCAGGCGCGAGCTCCGGCAGCCAAGTGGAAAGATGATTCAGGCTGGGATGGTGCGTGCGGTCGACTTGAAGGGGCGTGATGGAAATTTCGTGCGCCATGATGGCGCCGTAATCGGAATCGGGCTCGACTTCGGCCAGCTCAATCGTCTCATCCAGCCAGTAATGCGGGCGGCCGCGCGGATCGACTTGCTTCACCACAATATTCTGTGTGATTTTCTGGCTCTGACGGGCGATGCGCACGCCGCG
>JASHTY010000491.1 GCA_030040315.1 Terriglobia bacterium | reverse complement strand
ATACAGGCCAGATTCCCGGCCCCAAGATTCACGTCACCGGGCCTTACCTTGAAGGCCCCGGCTCGTTTGCGATCCAGATGCACGCGCTCACCGGCCCTGAGGACGCCACGCGCACCGTCAATTACTGGATGGACGAGGGCGTGGACAGCTTCAAGTTCTATAACTACGTAACGCCGGTGGAAATGTCTGCGGCCATCAAGGCGGCGCACGCGCGCGGCGTGAAGCTGACCGGGCACCTCTGCTCCATCGGATTCCGCGAGGCGGCGGCGCTGGGCATCGACGACCTTGAGCACGGATTGCTGGTGGATACGGAGTTCTTTCCCTGGAAGAAGCCTGACCAGTGTGTTATGACGCCGCAGGATTTCGAATTCTATGGCAAGCTCGACGTAAACTCCGGGCCCGTGCATGACATGATCCTTGACCTCGTCGCGCACCATGTTGCGATTACTTCCACGTTGCCGGTTTTTGAGATGGGTGTGCCCGGACGTCCGCAGATTCAGCAGCGAATTCTTGACGCGCTCTCGACGGACGCGCGCAGCGCCGTACTGGCCAACAAGGTTCGCGCATCCGATACGGCGGCCATTCGCCGCCGCTTCGGTACGGATGTTTCGCCGTATACCGCCGCCTTCAAGAAGGAGATGGAATTCGAATACGCCTTTGCAAAGGCTGGTGGCACGCTGCTGGCCGGACTCGATCCAACCGGCATGGGGGGAATTATCGCCGGCTTCGGCGACCAGCGCGAGGTCGAGTTGCTGGTGGAAGCCGGATTTACTCCGGTCGAAGCCATTCGCATCGCCACCTCGAACGGCGCTGAATTTCTCGGGGACCGCGTGGGGACCATCACCCCCGGCAAGCAGGCGGATCTGGTGGTCATCAAAGGCGACCCATCGAGAAACATCGCCGATATCGAAAACATCGAAACCGTTTTTAAGGACGGCGTCGGTTACGATTCAGCGAAGCTCATTGAATCCGTGCGTGGGATGGTGGGCAGCCGTTAATCCGCACGATGCGGGCGTGCAGGTCCGCCCTACTTTACACGCATAGTCCATATATTTCCGGTCGTTTCCACATATTCGTAGACCACTTGATCGCCTTTCGGCGACCAGGAAGGGTAGCGAAGGAAGACGTTGAGTTTGGAATTGTGCGTAATCTGTTTTTCGGTCTTATCGCGGCGTGATACCCACCAGATGTTCCACACGCCGTCGCGTTGTCCCGCGAATACCACCTTTTCTCCATCCGGCGTCCAATCGTGCGCCCAGCTCTGGCCGTGGTCGGCGGTCAGTTGAATGGGAGTTCCCCCCGCGCTCGGGATGATCGCGACATTTGTATCACCTCCGCGCTTGCTCTCGTAGGCAATGAACTTTGCGTCCGGCGACCAGCAGGGAAAACCGTCCAATTCCTTGCCAAAAGTCAATTGCTTCAGGGGACCGCCTGCCGCCGGAGCAGTCCAGACGTTGACGGCCCCGCCCTGCCGCATGTCAAAGAGGACTTGTTTTCCGTCGGGCGAAATACGCACCGAGCTGTATTCCCTATCCATGTCTCGTAAACGATCTACTCTCCCCGTCGCGATGGTTAACGACATCAGCGCGCGCTTTCCGCCTTGACCGGAAACGAACGCCAGCTTTTCGCCACCGGAAAACCAGCCGGGAGTGAGGTTGGCATTCCCGGGCAGATTCAAAGGGTTGGCATTTTTGCCGTCGGAGTCCATCACCCAGAGGTCCGTATGGACGCCGATTTGATTGACCCAATAGGCGATCTTGTTCCCGTCGGGCGAAAACACCGGAGCGGTCTTGCGGAAATTGGTATCGTGCGTCAGCGGCTCGGCAGGCCCGATGGCATCACCTTTGGCGGGTGAAATGCGTGCCGACCAGATGTTGCTACTCTGGGATAGCATGGTGAAAGCCATGAATCTGCCGTCGGCGGAGAAGTTCAGATCCTTGTACATGACTTGCCCGGTGTCCTTGACGACCTCCGGGGCGCCGAGTGGCATGCCCGCGGGGGACAGCGCGACTCGAATCAGCGCCCAGGTGGCTGACGTTCCTCCCGTAAAGTAGAGACCTTTTCCGTCCGGGGCATAGACCGGGTTGAAACCGGCCTGCCCCATTCGCTGAGGTTCGCCGCCGTTCACGGGAACCGACCAGATTCCGCTCCCGGGGGTTGTGCTGGTGGCGCTGAAAGCGATTCTGTTTCCATCCGGCGACCAGGAAGGGGCGCCGTGTCCACCGGGCGGTTTCCCCGGCTGGGTGAGTTGCACGGGCGTGCCGCCCTGCGCCGGAACGATCCAGATGGTGGAGGGCGGCATGGCGTCGAACCCGCCCTGGTCATGGCCGGTAAGCGTATCGGACTCAAAAGCGATCTTCGAACCGTCGGGCGACCACGCGGGGCGCGAACCGAAATCGGCGAGCAGGTGCGGACTCCCGCCCAACGCCGGAATCAGCCAGATACCACGGCGCTTCTGCGAAAAGTAGGCGATCTGTTTTCCATCCGGTGACCACGCGGGCTCAAAGTTCTCTTCTCCGTCCGAGGTGAGCTGAATTTCCCGGCCGCCCGGCGTGAACGACTTTACGTAGATTTCGAAGCTGCCGCTTTGGTCGGAACTATAGGCGACAAAACTCCCGTCAGGGGAGAGCGATGGATAGATGTCCAGGCCGGGCGAAGCCGTCACCTGAGTCACGCTCGAATCATCCAGCGTGCTCCCCGAGGTGACAGCTGCGGGCGGCTTGGGCGCGTTGTGGAAATGCCATGCCAGCCAGGTGACAGCGCAAAGAGCAATTACTCCGGCCGCCGGCACCCAATACCGTCGTAGCGGCAACACTTGTGGTTGCCCTTGGGCCGTCCCTCCGTCGCGCCGTGGCGGCGGTTGTAGCGCCGGTATCCCCACCGGCGTTTCCGTTGGTCCGGCCGCCGATTGTGACTGCGAGGGGGACATCGCCGCTACAGCACGCCCCGATTCCAGATCCCGCTTCAAACGCTTTAAATCCGAACGGATTTCAGCGGCGCTTTGGCAGCGGAGGTCGCGATCCTTCTCAATCGCCTTATTAATGATGCGATCAAGCTCCTGGGGCGCTTCCGGATTCGTACTGCTCGCCGGCGCCGGCGTTCGATTCAGGATGGCGTCATGAATCAGCGCCTTCGTGGACCCCGTAAACGCCTCCCGCCCCGTCGCCATCTCGTAGAGCACCGCGCCGAGGCTGAACAGGTCGGTCCGCGCATCGAGCTCCTCACCCCGCATCTGTTCGGGCGACATGTAATCCACCGTGCCCATCGCCATGCCGGTATGAGTGAGTGACGATTCCGTGTCGCGGGCGTGGCGCTCTTCCAGGCCTGCCTCGGGGTGAACCAGCTTGGCCAGGCCGAAGTCCAGAATCTTGGGCTGAAGCGTTCCCCCCCGCGTGATCACGAAGATGTTCGCGGGCTTGATGTCGCGGTGAATGATGCCCTTTTGGTGTGCGGCGTCGAGAGCGTCGGCAATGGGAATGGCCAAGTCGAGCAGCGTATCGATCCGCAGGGGCTTCCCTGCATTCTCCTTTTGCCGCGTGAGCATTCGGTGCAAGGTCTCGCCTTCCAGCAACTCCATGGCGATAAAGGGCTGGCCTGCGTGCTCGCCGGCTTCGTAGATGGTGCAGATGTTAGGGTGATTGAGTGCGGAAGCGGCGCGAGCCTCACGCTCAAAGCGTTCGAGCATGGCGGGAGCAATCATGGGCGCGCTGCCGGGAAGCGCCAAGCCGGCGTCGAGGATAAACTTCAGCGCGACGGCGCGGCCCAGGCGGGTGTCCTGTGCCTTGTAGACCACGCCCATTCCGCCGCCGCCCAGCCGTTCCACGATGCGATAGTGGGAAACGGTTTCGCCGATCAGGGCGTCCGGGCCCGCCGCCCGCGCCTGATCGCGCGCCATGGATTGCGCCGCCACCTCCGCGGCCGGCTTGCCGAAGAAACTGGTTGGTCTCTCCTCCTGCGCCAGCAGTGACTCTACCTCGCGGCGCAGGGATTCATCTCCGGCGCAGGCCTCGGCGAGAAATGTTGAGCGCTTACCGGCCTCCAGCTTCCGCGCGGCGTGAAACAGGCGTTCGATTTCAGCCCAGCGATCGCGCTCCACTTAATGTCTCCTGATGATTGATTGCCGCAAATTCGATTGAGTCATGCAGGGCCGGTTCGCGACCCGTCGCCCGATGAAGGCTTTGGGCCGTAGGACGAGCCACCCCTGCGACGGAATCCATTGCCAATGGAATGGCGCCGTTTCCGCCGGGTGGAATTATCGGTTCACCAACAGAAAATTGCAAATATAGCGCGGATGGGGTCCGATTGCCGGGCTTCCGGTGGCGTCCATCGAACTCCCGAAACCGGAGACTGTCGCGCTACAAAGCTTCGTTTCGGCCGGAATGTGGGGCTCGAAGGCGTTGGGTCGCACGACGACGGTTCCCCCTACTTCGCGACTTTTTGTCCTTGACCGCGCACGGTCGACGGCGGTCTAATTTAGATGTTTGGACTGTGGCACGGCCGTCCTGGCCGTGGGTGGACATGGGCGGGACGTCCATGCCACACATAATTGGAGGCACCGATGAGACACCATTCCCGGCGTGAATTCTTGAAATCCGGACTTGCTGCTGCAGCCGTGGCGAGTGCGGGTAGCTTTTCGCTGAAGGCCGCGAAGCAATCCGCCACCGACTGGGTGACTCTCGGCAAATCCAATGTCAAAGTGACGCGCTTGGCGTTCGGCACCGGCACGTTCGGCGGGCGCGTACAACGCGAATTGGGCCAGCAGGATTTCACGCGCCTGGTGCGCTACGCCTACGACCAGGGTATCCGCTTTTTTGAGACAGCCGAATCCTACGGCGGGATGCACGAAATGCTGGGCATCGCACTGCAGGGGATTCCGCGTGACAGCTACCGGTTGATGTCAAAGATCACCACGCACGGTGACGTTGACCCGCAGGAAAAAATCGACGAGCTG
>JASHTY010000490.1 GCA_030040315.1 Terriglobia bacterium | reverse complement strand
TACTGAATTTTGTAGAAGCCGGGAATTGCAGGTTTGCGCCGCAAGTTTCCCCCTTTCCCGGACGCTTAGAACGCCCAGTAGCCGTTGGGGTAGGCCGGGCCCCCGGCAATTCCAACAAAGACCTGTTTGCCGAAGAAAAAGGGCAAGCCGAGGTCCCAGAAGTCGCTTGCAGGGCTGGCGCCGCTGGGGGCGGCCAGACTGTCAAAGGCGATGCAGCCGGCACATTCGGAAAGCAGCGAGTCCGCATTGTTGATATAGAGCGTGGCAATTCCCGACGTGCCGCTCGAGCCAATCAGCGTAACGCTCAGCCCGAGTGGTGAAGCAGGGCAGTAAAAAGAATTATCTGCGCACACACTTGTCGCGATGCCGGTGGCGGCGGTCAGGGTGGCTGGATCGGAGACATAATACGCGTTGGAACCACTATCGAGGAAACCCGCATCCGTGTAATCGACATTATCGAAGGTGACCGTTGGGAACTGGCCTTGGCCATCCAGCTCATAGACGGTGGCCGTATCGGGGATTGAGTTGTTCGCCTGCGTATTGTTGCCGAAGGTCAGCGTGCCGTAAAGATTGGGTGCTCCGCTTAGCGCCACTCCCGGCAAATCGAGCAGCACACCATTTGTGTCTGAAGAAGAAAATGCCGCTACGGGATTCCAGACCTGGTACTGCAACGGGACGGGAGTGGTTTCGCAGGTCGCGTCGCAGAAAAGGTAAGGGTACGGAGAAACCTGATCCACTCCCTCCGGCGTTGCGCACTCGTTCGAGCCGGCAACGGTGCAGTCCTGCGGGGCGCTGCCGATTCCCAGAATGCCGTTGGCGTTCAACGTTTCCTGACTGTTTTCCGCGGCTCCTCCAACTGATGCGCAGGGCGTATTTGCAGGGGCCTGCTGACCATCCAAAATCACTTGAATGGGCACGCCGGAATTGGTTGTGCCGCCCTCGGATGCCGGAACTTGCGAAGCCGTTTCACCGGTCAATTGAACCGTAGCCAATTGCACGGGCCCCCAGGTATAGGTCAGGCTGCCGAATTCCGCGCACTCGTAGAGCGGTTCCCCGCTCGCGTTGCTGATGGAAGGCAGGGCGAGACCTTCGAGCTGACTGGCGAGCACCCGCAGCCCCGTCGACCCGGTATCCACCAAAACATTAGGAACCGCGAGACAGTTGGAGCCGCCAGGCTCGCAGACCGTCACCGTCATGTAAATTCCATTGGGGAGATTTCCATCAGGCCCCAAATCGATGTTCACCTGCACGGCGTTGGTCAGCCCGGTCAGCGAAACGGTTTGTTGGGTGCCCGCGATTCCCGCGGAATTGTCCGTGATGGCCAGTGTTCCGGTGCTCGAGCCGCCGGAAGTCGGTGTGAAGGTCACATACACCGTGCAGCTTGATCCGGAGTAAAGGCTCGCCCCGCAGTCGTTGTATTGGGAGAAAACGCTCGATCCCGAAGTCACCGCAATACTGGCAATCGAGAGCGGGCCTTTGCCCGTGTCAGTGATGGTGACGGTTTGGGGAATCGTGGAATCGTTGAGCAGCAAAGCTGTGAACGTAAGCGGCGTGGTGGTAACAGAAGCGGTGCCGTTGACGACCACGCCCGTGCCCGTTAGGGTGACCGATTGCTGGCCGGGATTGGCGTTGTCTCCAAAGGTGAGCGTGGCGGTTCGAGTGCCGCTACCCTGCGGTGTGAAGGTGAGGTAAGCAGTGCATTCGGAGGAAGCAGGCACTCCGGCCGCACAATCATCGAGCAGGATGGAAAAATCGCCGGCATTGGCGCCCGTGATCGCCACGCTGTCGACCGACAGGGCGGCGTTGCCGGAGTTGAGCAGCGACGCGGCCTGCACGCTGCCGGTTACCCCCACGATTTCGGTGCTGAAATCAAGGGCGGTGGGGGGAGCAGGGGAAACAGCGGCGAGCGGGCCGAGCCCAACACCCGAGAGTGCAACGGATTGTTGGCTGTTGCTGATGTTTCCGCTATTGTCCGTTACCACCAGGGATGCCGCCCGGCCGAAAGGCGCGGTGGGCGTGAAGCTGACGTAGAAATTGCAACTGGCCGACGCGGCCAGCGAACTTAAACACGTGGTGCTGGAAATGTTGAAATCACCCGAATTGGCGCCCGTGATCGCGAAGTTGGCGATGGCCAGCGGCGCGTTGCCGAGATTGCTCAGGGTGACCGCTGTGGGTCCATCGTTTGTGAACACGTTTTGCGTGTTGAAATTAATTCCACCCACCGGCGACACGCCCGCCAGGGGGCCGATTCCCATTCCTGAGAGCGCCACGGTTTGCTGGGCGCCCGGCAAATTGCCGCCGCTGTCGGTAAAAATCAAAAAAGCGGACCGGCCCAGCGGTGCGGCGGGATCAAATGTTACGTTCACGCTGCAACTGCTCATGGGGGCCAGCGGGCTGGTGCAGGAGTTTCCGGAAATTCCGAAGTCGCCGG
Source organism: Terriglobia bacterium (assembly GCA_030040315.1). Lineage (GTDB taxonomy): Bacteria > Acidobacteriota > Terriglobia > UBA7540 > UBA7540 > Bog-366. Next base: position 1,415 of record JASHTY010000490.1, on the reverse strand, counting down.
AGTTCGCGCCGGCAAGCTGAATGGTGCTGAAGGATAACGCAGTGCCCGTCCTGTTGATCAAAGTCACGCCCCGGGCGGCACTGAGGGTTCCCACGTTCTGGCCTGCGAAGGAAAGAGAATTGGCACTGAGGCTGACGATTCCAGTAACCGTCAAACTCGTCGAGGAACTCAATGCGGCGCTGGATGCACTGACAATCGGCAAGCCGGAGGTTCCTTCTCCTATTGAGGCGAGTGGAACAGCCGTTGCAAGTGTGGCGGTGATGGTCGCACTGCCACCCGAGTTGCTGGTGGCCAGACCGCTGTTGCTGATACTCGCCACGCCGGGCGCCGAGGAAGTCCATACCACCGACATGGTCAGGTTCTGTGTTGTGCCGTCGGCGTAATATCCAGTGGCGGTGAATTGCTCCGTGGTTCCCGCCACAATGGTGGGATTGGCGGGTGTGAGAAGAATCCCGGTCAAGCCATTGCCCAAATCGGTGGTCTGCGGCGGAGTCACAATTAGTGGTACGAGGCCGTTGCCCGGACCTCCGATTGCAGTTTGCGGCCGGCCGCGCGCGGCTTCCTTGTTCGCTGGCGGGGCGCGAGGATCCAGCCCTTCGTTATCGACATCGGTCACAGGCGCTTTAGTTTTTCCTGGAACGATTGCACCTGCGGAATCAGCAAAGTTGGCGGAGGAATCGGCGGGGGTCACCCCCGTTCCCGTCAGAGCGATTGCGGCAGCATGGCTCTGCTCGCTCTCGCTGACCTTGAGCGTTGCGGCGCGCAGCCCTGGGGCGGAGGGAGTGAAAGTCACGGACAATTTGCAACCCTCACCGGGAGCAAGCGTGTCCGGATTGAGGGGACAATCGCTGCTTACGGCAAAGTCCGCCGCGGCGCTGCCCGTGACGGCGATATTGCTGATCCCCAGGGTTCCTGCCGCGGTATTCTTCAGCGTCGCAGTCATTGTTGAACCTGGCTGATGTAGAACCTGGTTGCCGAAGGAAATCGTCGAAGGAGCAAGTGGCGCCTGGGCCAAAGCCGCCGGGACATAGAGAAGAAGAATCATTGGCATCGAAGTGCGGCGAATATGCCTGGATGGCCCGATAGCCGGCTCCGATTGGAAACTTCTAAGATTGACAGGAATTTGAATACCAGCCGCGCTCATGCCGCGCTCTCGATTTTCCGCGCCCTCTAGTTCAACACCGCGGAGCCCGCCGAAAAGTCGTGGCCATCTGATTTTTCCACGAGAACGCGGGGATCAACTCACGATTATGATTTCTGTTAGACAACTGTAATAATTATCAAGCTGTGGTGCGGCAAAAAGCAATATTTGCTGAAAATTTCATTGGCGTATTCTAATGTTTCGGCGGACATGATGAGACGCTTCGCAGTAAGTGCGCGGCCGGTTGTGCGGATTGCCGTGCCGCAAGTCTTCA
>JASHTY010000489.1 GCA_030040315.1 Terriglobia bacterium | reverse complement strand
TCAGCCCCCAGGTTTGAAATGCATATCCTGCAAAAAGCAGAATCCCGAGCGCCACACTGGGCAAAACCACCGCGCGCGGCAGCCGCCAGCGCGCCATGACTGCCAGCATTAGCACTCCGGCCAGAATAAAGCGCACGGCGATAAAAGGAAATGGCGAGGCATCGGCCAGCGCGCCCTTGACAATGACGAAGGTCGAGCCCCAGATGAATGTGGTGATGACAAGAAGCAGTTCCGCTTTGGCGCGCTGGCTCAAACTATTGGCCTCGATTGTCTGTGGGTTCTTTCAAGACGGGTTGGGGTGGGCGGGCTGACCGCAGATCTCCAGAATTTCCACGTCGCTCAGCAGGCGGTCCTGGCTTTTGGCGTGGGCGAGGATCTTCTCGACCAACTCCAGGCTTCCCGCCATCCCATGCTTTTCCAGCCAGTGAATCACGTTGGCCTTGCCGCTCAATGGCCCGACCTCAATTTTCTGCTCCAGGCCAAACCAATGCGACGGCACTCCGGAATAGACCTGGTTGGCCAGCTCTTTGTCGTGCTTGCGGAAAGCCTTAACGACGGCCGCGGCGTGGACTCCTGTGGCAGTGCGGAAGGCGTCCGCGCCCACGGCGGGATAATTGGGCGGAATCTGCATCCCCAGCGCGTCGGCAACTGCCTCGCAATATTCCTTCAACCGGGTCAGGTCGCGATCAATGGCGCCCATCAGGCGCAGATTGAGCAGCAACTGGTCCATGGCAGTGTTGCCGGCGCGCTCGCCAAGTCCCAGCGCTACTCCATGAGCCTGATCCGCTCCCGCCCCCAACGCTGCAAGCGTATTGGCTACAGCCAGGCCGCGGTCGGAATGCCCATGCCAGTCGAGCCGCACTTTTTCACCTGTGGGTTTGATCACCTCCTCGCGCACGAAGCGAATCAGAGCTTGCGCACCCTGGGGCGTCGCGTGCCCCACCGTGTCGCACACCACGATGGCGCGGGCCCCGCACTCGATGGCCGTAGTGTAAAGCCGCTTCATTGTCCCGGGGCGGGCGCGCGTAGTGTCCTCCGTAACGTACATGGGCGGCACGCCGACGCTGAGCGAATACTTCACGGCGCGCTCGGTGGTGCGCAGCAGGAAATCCAACGACCAATCCTCCGCATACTGGCGAATGGGGCTTGAGCCAAGGAACACGGCGGATTCAATCTCCACGCCCGTGGCCTGCGAGATGTCGGCAATAGGTTGAAGGTCCGATTCCGTGGTGCGCGCGGCGCAATTGGGACGGATGCGCAATTTCGCTTCGGCGATCTCCTGCACGAGACGTAAGACGTCCGCCTTGGCGCGCGGCGTGGCGGCGGGCAGGCCCAAGTCCGCCGCATCGATTCCTAGTGCCTCCATCAAGTGAAGAATCCGCAGCTTCTTTTCGATAGGGGGATCGAACACCGAGGGCGACTGCAGACCGTCCCGCAGCGTCTCATCGTCAAGACGAGGCACGGCCAACGAGGTCCATTCGGCACCATCCGCCCGGTTCCAATCGTAGATGAGGTCGCTGGCTGAACTCATGGGGGTGGCCGGGGGTTGGAAAGCCAACGAGAACTGAAAGACATTTCCCGCACTTAGGTCACAGGATCAGCCGATTCGCCGGATCACGCAATTCGATTGACCGGCTAATCCGAGGATTTGGATTTCTTGCCGAAGAAATCGCCCCAAAGTGTGACGGGATGAAGTTGAAATCTTCGCCCTGCCGTCGAAAGGTCCTGCGTGACGGGCCGATAGATTGTGTGGCAACGCTCGCACCGATAGACCTCGGCGTTTTTGCCGAATTCCTTAAGCGCGGCTTCCTCTTCATCGCTTAAGGCCAGCCGCAGGGGGTGATAATAGTACCAACGCTTCAGGTGCCCGCAGCAGAGATCGCCCTTGGCATCTTTCTCATCACAGGCTCGCTGCCCAGGTTTCTTCTCTTTGACCTTTAAGGTTATGGTGGCCACTTAGCCTCGCGTCACATATTCATGAGTTTGGATATCCAGACCAGGTCAAGGCGGCTATATGCCTGAACCAAGGACCGATTTTACTCGATTCAACATGAAAAAATCTCGAAATCTGGTCAAGAGCCACCTGACCCATACTGGCTTAATACGGAAGGTCCTCGGGATCAACGCCAACGTAATCAGGATCTGGATCACGAGCAAACTTTTTGGCTGGAAGCTGGTTAACATTATGCATGAGAGCTTTGACGACTCTGTGCATGCCGTCCATGACGCGGCTATCCGAAGACAAGATCAGCGGAAAGCTCAGATCCGCTTCGTCAATCAATTTGGCGTGTTCAGCGACACTTCGGCAGGTGGGAATTGTTCCATGCCCATACCAGCAAGGCTCATCGAGTTCCCGGATCGTGGAAAGCGCTATATGAAGAACCGGCAATTCTTCAGCAAGTTCAATCAGTCTGTGCACGTCCCAAGCGCGAAGACCGTTTGGGCCATCCCCAAAGTAATACTGCTTTCGCATTCTCAGCCAGCCTTTCCGCGGGTGTCGGCAACTGCGGCCGCGTATTCCACATTCGCAAGGCACAACCCCTGAGCAGGCGCGGTCGGGCCGGCGCGGGATCGGTCGCGGGCGGAGAGGATATCCCGTATATCCTCAGACATGCGTTTGCCGCCGCCGACCTCCAGCAGCGTTCCCACAATATTTCGCACCATGTATCGAAGGAATCCGTTGCCCATTACTTCGTAGATCAGCATCGAAGACCTGGGTCGCCACAGAATACGCGAGTGGAAAATTCGACGTACGCCGGATTCACCTTCACCCTCTTCATTTTCCCCCACCGCCGCGAATGAGGTGAAATCATGCTCGCCCTCCAATAGCCGCGCCGCCGCGGATATCCGTTCCCGGTCCAGGGGGTAGGGGTGGTGGCAAACGTACCTCCACACAAGCGGCGAACAGATGGGTGCAGTCACAATCCGGTATCGATAGGTTTTGCGCCGAACGTGGTAGCGTGCATGAAAATTCGCTGCCACGTCTTCAGCTTGTTTGACCTGGACTGTGGGCGGCAGTAAGTCGTTCAGCGCTTTGACAATATTTGCACACGGAATAGTGGATGCCGTGTGGAAATTCGCAACTTGATGCTGGGCATGAACTCCCGCGTCGGTTCGCCCGGAGCCACAGACGGAAATTGCATCGCCCGTCAATCCAGCAAGGGCCTCTTCCAGGCAACCCTGAACGGTGGGTTCGTCCGGCTGGCGCTGCCAGCCGTGAAAGTCCGTTCCATCGTAGGCGATGATCAGTCGAACGTTGCGCATTATGGGTTTATTTTATCAAGATAACCCAAGCCACAACCATCACGGTACAACCAAAATGCGCGCGCCATCGTCCAAAGTTGTCTCGATCGCGCGCGGATGATAAGATTTCGGCTGCCACTGTTGACCACGCGGTCATCAAGATAGCGCATTTTCCAGTCTTCGGGCTCCGGGGCTCCCCGGCAGCCGCACGAACGCCGGAAACGTGAGCGATTCGAAGGCTCCATCTTCCGATCCGCCGGAATTTGACCGAAATCAACCTGCCGCCTCGCAGGTATCTTCAGTCCGGGTCAACTACATCGACGGACGACAATCGCTGAAACTTTGCATCCAATCATTGCGTAATAACCGCAAGAAGAGACGAACAACGAAGATGAACCCCTGAAGGGAGAAGGACATTCCATGATGCCTTACCGTCTGCGTCTGACCGCTTTGATGGTTATCGCCGGCATTCTCCTCGCCGGGCCCTGCCTGCACGCGCAGCAAGCCCCTACCCCTCCTACCGAGCTGCCCGCCGGTGGATTTCACACCGATTATGCCAACCGGCGATGGTTCCCGGACATCTGGTCGCCGTACTTTCAGCCCTCCATGCCTGAGAGCAAGATGACGAATTCGGAACGGCTGCAATCGCTGCTGAGCGGCGGCAAGCTGCACCTCTCGATCGTGGACATCGTGGAATTGGCGCTGGAGAACAATCTCGATATTGCCGTGGCGCGCTACAACATCGCCTACGCTCACACGGACCTTCTCCACACGCAGGGAGGAGGTGCGCCTCGCGGCGTTACCGGCGGATTTACCTCCTCGGCACTCTATACCGGCGCGGTGGGAGCCGGCGTGAGCGCCAGCACTTCGGGCGTCAGTACCTCCACCGGCGGAGTATCCGGCGGTGCCAGCGCTATTCAATTGGGCGGCGGCAGCTTTGATCCTACAGCCTTTTTCTCCATGGGTTGGAACCAGAACCTCAGCCCTTTGGGAACGACGGTGGTGACCGGCGTCCCGTACGAGTTCAACCAGGGCGCGAGTTACTTCACGGGAGTGGTGCAGGAGTTCCAGTCCGGCACTAGCTATGAAGTCGTGCTGGGTGGCCAACGATACAAAAACAACGCGCTTACCGATGCTTTCAACCCCGAGGTGTTTACTGAACTGGCGGTGGGATTCACCCAGCCCCTGCTGAATGGGTACGGCCGCCGAGCGAATTCTCTGTTCATTCGCATCGCCCGCAATGATATGAAAGCAGCCGACTCGGTTTTCCGCCAGCAGGTCATGACAACCATGGGTACTGTGCTGAATGAATACTGGGACTTTCTGGCTGACAAGGAAAACGTGCGGGTAAAGGAACAGGCGCTGACATATTCCCAAAAACTCCTCGAGGACAACAAGAAGCAAGTCCAGATCGGGACCATGGCCCCCATTTCCGTGGTGCAAGCGCAATCTGAAGAGGCCAGCGACGAGCAGGCTTTGATCGTTGCTCAGACCAATCTGCAGCAGCAGGGTGAACTGATTAAAACCGCCATCGCCAAGAAAGTCGAGGGCGATCTGAACAGCGCCCAAATCGAAGCCGTGGACAAACTCCCGGAGCCCAAACCTAATGACGTCCCCTCGCTCGACGAAGCGCTGAAACTGGCATATGCCAACCGCCCGGAAATTGAACAGACAGAACTAAACATGCGCGATGAGGACTACAACCTGGCGGCACGGCGAAACTCTCTGCTGCCCAACTTGAACGTTTTTGGAACCTACGCGGCCACGGGCCTCTCTGGGCACCAGGGGGTCTGCCCCGCTGGTGAACCGGCATTCGCGACTTACTGTGAAACCGCCGTGGGGACGATCCCCGCGCCAAGCATCGCTCCCGACGGCGTGTCACAAGCGTTATCCCAAACTTTACAGGGGCGGTACAGGAATTATTCGCTGGGCGTCAACCTCTCCATCCCCATTCGCAACCGGCAGGCGCAGGCAGATATGGCGCGCGCCCTTCTTGAGCGCCGCCAGTATGAGACGCAAATGCAGCAAACCAAGAACACCATTGCCCAAAACGTGCGCACCGCCGTGATTGGCGCCATCCAGGCCAGGGCACAAATTGACGCCGCCGTGAAAGCCACCGAATATGCGCGGCAGACACTCGAAGCCGAGCAGAAGAAATTTAGTCTGGGAGAATCCACCGTCTTTCTGGTGATTCAGATGCAGCGCGACCTGGCAACCGCCGAGGGTAACGAAGTGACGGCGCGCACGACCTACGCTAAGGCTTTGACAGCGTATCAGCAGTCGGTCGGAACACTCCTCGCCGATTACAACGTGGAGCTTAGCGACGCAATCACCGGTACCGTGACACACACGCCAAATATTCCGGGGGCGGCATCAAATCCCCCGCCGGGAAATTCGAATTAGGCACGCCGGCATCCGGGTTGCTTTAGAACTGCACGTGCTCTACCATGACAGTCGGGCGGGATAATAGTGGCTAATGGCAAAAAGAAAGGCACCGAGCTTTTAAACGATGCATGCCACCGCCGGCCCTCCGCCGGCGAGCAGCGCTGGGAGGACCAATTCCTCAAGCCGGCACTGGCCAAATCGCGAGAGCGTCAGAAGGAATTCACAACACTTTCAGGCGTCCCGATCAACCGGCTCTACACTCCCGCCGACTTGCCCGGATTCGATTATTCCCAGGAACTTGGCGAACCCGGCGAGTTCCCCTACACACGCGGAATCCACCCCACAATGTACCGCGGGAAAGTTTGGACGATGCGGCAGTTCTCCGGCTTCGGCAGCCCGGAGGACAGCAATCAGCGGCTGCGTTATCTTCTTGCACAAGGGCAGACGGGCCTCTCCATCGCTTTCGACCTGCCCACGCTGATGGGGTACGACAGTGACCACCCCCTCGCGGATGGTGAAGTCGGCCGATGCGGCGTCTCCGTTTCATCGCTCGCTGACATGGAAACCCTTCTGGCGGGCCTGCCGCTTCAGCAGGTGACCACGTCCATGACCATCAACTCGCCCGCCGCAATTATCTGGGCGATGTACCTGGTGGTGGCGGAGAAAAACGGCGCCGACTGGAAGCAGATCTCCGGGACCACTCAAAACGACATCCTGAAAGAATACATCGCGCAGAAAGAATACATCTTTCCGCCTAAGCCTTCCCTGCGCCTTGTGGTGGACACTATCACCTTCGGCGCTCGCGAAGTGCCGCGCTGGAACCCCATCTCCATCAGCGGCTACCACATTCGCGAGGCAGGCTCGACGGCGGTTCAGGAACTCGCCTTTACATTGCGGGACGGAATCGAATACGTCGAGTGGGTGCGGCGCGTCGGCATGCCGGTGGATGAATTCGCCCCGCGGCTGAGCTTCTTCTTTAACGCCCACAGCGACCTGTTTGAGGAAGTGGCGAAGTACCGCGCCGCGCGCAAGATCTGGGCCCGCGTGATGCGGGAGCGATTCGGCGCCACGAACCCGCGCTCGTGGCTCTGCCGGTTTCATTCCCAGACGGCGGGCTGCTCGCTCACCGCGCAGCAGCCGTACAACAACGTTGTCCGCACCACGCTGCAGGCGCTCGCCGCCGTGCTGGGCGGAACGCAGTCGCTGCACACCAACTCGCTGGATGAAGCCTGGGCCCTGCCTACGGAAGAAGCCGTCACCATTGCCCTGCGCACGCAGCAGGTGCTTGCCCACGAGAGCGGCGTCACGCAGACCGTTGATCCACTCGCCGGCTCCTACTTCATCGAAAA
>JASHTY010000488.1 GCA_030040315.1 Terriglobia bacterium | reverse complement strand
TTTTTTCCTTCCACTGCCAGCAGCGTTCCAGGAATTTTTCCTGGCCCATTACAAGGCGAAGGCGCTGGCCTTCGCGCTGCCAGGTGCTCTGCGCCTGTGGCCCTTCGGCGTTGGGAAGAGCTTCGCGGCCCAGTTCCCGTTCCACGATCATCTGAGTGGCGATGGAGGCGTGATCCGTGCCGGGCAGCCAAAGCACTTTTTCGCCGCGCATGCGGTGCCAGCGCATCAGAACGTCGATCTCCGTGTGTTCAAGCATGTGCCCCATGTGGAGCGAGCCGGTGATATTGGGAGGAGGAATGGTCAGGCAGAAGGGCGGCCGCGCATCATCGTCCGCCGGCCGATAGAGGCTCTTCTCGACCCAGAAGCGGGCCCAGCGAGGTTCAATATTTTCGGGCGAATATACCTTGCGGATTTCGGTTTCCAAAAGAACCTTCTCCTGAATCAGCACGGCAGAAGTGGCTATAGATCAAATATACCGGCAGCTAGGGAGTGAGTCAAACTTGGGCGCTGTATACTTAGTTCTCCTCCAGCATTTCGAGACAAGGAAGAGAGGTGTGGAGGTTTGTTATCGCCTCGTTGGGCGTGGTCAGCGATTTGGTCTTCCGTGGATATGCTGTAGTTCATGCCCTGATTGTGGACACAGTTCTAGGATGCAAGAACCTGTGACATCAACCGCTCGGCAGATTATGCCGATAGTTATCGGGGTCCAATTCAGATTCTTGGTCATATCTGGGAATTATGCTAGAATCCCAGAATTGAGAGTTCGACGGGTGAAGAAATGTCAAACGCACGGCCAGAAGCCATTGACTCAGAATGGTACACAACTCAGCTCGACCTAGCTGGCCTCGTGGGTGTGCACGAAGGGGACGGTGGTTGCGAACTTACCGAATTGTCGGCGCTAGAGAACTCAGAAGCTGTGCTCGCGGGTCTGCAAGAAATAGATTGGTCGTTCACTGATGACGAGACAAGCTATCTCTCGCACGATCTTCATCCCTACCCTGGAAAATTCATCCCTCAGATACCTCACCATTTGATCGCTCGGCTCTCCCTTCGCGGGGAATTGGTTTGGGATAGCTTCGGTGGGTGTGGTACAGCGGCGCTTGAGGCTGTTCTAATGGGTCGCCGCGCGCTCAGCACAGATATTAACCCGTTGGGAATGGTTATCGGCGAAGCAAAGACGCTTACCCTGACGAAAGAAGATGATGACCTGTTGTGCGACATGGCGGAGCAACTGGTATTGCTTTCAGCAAGCGAGGAACGCCTTGAATGTGAACTCGGTTGTCGGCGCAGCGACGACGAGGGGCTCATTCCGGACATTCCAAATATCAACGAGTGGTTTCACAAGAACGCAATCACGGAACTTGCCTACCTGCGCTGGCGGATCGAGCGTTTGGATCGGGAGAAGGCAAGAAAATTGGCGAAGGCGTCCTTTTCAAAATCCATTCTCAAGGCCTCATATCAGGACGGTGAAACGCGCTACGCACGGAAACCCAGAGATGTACAGCGCGGAGAGGTAACGCGGTGGTTCGCCACGAACCTTTCGATGGCACTCAAGAAAGTGCGGAAACTGGGACCGCTCCTCCAGTTTCGGGAAGCGACCTTCAAAACGCTCGACCTGTGTCACGCCCAAGTCGTTGTCGAAAACGCAGGTGCGGAGACCCTTACCGCGAATTCGGTTGATCTAATTGTCACTTCTCCGCCGTACCCGAACACAACGGACTATCATCTGTATCATCGTTTCAGGCTTTTCTGGTTGGGGTACGATCCGCGTGACCTCGGAAATAAAGAGATAGGCTCTCACCTTCGCCACCAGAAGGAAGCGAACGGGTTTGACTTCTACCTCAAGGAAATGTCTCTCTGCTTAGAGCGGATGAGGCAGGTGCTTCGCCCAGGGCGGTATGTCGTTTTGGTGCTTGGCGACGGGATATTTGGCGGCAAGACGTACAATACGGCCCTCCATATCGGCGAAGCGGCACGACGGGAGGGCTTTGAAGTGATCGGGATTCTGGACCGCGCCGTACATAGGACTAGACGATCATTCATTTCGGCGGCACGACGGCTGAAAAGCGAGAATTTGCTGGTTTTGCGAAAACCGTCCTCCAAAGTAGCGCTCACGTTGCTCAAGCCCCCATACAAACTCTGGCCGTATGAAGAAGAACTTCGGGAGCGAGAGATTAACGCACTGCTTGGGGTAACTCCAAGGAAGGACAAAGAAGGAGGCCTGCGCATTTCCACAGATGCCCTTTGCCTCGATAAAGTACGAAAGCTTACCTTCACACACGGCTTTGCGGCCCCGGACGTTAGCCGCGAAGCAACTTGGCAAGCTATTCTTGAAAACGGTGACGCCTCGACGGTGCGCTCTCAGCGCAAAGACCCGAAATACGCGACCCACGGCATTCATGCGTACAAGGGAAAGTTTTACCCGCAACTGGCGAAAAGTCTTTTTAGTCTGGCGGGGCTTCGTCCGGGGGCGCGGGTACTTGATCCTTTCTGCGGTAGTGGGACCGTGCTGCTTGAAAGTTACCTCAATGGCTTCCAAGGGTTCGGAGTCGATCTCAATGTATTAGCGGTCAAGGTGGCTAGCGTGAAAACGCAAATCCTCAATGTCGATCCCTATCTTCGAGACCGCTTTCTATCCCGGTTCGAGGACAGGCTTGAGGGTATGGAAGCGTCCAGCGAATGGCATTCGGTTTTTTCCGAAGATGTAAAAGAGGAACTGCTCTCGTGGTTCCCTGGGCCTGTGCTGGCGAAACTCGGATGGCTTCTCCATACGATAGAGCAGGTGTCAGAGCCGCGCATCCGAGAATTTCTCGAGGTAATCACAAGCAGCATCGTCCGTGACGTGTCGCAGCAAGACCCTAGAGACCTTCGCATTCGCCGTCGTGCAGAACCTCTCTCCGATGCGCCGGTTTATGAACTGGTCAAAGAGCGACTCCATGAACAACGGATTCGCCTGCAACACTTCTCGGAACGTTCGAAATACGCCCCTCTACCCTTTTACCCGGCGACCGCTATGCTAGGAGACTGCCGCAATGCCTCGATGTTTGCAGAAAACGGGATAGAAAAGGGGAGTGTCGACTCTATTGTCACTAGCCCTCCGTATGCAACGGCGCTGCCCTACATTGATACCGACCGTTTGAGCATTCTCCTTCTTTTCGGAATGAATTCGAGAGAGCGTAGCGCGCTAGAATCCTCGCTTATAGGTAGCCGCGAAATCACAAAAAAGAAAAAGAGCGGTGTCGATGAGCGGATAGACATCGGAGATTTTGCGGCTATCCAGTCGTCAGTGGCTCGCGACATTGTCGAGGAAGTGCGGGAGAGAAATAAGGGAGCTGACGTGGGTTTCCGGCGGGATAATACCGCTGCTCTTCTCTATCTGTACTTTCAGGACATGAGTATTGTGATGCAGAACCTTAATCCGCTCTTGCGCTCGGGCGGCGCGGCGTTCTTTGTGATTGGGGATAATCGCACGACTGCCGGGGGCAAGGAAGTCAAAATAGCGAGTGGCCGCGCCCTGCAAGAGATAGGCGCAGCTATCGGGTGGGAACTGATTGACGTGATCCCCATCACAGTAACGACGGAAAATCGGCTTCACGCGAAAAACAGTATCACCGTAAACGAGATCATCAGGTTCCGCAAGGTCTAGAGCCATCCCATTCTCCGGGGTTGAGCCTTGCCGCCAGAGGGGAGCGTCTGATTACAGGCATCAAGATACTGCTGGTAACGCGCGCTCGGCGGGTTACCGGGGTTGAAAACGTCTATGTCGTGATCGTGGGCCTCCTCGGTTCGGCGCATGACCATGATCGCGTAGGGGTCGATTGCGGCGACCAGATCGGGCGAGAAAGTAATGCGTATCTCGGATTTAGTTGAGTAATAGACCGTGTTCAGGCGAAAGTCAGTTCTTGTGACCGCAACATTTCCGGCAGGATCATAGACAGTGATATTGACCACTGGATCAGGTACGCGCTGCGGATATGAAGGATTGCTGGCTAATTTGGGCTTCGTCGCACCCGTGAACGGGAAGCCAAAGAAGCCGGGATTTTGATTGACGGCTATCTTGCTCAGAAAAACTTCGCCGTTATGGTGCGGCGCGATCTCGATCACGAGCGCCTCGCTAGGTATTGTTGCGGGGGGCGTCGCGAGGGTCTGTTGCGTGACAGGCTGCGTCTGGCTTGTGGCGGCCAGCTGTACGGCCGTGGAAAATACTTCCCTTGGGATCGGACTTGGCGGCTTCGGATATGTTCTCGGGAATCTGCCTTGGGTATGCCTCGGCGGAGTGGCCGGGGCAGATGATCCATCGGGCGAGGTGACGTCTTCTCTCGCCTGTTTGGGCTTTGCTACATTCTCGTCAAAAATGATGCCATCGCGAAAGAGCGCGTCAATAAGTGGCTCGTCAAGTTCCTGGGTCATCGTGCAAACATTGGGAAGCAGCGAAGTCCAGCAAGCGAGTGCCTCTTGAAAAACGGCTTCGTCGTCTGGCCGGTCAAGCTCGATCCTTACGCCGCCCTCCAAATTGGTCTCTGTGCCGCCGACCGTCAGATTGTGCGAACCTTGATAGCAGACCGCACGGCTTTCGCTGGAAAAGAGATAAAACTTGGGGTGAAAGGTGGCATGGGTTTCGGTATGGAGAATGTAAACACGATCGAAGTTCTGCATGGCAAATTCTAATGCCTGCCTGCTGGTACCGAGGAGGTCGATCCCGATAATTGCCTCGACTGTCTTACCTTGAGATTTCCAAAGCTTGAGAAAAGGCAATAAACGAAGCAGTGGGCCGCTCTTGGCGAAGGCGACGGAAATTCGTAAGTGATTGTAGTAGTCGGACTGGAGGCAGGCCTGAAGTTCCTGTAGCAAGCGGCGTGAGCCATCAAACTGGTCAATCGGGCGAAGGAATGAAAGGCGGGTCATAGAGTGGATTATCAGCTTATCGGGATGAAAATGCGACTATGCCTGGGCCTGGGTGGCTTCAGTGGTGATTTCGGTGGCGATCTCCTCGGCAAGCCGCCGGGCCATCTCCTCGACGGCTTCCATGGGCAACGCCGGGGGCGACATCTTTGCCACGACCTTGTGGACGACGGTATACACCAGGTTCCAGTCAAAGGGCAGGGGAGGGGGAGCTTCGACCGGGGTCTCAGCAGGCACATCTTCCGGCGCCACTTCTTGAGGAATTTCTGACGCCACCTCTTCTGCTGCGGGCTCAGGGGCAATTGCTTCCGCGGCGGGAAGTTCCTCCACCGCTTCCGCAGCAGCTTCCGCGGCAGGAGCGTCCACCGGCCTTGAAGCGAAGTGCACCTGACCTGCAGTGGCATCGTCCAATGAGAAGCTGTCAAGGCTTGTGGCGGTAACGGCGGGGGCGTGGTGCACTGGCTCCGGCGGCGGCTCAACCGAAAT
>JASHTY010000487.1 GCA_030040315.1 Terriglobia bacterium | reverse complement strand
CGACCCAGCATACCCCGGCGGAAGAGGTCCTGTACCCAATAAACCAGGTTGTTTCCCATCACGTCGACCGTCATGTCCATCTGCTGCTGGGTCAACTCGTCGTCGGCAGTTTGCGAAAGGTAGGGCTTCAGCGAACCGAAGGCGACGGAGTGCAGGAAGACCTTCACGAAGTGCGTACCGCCCGCTTTTTTCCAGTGCTCTTGCACCTGGTTCAAAGTCTCGGTGCGTTTGGCGGCGTCGGCAGCGTTCACATTGAAGAAGACCACGTCGCGCCCTGTTTCGCGAATGCCCGCGATGACCTTTTCAACCTGCGGCATGTTCGAGCGGCGGTCAAAGTGCACGCCTGCGATATCGAGGCCCGAGCGCGCCAGCTCCAAACTGACCGCCGCGCCGAAGCCGCTTGACGAACCAATAATCAAACCCCACGGGGTGGGGCCAGCCGTTTCTGCCATAATCCGATGATCTCCGCTAGTGGTTTTGCCCTGCGCCGGCCTTGGCATCCTGCTCGACCTGCGCGATAAGGCCGGGGACCATTTCGCGCAAAGCCTGGGTGCAAGATGAGTTCAGGGCATCAGCCACACCCTGAATGCCGTGCCCGGATAGAGGGTTTTCGATTTGCTGTCTGCCCGTCCACACCGTCTCGTGATCTGACATTCGAATCAGCCAAAGCTCCATGGCCAGACGGACCCTGACCCCGCCTTCAGAATCCACTTCCTCAAAGTTCGTAACGTTCCCGCCCAGGGTATAGTCCACGTGCTCGCGCGAAGGCAGCACCATCACCTGGGAAAACACTCCGCTCGAATCGATCCAGCGCGCCGTGAATTCCGTCAGCATCGATGCGGGCGTCGAGCCCCAGCGCTGATACTGGTAAAAGTTCATTTGCGTGGACGAGACGTAGTAGGCGATGCGATCGTCGCGCAGAATTTCCGGGGCGCGGAAGTGCTGCACGCCCACGACGAAATTGGTCTTGGGGTCCGCGGGAACGGGAATGGCGGGCACCTGTAAGTCGTAGTAGTACGTCTTGGGAATGCTGCCACACGCCATGGCGAAAGCGGCCGCCAGCAACGCGACGAGCGAACACGCGCAAGCCGGGAAGCTACGCTTCCAGACGCTCGATAAGGATTCTGCGGTTGTCACTTTCCTGGTGCTCCATTCGGACTTTGAAGCAGGGCAGGGGGACATTATCGCCAAGCTTCTCCCCCCATTCAACAAGAACCGTCGACGTCTGATTTGATAATTCGTCAAGCCCAAGAGTTGCAAGATCACGCTCGCCCTCGATCCGGTAAAGATCGACGTGGAAGACGGAATTTGCCGAGCCGTACTCATGCACAAGCGTGAAGGTGGGACTTGTCACCTCATCTTCGCTTGCCGCGCCCAGGCCCGCAACGATTCCCTTGGTGAGCGTCGTTTTGCCGGCGCCCAGATCGCCCTCCAGCAAGACCAGGCAAGGCGGGTGAAAGTACCCGGCGGCTTCTCGCCCGAACTTTATGGTTTCCTCGGGTGAATGCGTCACCCGCTCGACGAGAGTTACAGCTTTCACGTCCTTCACTTCCCTGCCGGACGGGAGGTTGCTCATAAACGGCTGGCAGGCGGCAACCGGGCGCAAATCCCTTCCCTCGCCGGCCGGCAAGAGTCAATCTCCGTCATCCAAGTGTTTATAGGCTTGCGGGATCTTTTCAAGAAGATCCCCTGCCAACAGAGAAGGCTGGCCCAAGTCCCGGGCGGCAAGGTCGCCCGCCAGACCGTGCAAGTATACCGCAGCCGCGGCAACTTCGCTCGGGGGATGCGAGTGAAATTGCGCCAGAAGTCCTGCGGTCAAACCGGTCAAGACATCGCCCGTCCCTCCTGTGGCCATGCCGGGATTGCCGGTGGGATTCGCGTCCACCCTGCCGTCGGGCGAGGCAGTCAAGGTTCGAAATCCCTTCAACACCAGCGTGACCCCGAAGTGATGCGCGAACTCGCGCGCCACGGCCACGCGCTGGCTTTGAATCGCGGCGATTGTCTTGCCCGTCAAACGCGCCATTTCGCCCGGATGAGGCGTGAACACCGTCGCGCCGGCGGGACGGATGTCATGGCGAAAGAATTCCATGTGACCGGCGAAGGCATTCAGCCCATCAGCGTCGAGCACAACGGGTACGGGATACTTATTCACCGCTGCGCGCACCAGGTCGGCGGTCTCCGGATGCGAGCCAATCCCCGGCCCCACAGCGAGCACGGTTATTCTCGCCATCAGCTTATCCAAACGCTGGTCATCCATGGAGCGAAAGGATATTGAACCTTCCTCGGTTTCAGCCAGCGCCTCGGTCATGTACTCCATGCCCAAACTTGCGATGACCGGCAGCGCGCTCTTGGCAGTGGCGATCGTCACCAGGCCCGCGCCCGCACGCAATGCCGCCTTGCCGGCGAGTGCGGCCGCACCCGTCTTTCCCACCGAGCCAGCCAGAATCAGCACGTGCCCGAAATTGCCTTTGTTTGATGCTGCGGGCCGGGGCTTTTTCAGCCAGGCGAAGTCTTTCTTAACGGGAAGGTTCAGCGCGAGAGCGGGATCATTGTCCAGAGCTTCCGCAGGTGTCCCGATTTGCTTGACTACCCACTCACCCACTTGTTCACAGGCGGGAGGAAACACGTGGGCGATTTTGGGCGCGGTAAAAGTAACGGTGAAATCCGCGCGCATGTGCTCGCCGATCAGATCGCCGGAATCCGCCGACATGCCGGAGGGCAAATCCACTGCCACGACTTTGGCGGCGGGGAAATTGCTGTTGATGTCGCGGACGACTCCCAGCAGGAACCCTTCCATCGGCTTCGAGAGCCCGGTGCCCAACAGCGCATCAACGAAGAGCGTGGCTTTCTCAAGCGAAGGCGCAAGCGCCTGCCAGGTGACGGGCCCCGCGATGATGTCCGGCGGGCCGGCGGGAACAAGTTGCGCATAAGCCGCGGCCGCATCGCCGCGAAAATCCGTGGGCGCTGTGAAGAGCAGAACGCGCGGACGCAATCCCTGCTCGCGCAGCAGCCGGGCCGCCATCATTCCGTCGCCGCCGTTGTTGCCTTTGCCGCAGAGGATGACGATGCGCTGCATGTCCAGCGGCGCAAAGCGGGCGTTAAGAAACTCCACCACGCCGCGCCCGGCGTTCTCCATCAGCGTCAGCGTGGGAACGCCATAGCGCTCCGTCGTCAGGCGATCAATCCGTTGCATTTCCGCGGAAGTGAGTATCTTCATTGACATCAGGAGGCAGAATGGCCGCGCGCCTGCGAGTTCTTGTCAAGCGTTCTTAACCGTGTCTCAATGGAAGGGGGGGCTTCAGCCCCGCCCTTCCAAGGATTGTGACCAAAAGGGCCTTTAGGCCCTGAAGCAACACCGCTTCGGTAAACGGCGGGACCAAAGCCCCGCCCTTCCATCCCAACGCCTGACTTGTGTTTACAGCATCCATCCACCACTGACGTTCAAGACCTGGCCGGTGATGAATGCCGCCTCCTCAGAGGCGAAGAATCTTACGGCTTCCCCCACGTCGCGGCCGGTGGCGGGCCGGCCGACGGGAAAGCGCACGTCGGTAAGGCGCTGCGCCTCATCCAGCGACAACTCCTTTTCGTCGATGATGGGCGGGTTCACCACGTTGGCGGTAATTCCGTTGCTCGCTTCTTCCAGCGCCACGGAGCGGGTGAACGCCACGATGGCGGCTTTGGCAGCGGAATATGCGGAGATCTTCGCCTGCCCGAATGCGCGCTCCGCTCCCACTGCTCCCAGGTTGATAATGCGTCCCCAATGCTGCCGGCGCATGATCGGGATAACGCATTTGGTTGTGTAGAAGACACTGAAGAGATTCGAGCGGATGATGGAGCTCCACGCTTCCACAGTGGATTCCACAACGGGCTTCCACTCGAAGTCGCCGACGTTGTTCACCAGAATGTCCAGGCGGCCGAATTGTTTTGCGACATGGTCCACCAGTTCCTTGACGCGTCCCGGATCGGTGACGTCCGTGGCCAAAGCCAGGCCTTCCGCCCCCACCGCGCGCAGATCTGCGATTACTTTTTGTGCGCCCAGCTTGTTGGTGCGAAACGCGATGGCCACGCGCAGGCCCGCGCGCCCCAGCGTCAGTGCGATTTCTTTGCCGATTCCGCGCGATGCTCCGGTTACGATAGCAACGCGATTGCGCAGTCCCACTCATCCGCTCCCAAGTGCAGGAATAAACCCAAAAGTCTACAAGACTTCCACAAGTGTGTAAACGGCGCACTATCAAATGCCACGAAACCTCACTTCCGCGCGGGGCTGGAGCAAACTCCCGGGGTTGGGAGTCTGGGATCCCTAAAGGACCTTCACCTTGAAATGTCAGACGCAGAGATTGAAATGAATCTCTGTGCCAGCCGATGGCAATATATTACTGACACCATCTTCCAATCTCTTGCTTTACGGCGCACATATATCATTTTGCCTAGGAGTACTCGTCCAAAAGCTTGCATACGATTGCGCGCTCTGAAGAAGTCATGGCAGCACCTACCACGCCCGGCCCAGGACCAGGGTCATGTCATCCTGAAGCTCGGGGCTGCCGGTCCATTCGTCCACGCTGCGATAAACTTCGGTTGCCAGGGCTTCGGGCGTGGCGTTGATCATCCTTCGCGTGACTTCCAACAGGCGCGCTTCCCCGAATTGCTCACCGAATGTGTTTTCGGGCTCGGTGATGCCGTCCGTGAAGGCGAGAAGGAAGTCCTGGGGCTCGAGCTTGACCTCACCCACGTCGTAAGGCACTGAGGGAAAGAGCCCCACCACGGTTCCCCCGGTCTTCAGACGCTCGACTTTGCCGCCGCGGAAAAGCATGGGCGCCAGGTGACCGGCGTTGGTGTAGGAAAGCGTGTGCGTGCGGGCGTCGTAGACCGCGAAAAAGAACGTCACGTATTTTTCCAGCGGAGTATTCGCGTAAATCTGCCGGTTCAGGCGGTCAACCACGCGCGCGGTGGAGATTTGGGCGTTGCCATTCACGGCAAAACCATCGTAAAACTGCGCGCGCAACGCGGACTGAATCGCCGCCATGAGCAGTGCGGCGGAAATTCCGTGGCCGCTCACGTCGCCAAGCACCACTCCTACGCGATTTTCGTCGAGCTTCAGGAAGTCGTAGTAGTCACCGCTGACCGAGCTTGCCGCCTTGCAGATTCCGTACAGGTCCAGCCCCGGCACGCGCGGCGCGGACTGCGGGAAGAGCTGGCGTTGAACCTCGCGGGCGATGTCCAATTCGCTTTGCAGGCGCAGACGCTCCTGCGATTCCAGCATCAGGCGCTCGACGGAGGCGGTCATGCTGTCAAAAGCGCCGCCCAGGGCCGTCAATTGGTCGGTGGAGGGGAAATGCGTGCGGAACGTAAGGTCGCCGGCCTTCACGCGCTCGGTCGCCTCATAGAGAGTATCGACGGTCTTCGTCATCGCACGGGTTACCCGCGTGCAAATCAGCAGCGCCACACCTTCAATGATCACCAGAACAATGGCCACAGCCTTGAAAAGGATTACGTAAGCTTCCGACAGGTCGCCGAGCGTTTGCAGCAGCCGATTGTTCAGCGCAAACACCCGGGAATTGACGTAGACAAACGCCGGAGTTCCCGTTTTCTGCCCCTCATCCTCACCCCAATCGTAAACATCCAGCAGAGCTGCACCGAAGACGCCGATATCAAGCAGATTGGCGCGTTCAGGAATCTTTACGGAAAGTGAGCTGATGGATTTGCCGAG
>JASHTY010000486.1 GCA_030040315.1 Terriglobia bacterium | reverse complement strand
GTGATGCCCCACAACCTTTATCTGCATTCCTCGCTGGTCCAGACGCGCGCCATCGACCGCACTCCGGAAGGCGTGCGGACTGCCATGCGATTTAACTTTCTGGATTCTTTCCTGGCATTGAACTTTGCCTTTCTGATTAATGCCGCAATTCTGATCATGGCGGCTGGAACGTTTTTCCGCGCCGGCCTCACGCAGGTGGCGGAAATTCAGGACGCTTTTCACACGCTCACACCTCTATTGGGAACCAGCATGGCCAGCATTCTGTTTGCGGTTGCCCTGCTCTGCTCGGGGCAGAATTCCACTCTTACGGGAACCCTGGCCGGGCAGATTGTGATGGAAGGATTCCTAAACCTCCGCCTGGTGCCGTGGCTCCGCCGGCTGATTACCCGCCTGATGGCCATCATTCCCGCCGTACTTACCGTCATTTTCTTCGGCCAGGAGGGAACGGCGAAATTGCTGATCCTCAGCCAGGTGATTTTGAGCCTGCAACTTTCCTTTGCCGTTGTGCCGCTAGTGCAATTCACCGGCGACCGGCGCAAGATGGGGGAATTTGTCAATCCGCGCTGGCTGAAGATTCTGGCATGGTTCACCGCCGCGGTGATCGCGGCCCTGAACGCCTACCTCCTGGTGATATCGGTTCGAGATTGGATGCATTAAGAGACAGCAAGAATGGAGAGCTGAGAACTCTTATGTTCACGAAAATCCTTGTCGCTCTTGATCACAGCAAGGCGGATGGATTCCTTCTGCCTCAGGTGAAGGATCTGGCGCACTTGACCGGCGCAGAAATTCTTCTGCTCCATGTTTCCACCGGGTGGGCGGCGCAGTGGCAGGAGAATCTGAATCTCTCCGACTCGCGGGAAATCAAGGAGGACCGCGAGTATCTGAAAAAGATCAGCGCCGACCTGAAGAGTGAAAAGTTCAAGGTCACGACTCGCCACGAAAGCGGTGAGCCGGCCAGGGCCATCCTGAAAACCGCGAAGGGCGAGCACTGCGACCTGATCGCCATGACCACGCATGGGCACCGTTTGATCGCGGACCTGATCCACGGCGCCACCATCACCAAGGTCCGGCACGAAAGCAATGTGCCGCTGTTCATCGTTCGTGCGCAAATGGACTGAGTGCAGGTAGAGGCGAAATTCGAAAATCGAAGTTCGTGGGGTGGCTGCGAATTTCGAGTTTCGAATTTGGAGATTCGTGCTAATGTCAGTCGAAGCCCCTAGGATTCCCCAACCATGCTGACACCTGGTTATGCCACCCCTGAAGGGACGGACCGCTACCGCCGCCGGTTCCAGGCGAAACTGCCCGGCCATTTCCGCGAGTTCCAGGGCCTTTGGCTTTCCTCCATCGGCATCGGCACTTATCTGGGCGATCCCACCGCGGCCTTTGACTCGCTTTATCGCGAGGCTGTGGCAGATGCCCTTGAGAGTGGGATCAACGTGATCGATACGGCGGTGAATTATCGCCATCAGCGCAGCGAACGCGCCATCGGCGAGGCTCTGGGGGAGGCGATTTCTGCAGGCAAGGTGCAGCGCAATGAGATATTGATCGCCACCAAGGGCAGCTTCCTGAATTTCGACGGTGCCGAGCCTGCCGATGCCTCTGAGTATTTCCAACGCACACTGATTGATGCCGGCCTGTTTCGCCCGGAGGAAGTGGTGGCCGGTTGTCACGTGATGACGCCAAAATATCTTGAGAACCAGATTGAAGTAAGCCGGCGGAATCTTGGCGTTGAAACGCTCGACCTGTATTATCTGCATAACCCGGAAACCCAGTTGTCGCACGTGGCCCGGCAGGAATTCGAGCGGCGGATGCGCGCGGCATTCGCGGCGCTGGAAAAAGCCGCATCGGAAGTCAAGATTCGCCGGTACGGAACGGCAACGTGGAATGGTTATCGTGTAAAGCCCGACTCGCCGGAGGCGCTTTCGCTCCCCGATTTGTTGCGACTGGCGCAGGAGGTGGGCGGGGAGGCCCACCACTTTCAGGCCATCCAGCTTCCCTACAATCTGGCGATGCCGGAAGCGGTCTCCGTCCCGACGCAGCGGGTCAACGGCAAGGCCGTGCCGGTGTTGCAGGTGGCACGCGAGCAGGACATACTGGTATTCGCCAGCGCCAGCCTGCTTCAGCAGCGATTAACAGAGGGATTGCCCGCCGAAACTCACACCTGGTTTCCGGGGCTTGAAACCGATTCCCAAAGAGCCATTCAATTCGTGCGCTCCACGCCCGGCATTGCGGCGGCGCTCGTGGGAATGAGCCGCCGTGCGCACGTTGCCGAGAATCTGCGCACGGCCCAAACGCCGCCGCTCAGCTTGCAGCAGTTTCGGGACATTTTTCGAAAGTAAGCGCAAAGGATTGCAACGCAAGTGACAAACCTGGAATCAGACGACCGGATGGCACGCGCCCTTGAAGCTCTGGGCCAGGCGGATTTTCCCGAGGCCATCAACTTGCTTGAAGGCCTCGTGGTGGAAGATGCCGCCAACGCCCGCGCCTGGAGCCGGCTTGGCGTGTGCTACCTGGAAACTCAGCGGCCCACGGAAGCTGTTGAGGCGCTCTCGCGCGCGGTGCAGGTTGCCCCCGAAGATCCTGAGTCGCACTACCTGCTCGGGAATGCCTCGGGAAGCCTTGGCCAACTGGACCGTGCGGCCGCCTGCTACCGGCGGGCGCTCGACCTTGACCCGCGCCACGCCAAGGCGGAAGAGTTCCTGATGAAGGTGGAGTCGCTCATTGAAAGCCGCGACCATTACCGCACGGGCCTTGGGCTGCTCTACTCGAAAAACCCATCGCCGGAGGACCTGACCCGCTCCCTGCGCGAACTGGTTCTCTCCGTTGCCATTTTCGAGAACTCCCCTGCGCGAGACAATCTGCCGGAGGCTACGCGCCGCCTGCGGGATTTGCAACGCGAAACGCCGCTCGCCATGGAGGTTACTCCAGAACTTCAACCCTGGATGGCAGCGTGCGAGCGGGGCTTCCAATGCATTCAATTCAAGAACTGGCTGGGGGCGCAAGCGGCCTACCAGGAGGCTTTGACCTACCGCGTGGGTGACGCGTTTGTTCACCTGGCCCTCGGATTCTGCTTCATGGAGCTGGGAGAAATTGACAATGCTGTGCGCGCCCTGTTGCGTACCATGGAACTGGATCCGCACTGCGACTTTACCCATCTCGCCCGCGTGCAGAGAATCAACTGAAGCGCTCGGCGCGCAATTGCGACGCCGGCCAAAATTCATGTGCCGAGCCAGGCTTCGCGGGAGTGCCGCCCTGCTTGACAACCGCCGGGGGTTTTCGTTACTTTCCCTACGGTTGACGCCGGGGGATGCAAAGAACAGGAGAAAACCTTGCCGCGCAAGCCCATCATCACCGTCATTACGGACTTCGACACCACGGACCATTTTGTCGGGACGATGAAGGGGGTTATTTACGGCATCAACCCCGATGTCGAGATCGTGGACATCTCGCACAAGGTTGCGTCCTACGACATTTTTGATGCCGCATTTACGCTTTCGCAGAGTTATCGGTTCTTTCCCGCCGACACCATTCACCTGGTAGTCGTTGATCCGGGGGTGGGAACGTCGCGACGCCCGCTGCTGGCGCGCAGCATGAATTACAAATTCGTCGCTCCCGATAACGGCGTACTCTCACTAATCTACGAGCGCGAGGAAAACGTGGAGGTGCGGCACATCACCTC
>JASHTY010000485.1 GCA_030040315.1 Terriglobia bacterium | reverse complement strand
TGGTTCGGGGCGGTCAGGCGTTGAAGCTTTAATGTAAGGTGTTGAAAAAAAGCCAGTTACTTGTATAAGCCGGATGTGAAACCCAGTCTCCATCACTGCCAATCGGCACTTAATTCAACCTCCCAAGACCGCCCTTAACTCCGAGCGGATCATTGATCCTGAAGAGGGAGGGTTCAGCGCGATGCGTCAACAGGCACGCCTCACCTTTACCCTTCAATTCATTGGGCTAGCCCTCTCTCTAGCGCGCTTACGCATCTTCCGACAGGTGCCGGATTCGGTCGATTAGTATAAGTACAGTCGATACCTCCGTCAATAATAAACTGCTCGACCTGTGGCCAATACTGTACTCAAATTAATAGTGCGGACGCCCAATTTGCAAATACAAGCAATATAGTACTTTAGGTTCATTGATGGGTTGGGGCTACCAAGGAACAATAACCTTCTGCTGAACCTCCCGCGGAGTCGCAGCCGGGAGCAGGGGTTACGGAAAGAATGCTGGTTGGTATACGCCGTTCAAGGAGGTCGCTTTCCCATGAGTGCGGAAGTATTAGCTCGGCGCATAGGTCGAGGCGCGCTTCTCTTGTGTCTCTCGCTCACCTTGCCCATGATGACGCAAGCGAAAACCAAAAAGGGCGTCGACACAGACCTGAGCAACATCATTCGTCCCACGCTCGTGAATGGACAAACGGACCCGGCACTGCGCTTTCCTGTTATGAGCATGCCCGGCTCGGTCTTCAGCATTACCTACGGCTGGCTCGACATCAGCAGCACTACAATTCGCTACACGGTTGTCCAGCCGCCACGCAAGTCGGAGCATGATTTTGAGTCGTCCCGGTTTTCCATTAACGAATTGGACTACAGACAATCGGTGCTCACCTTCAAGGCCGGAAAAAAGAACCAGATTCTGGTTTATCTTCCGCAGGAAAGCTGGGGAAGCATTCACACGGCACCGGGGGCGATGTCGGCTGCCAACCGCGAGACCCTGGGGACAACCTCAATATATAAGACTCTCATGAACTTTAACGGGGTCATGGCGATGGTGCGGCCGCCGACTCCTCCGCCTCCTCAAGTCATCGTGCGGACGGTGCAGGCTCCCCCGCCGCCCAAGCCCGTCGCCCCGCCGCCTGATCCTCCCACAATTGTCCTTTCTGCACCCGACGGAGCCGCCGGGAATCAGGCGCTCGAATGGGACCAGAGCACCATGGTCGTCCGCGGCGTCGCTATGGATACGACGGGCATTCCGGTCGTTGAAATCAACGGCTCACCGGCCAACATGCGACCGCAAAATACCCAGGCAGCAGAATTCTGGTCTGATCCCGTGTCATTGCAGGCAGGGGATAATCGCATCCAGATCGTGGCTGCAAACTCCGCGCAGGTAAGAACCCAGCTCGACCTGACCATTCATTACGAGCCGAAGGCCGCAGCCGTAAATCCCAAAGCTCTGAGCCGCGATGAGGTCATCAACCTTCTTCAGGGTGGAGTTCCGCCCACGCGTGTACTGGAGCTTGTGAGGGAACGTGGAATCAAGTTTTCTCCCAGCGCCGATGACATGAGCGTCATCCGCGCCGCGGGCGGGACGGACGAACTGATCGACGCCATTCAGCAAGCCGCTCCGCACTCTTAGCTGCCAGTGCAGAAATTCACGTTCGTCATCCATCGCGGCGCGTGGGAGAAATTCGGCGACTGAGGAAAGACCGATATGTTTCGTGGAAATGGATCAAAACCCTTCAACATCCCCGCCGGGTGGCTGTTGGCGTTGGGGATTCTTATCGCCGTGCCGGACAGCGCCTTCCCACAGCGAAAAGCCCAGGCGGCGCTTTCGCCTCCACCCATGCCGGCGACCATCCCAGATGATGTGCAACTGGTGAACCCTGATGTGAATCCCACCTTGCGCATTCCTGTCATGCATTCCAGCTTGAGCTGGACTCTGCTCAAGCCGCGCATCAGGGCTTCCTATGGATGGCTGGAAATCGATCGCGCCAACGTTCGCTATTCCATGTTGCGCCCCTCACGAACCACCAAGGAGCCAGACCAGGCTTTTGATCTCCCTCGATCGGAATTAGTGGACCTGAAATTCGAATACAATTCGTCGGAATTCCGCGCGCGCGCCCTGCGGCACTTTTTTGGCTATTGTCCGCCCGGCCATTGGGAGTCAACCGACGCTATGAGCGGCGCCTCGTACAGCAGCAACAATCCGGACGTTGCCTATTCGCCGCTAATCCTGGAGGCGTTGCAGAATTTCGACAACCTGGTGGAAAAGGTCAGGTCGAAGCAACAGCCCATTGCGCCGCCACCGGTCGCGCCACAACCGGTTGTGCAACCCGCCGAGCCGGCGCCTGCCCAACCCCTTCCGGTCCCTGAGCCACCGACGTTAGTCGTCCTTGCGCCTTCCGTGACCACTCAGAATCAGACGGTCGAAGTCTCGGAATCCCCGCTGACAGTGCGCGGCGTGGTGATGGATCAGTCGGGCCTGCCCACCATCAAGATCAATGGTGCGATCGCCTCGCTCCGCCCCAAGGGTGAAAACGCGGCGGAGTTCTGGTCCGACCCCATCGAGCTCAAACCCGGCGACAATTCCCTGGTGATAGTCGCCAGCAACTCGTCAAAAGCGGATTTGCAATTTCCTTTTGTTGCCCA
>JASHTY010000484.1 GCA_030040315.1 Terriglobia bacterium | reverse complement strand
GCGTTCGGGCGGCACATCGCCGCGCAGCAGTTGCACCGTCTGATCTTTGGACAACGGTTTGCGCGTGGATTGTCCCGGGGCGCGCGCCGGCCACACCAATGCGCACAGCACGAGCGCCAGCCCTCCGCCCCAAAACACCCTGGAATCTCGCCCCATTTCCGCACACCGCGCGCCCAGTTGGCGCGTGTGGGCCTAGTGTAGCATAGGCATCTTGCTGGGAAAGCAGGAGGAATGACCGCGTTCCTGTGGCCACAACCCGGACGGGGTTCAGGACATCCAACGGGGATAGCCATTCAGGGGGCTGCTCGTCGGTAAAGGGCTCCGCCGCGGTTGGGGCATCGCGGAAGTTGAAGCAGCGGTTTCCGGCCCACGATCCGCAGGGCGCGCCGTGGCGCGTCTGGGTTATGGCGCGGCTGTCCCCAGTCCGTATGCTGACGGATAGCAACACCCGCACTACAGATTTTCGCGCAACCGTGGCACAATGGCTTTTGAGGAGAATCACGAATGGGCGGAAACAATCTGCTGATGAAAACCGAGGGCCGGCCCGCGCTGGTTGGTTCTGAGTTCGAGCCAGTCAAGCCCGGGCACGCAATCCCTATCCGGCATTATTCGCGCAAGCGGATTGCCCTGGCGTTTGGCGCCGCAGCAGTTTCGGATTTCCTCGCCATGTGGACCGATTTTCTTCCCCCGGTTCAGTGGGCCCTTGACCTGGGAACGGCAGCCGCGCTCTTCCTGATTCTCGGCCGAAGATGGGCGCTTCTGCCCGGCCTGCTGGTGGAAGCCATCCCCGGCATGGGCGTCTTTCCGGTCTGGATTCTCGTGGTGGTATCGCTGGTGCTGTACGACGAGATAAAGACCCACAAGAACTAGCGCAGAAGATGTGGCGTTGAGCCTTAACTTGGCGCACCGTCCCGCCCGGGCAGGGACAGCGGTTTGTCTCGCACGGCCTTCCCGCCATTCCTTCTTGCAGGCATCCAACTAATGCTTGCTCTGTCGCCGCGAACTGCAGCTCATAGAATGAATAGCTGCGGTGCTCGTCCGGTGCCAAGATCGACTCACTTCTTCATGAGCTGTTTCTCCAGCTTCTGTGACCGGGCGTTCAATTCACTCAACTGTCGCATATCGTCCTCGGCGGAAGTGACGGCGTTCTGGATGCGGCTCAGCGCGGCGCCGCTGCATGCCTCGGACCCAGGATCGTGGCTGGTGTCGAGCATGCTGCTCATGGCGCGGAACTCGCTGGTAATGTCACGATAGCGGCGGAGGATGGAGGTCAAATAAACCTCGCGGCGATTTTCCAGGTCCTGCAGGCTGGCGATGGTGTGCGAGACGTCGTTTGATTGGGTCGCGGACGTCGCGGTGTCTGTCTTCAGCTTGGAATTATCGGCTTCCAGAGCCGCTGCGCGCTGCCGGGCGATATCCGCCTGGGTGAGCGCGGCGTCCAGTTTCTTCTGCAGGTCATCGATCTGAGCCTGTGAATCGGTCTGTTGCTTCTGCAGGCGAGCTTGCGCGTCGGCTGCGGCCTGGGCGTTTTGCTGATTGGAACTCGAAAGCTCTGACTGCAGGTCGGTGAGGGTCTCGCGCGTCTCGGCGAGTTCACGATCCAGCCGCTCGATCACCGCCTCGCGCTTTGCGACATCCGCCTGCTCTTCTTTGACGGGCACCGTTCCCTCAGCCGGCGCAGGTGGAACAACTTGCGCCTCCTTCTTCTGCTGGGCCTTCTGAAGCAGGCGCCATGCCTGTGTATCGTTCGCCTGACGGCGTTGGTAGTCGGCGATTCGCCGCGACTGGCGCCACATCATCACGAGGGAGACGAGCAAGACCGCCCCTAGCAATAATTCGAAAATGAATCGCAGACGCAAGGGTCGCATTTAACCCTCCTTCGGGCGCAGTCGCGCGCGCCAGGAAAGCCGCGCGTCTTGGCCGCCGCACGGCGCGGTCAGACGGATTTGCGCATTGCCATGAAATTTGGGGGGGATCTCCAGGTTCAGCCGCCACTCGTGCGTAATCCTGTCGAAAGCGGCAGTGATGGCATCCGGGACTTCTCCCACGGACCGGCAAACCTGTCCCATGCCACCCATGTCTTCCGTGAGGCTTACAAGTCCGTTTTGGTAGGAAAGGTTGAGGGTATCCGAGCGGTAATTGATGTGGACCACGAAAAATGGGGCTTCCAGCACACTTACGTCTTCTGCCAACCGGGCAATCTTGTCCTGAATCAGCGCGTCGGGAAAGACCCGGCTGACGTCGTGGGGATCGCTGGCATTGATCACCGGGTTCGTATAATCCTCGCGGTAATTATAGATGTTGCTGTCAGTGATGTACAGAACGGCCATGCGGACGGGCGATTTGCGCAGAATGCTATCCGCCAGCGTAAGTGCCGGACTTACGGATTCAAACAAACCCGGCTTACCGGTGCTGGCAAGATCGTTGATGGCCTGGAGCACGGGCTGGCGATCGGGGCTGGGGTCGGCGAGCACGTGCAGTCCGTCTTGATCCCGCAACAGCCCGACCCAGGTGTTGGAGTTTAGCTTGGGAATGTCCTGCGCGAGCGCCTGCTTGGCAGCGTCCACAAGCGACAAGTCTCCTGTAAAGTCTGCCACGACCAGAATCATCTGGTCGCTCCCGGGACCTGATTGGGAGATCACCGGCGCGGGCTTTCCGTTAACGGTGGCTTCAAACTTGGGCGTGGGCCCGCAATTACCTTCGTCAATCCAGGCGGGAATCGAAACGCTGGCGGTTTGCGCCGAAATCGTGGCGAGCGGGGTCGCCGCCGCAAGAAGCGCGAAGATCAGACGGGAGAATCGGAGCATCAGAAGCTGAACTTCAGCCCAAGCTGTATGATGCGCCCACCGTGCGAGCCGATGATATGCCCCGCGTCCACATTGGGTTCGGCGATCGAACCGATCATGGTGTCAGGATAATTCCAGTTCGCGTGATTCAGGACGTCCAGGGCCAGTGCGCTGAATTCAAACACGCGCTCGCCGCCGATGGGCAGGCGCTTGCCCAGGCTGATGTCCATGGAATTATAACCCGGCCCCAGCAGGCCCGAAATCGTGTGCGAAGCGTCACCCGTGGTGAAGTCCGGGGGCTGAATATACGCGGCGGGGTTGAACCATTCCGCAGGCCCGGGATTTGAAACGTGCGGGTCGACGCCCGGCACCACATTCACGTTCAGCGTGGGCAGCACGTCGCCGGTGTTGTTGAACTCCGGGTGCGGGGCGAGCGGCGTTCCGTCATTCCAGTATGCGTCACCGCTCAGCGACCATCCGCGCACCAGCGCACCGGTGATGCCCGTGTAATCCAGGAACGCCTGGTTGGGCCCGAAGGGGAAATCGTAAACGTAGCTGAGCGTCAGATACTGCGGCGTGTTGTAAGACGTGGCGGACCAGTCGTCATTCAAGTTGAAGAAGTCCTGGTTGCCGTAAGGGCCGGAATAGTCATCGAGCTGTTTCGAAATTGAATAATAGGCCGTGAACGTCAGTCCGAACGATGCGCGCTTCTCAATGCGGATGTAGCCGGCGTCGCGCTGGTAGCGGCCGGCGGGATATTCACCGTAAAGTTCGAAGGCCGGGTATTGGGGATAAGGCTGGAGCGTCGAACGGAAAGCATAAGTGTAAAGATTGTCGCCATAAACCATATCGGCGGGGCTGATGGCATTGGGATTCACCACGCCATCGCCCACCAGCAGGTCGCGGCCCACGCTGTGATTCGCGCCCACGGAAATGGCGATGGAAAACGGAACGTCACGTTCGACCGAGAGCGAAGCCGACTGATAGACCGGCTCGGCTTTGGCCAGGTCCATGAAATGCGCGGTGGTGTTGTCGGCTGCCGACGGGCTCAAGTCCGGCAGAGCGGCGGTAAGCGGTGGAATGCCCGCACCCAGCGTGACCGCCGGGCTTAGTTGAATGTTGGGGGAAGTGAACGTCTCAAAAGCGTTGAACCCCTGCGTGGCCCATTGTCCATTGTAAATGGGGATCTGGCTGTGCGAGCGGCTGTAGGAAGCATTCACCACTGTCTTGCTGCTGCCGCGTGGATTCCAGGTGATGCCAACTGAAGGGTCAATGTCGAAATTGGCCGGGCGCATGCCGCGCGAGATTCCATCCACACCGGCGAAGGCCAGTCCGCCGGGAAGACCATTGGAGGGATCAATCACGTCGGGATCCACGGTGCTCTGCCGGTTGTACTTTTCGACGCGCGGCGTGCGGCGGCTGATTACCAGGCCGGCGTTCAGTTGAAGGTTCTTGCGCAGCGCATAACGGTCGCGCGGGCTGAAGCTCTGGTAGGAATCGCGAAAATACGATGGCGAAATCACCAGGGTCTGCTGTGCGGAAGCCGTTTCACCCAGCAGGAAGCTGGCGAACGGGTCGCCTGTATCCGTGATTCCGGGCAGGCTGGTGATGTCGGGAGTAAATTGAAAGTAGCCGGAAGGGTATGCGGGCTGGAAGGAGTTGACTTGGTAGAAATCCGCCTCACCATTCAGGTGGATGGAATGCTTGCCCTTGCGCGTTGACCAGCCGTCAGCCAGGCTCAGGGTGACGCGCGCGTTCCGCGAATTGGGGTACGACGTGCCCATGGAAACGTAGTTGCTGAGCGAATAGTTGGGAAATGGCGCGCCAGCCCCGGCAGTGGCCTTTACAACATCGGAGCTCATCGCGATGCTCACCGAGTTTACGGTGTTGCTTCCGGCCGTGTAGACGTAATCCAGTTCGCCGCGCAGCGTGGAAAAATGCTGGTCGGGCGAAGTCGGGCTGGCGTCATTCAGAAAATATCTTGCCGGGCTCAGATATCCGCTGGAGAGGGTGGAGTTGAAGGTCAGCCGGTGGCGCTCGCGAAAGGGATGGTCCAGCTTGGCGATGATTCCGTCGGCATCGTCGATTTGCGGCGAGTTAATAAAGTAGTTGTTCTGAAAAAACGGTCCGATATCCGTGTTGGGCACAGGGTAGAAGCTGAGAGCCTGCTGCGACACATTGGAAATGCGGGTCGGGTCGATGACGTTGTTGGGAAACTGCGCCCGCAGGTATTGAAGGTTGGTGGTGGAGACCGCCTGCGTGGGATCGTACGCGGGATTGGGAGCGGTCTGCTCCGGGTCGTAGATGGGCAGAAGGTCTCCCGAGGGATCGACCGTCTGCGAAAAATCTCCCTGCCGCTGCTGCATGGTGGGGACAGTCAGCAGGTTGGCGCGGTAAATCCGCTCACGCACACCTTCATAGGAGAGCAGAAAAAAGGTATTGTTGGGATTGGTGATGAAGTGGGGAATCAGCACCGGGCCCGCGACGTTAAATCCAAACTGGTTGCGGCGGAGGGGTGAAACGCTTTCGCCGTTCTGCTTCACTTCGTGCGGAATCGCATCCAGAACGTCGTTGCGAAAATTCTCGTAGACGCGCCCATGCCAGCGCATTTTCGAAGTGTGCCGCTCCTGCGCCGTGGGAGGGCTTTCCGGGCGAATGCCCAGGTCGCGAGTTAGCGTCTTGAACTCGTCAGCAGCTTGCAAAAGCGCGCTCGGCTGCTTGGGAGGATTTGTGCCGCCTTCGTTGGCGCACACTTCACCGGCAAGTAGAAAAATTACAAACCCAATACCGACTCCGACGCCAAACGCAGTCTTCATACGAAAAAGGCTTACAAGATTTACTATAGCCTTCACCCGAAATCACCGCAACTCCGGCGCATAACATTGGATGATCGGAGCAGTCAAAAAGTCATGGGTCACAATGAGGAACCCGTTCGCATTCCCATCACCGACGTCTTCGATTTGCATACTGTGCAGCCGAAGGAAGTCGCCGGAGTGGTGGAGGCGTATCTTGAGGAAGCAAATCGCCTGGGGTTGAAGAGAGTCCGCATCATTCATGGCCGCGGAATTGGCGTGCAGCGGGAAATCGTGCGCGCGGTGCTGGCTCGAACACCGTTTGTGATGGCTTTCGACGATGCCCCACCTGAAGCCGGCGGCTGGGGCGCGACGGTGGTCAGATTGCGATGAGTTTGCGGTGAGTAACCACCACCGTACCGCCTCGCGGGACGCCTCCTCCTGAATCAGAGGGGAGCTTTTGCGGGCGGCCGCGGGCATCCGCAAGATTCATTTCGCACCTGCAGATTCTCCCGCCATTGTCCAAACACCATCACTTTAACGCGCTGCATTCCCCCGGAATCCGGAGTTTAAATTCTGTGGCGCAGGTGTCCCGCCACTGTGGCATAGGCTTCCAGCCCATGGACATGGCCAGGATGGCCATCCCACGAGTCGCGGCTGGGCGCACCGGCGCTACAAGACTGGACGAATCATTGGGGATGATGAACAATAAGGCTGTACAAGCTGCAAGCCAGGCGGGAAAAATGCTGAATGGGAAAAAACTTTTCGTGGTCGTCCCCGCGTACAACGCCGCCCGAACGCTGCGGCAGACGTGCGTGGAACTGCCCCGCGACATCGTGGACGAAGTGCTGGTGGTCGACGACTTCAGCACCGACTCCACCGTTCAATTAGCGCGCGAGTTGCACCTGACCACCTTCGTCCATCATCGCAACCTGGGTTACGGGCGCAACCAGAAGACGTGTTATCGCGAAGCTCTGCGCCGCGGCGCGGAGATCGTGGTGATGGTGCACGCCGATTATCAGTATTCTCCCCGCCTGGTCGCCGCATTGGCCGGCATGATTGCCTTCGGCGAATACGACCTGGCGCTCGGCTCCCGCATTCTGGGCCCCGGGGCGCTGCGCGGTGGCATGCCGCTCTACAAATACATTTCGAACCGCTTTCTAACCTTCTATCAAAACCTGCTGTATGACTACAAGATCTCGGAATACCACACCGGCTTTCGCGCTTACTCGCGCGAGGTGCTGGCCAGCCTGCCGCTCGAAGAAAATTCCGATGATTTTATTTTTGACGCGGAGGTGTTAGCCCAGGCGATTTATCGCGGCTATCGCCTGGGAGAGATTTCCTGCCCCACCCGCTATTTTCCCGAGGCGTCATCGCTTAATTTCGCTCGCAGCGCCAAATATGGGCTGCAGGTGCTCGTCGTCTCGCTCAAGTTCTGGCTGCAGAAGCATGGGCTGGGACACTTCCGCTTGTTGAGCCCGCAAGGTCAAAAGCTTGCGGAAGACTATTACACGGAAGTCACGGACGCCCCCGGTCCGGAGCTTCCGCCCTGAGGTAGTGGCAAGCTCACCGTGGACGCTATCAGAATGGGAATAGCCGCCGTGGGACTCTTGAACCCGCTGCTGGCTGCCATCATTCACATGACTTCGGAGCTGGCCTTCATCCTCAACTCCACGCGCCTGCTGCCCGGAAATATGTCCTCCAGAGCTTAGGCTATTTCAGCCTTGTGCAACCGGTTTGGCGGCGCCGGGCATCCAAACTAAGCTCGCGCTGGATGTGACATATTTGGAATTCCTTGTGGGCGATTTGTCTGCTATCATGGAATTCCTGCAAGTTCGCTGGCAGTTTGAAGTCATCCCGGAAAGTGCGCGACGGAGAAATTGAGACACGGCAGAAAATATCGGCATAAGCCCTGGGCTCACGCCCTGATCGTGGGCTTGCTGCTCACCGGGGAAGTTCATCTATTCTGCGCTGAAATCCTGCACCATCACACTGAGGTCGCAAGGGTCTGCCAGATGGAGCACGATGGCGGAACCTACTTGCACGCCGCGCAGGATCTAGCTCCGCTTTGCCCGCTCTGCCAGATTGCAAGTAGCTGCTCGGTGCTCCCTACTGCCGCGCAATCTCTTGTCCAAGAACCGCAACCCGAATCCAGCTATGTGCCTCAATCGCGGCAGGCGAGATATTCTCCGGTCTTGGCGGACTCCCTGTTGGCCCGCGCTCCTCCCCTCTCCTAAAATTTCCTGGCTCCATTTAAGTCAATTCAAAATCATAAATCTCATGAGCCCCAAGGAGGAAATTTCATGATTGGCAGACGCACATCTTTTCTTCTAATGATTTTTGCAGCCGGCATCACTGCCCTTCCTCTGCGCATTCCCGGACAGACTCTGGGAGGCGCCGGAGAAGTCAAAGGCGTGGTGAAGGATGCGAGCGGCGCCGTAATTCCCGGCGCTACTGCAACAATTTATAACGCAGTAAGCGGATTCCAGCGCACGGCCACCACCGACGCTTCGGGCAGCTTTACCTTCACCAACATTCCCTTCAATCCCTACCATCTGACGGTGACCGCTTCAGGATTTGCGGCGCACGTTCAGGACGTCGACCTGAGTTCATCGGTACCCGTCAATCTAACCATCAGCCTGGAGGTAGCGAGCGGGAAAACCACGGTTACGGTCTCAACGGAATCCTCCGACTTGGTCGAGGTCGATCCGACGACGCACACGGACGTGGATAGGCAACTTTTCGACAAACTCCCGCTGGAAAGCCAGTCGTCTTCGCTCAGCTCGCTGGTCACGTTGTCCTCACCGGGCATCGCCGCGGACTCCAACGGCCTCTTTCATGGACTAGGGGATCACGCCTCCAACTCCTTCTCCATCGACGGCCAGCCGATTACGGACCAGCAAAGCAAGGTTTTCTCCAATCAACTCCCCGCCGACGCCGTGCAATCGCTTGAGGTCATTGACGGCGCGCCCCCGGCCGAGTATGGCGGCAAAACCAGCGTGGTCATTGTGGCCACCACCCGGTCGGGCCTTGGGGAGACCACTCCGCACGGCGGCGTGACGACTTCCTACGGAACCTTTGGGACTTCGAATGAGGCGTTTAATTTGGGATATGGCGGGCAACACTGGGGCAACTTTATCGCCGCGAACGGATTGAATACTTCAAGATTTCTGGATGGCCCGGAATTCGACGTCATGCACGACAAGGGGAATGAGGAGAACGTGTTCGACCGTTTCGACTTCAAGCCCTCCTCCAAAGACACAGTCAACTTGAATTTCCAGTTCACGCGATCGTGGTTCCAGACTCCCGATTCTTACGACGCTGAGGACGCCACAGGTTGGTCCGGTTTGGTCGTGGCCAATGGCGGCTTGGGCCCGAACGGTGTGCTGGTGGGATCCACCGACCAGGTTTCGCAGATCAAAACCATCGACGTTGCCCCGGCTTGGACACGCTTGATGAATAACAGCACGGTACTCACCTTCGGCGGCTGGGTGCGGCGAGATGGGTATAACTATTATCCCAGCCGCGATCCCTTCGCAGATTTAATCCCCGACCTGCAACTCCAGACCATCGGCCAGGACCGCACGCTGACGAACGCCGGCCTGCGCGGGGAAATTAACTATGTAAAAGGCATCAACAACATCAAGGCGGGTGTGACCTTTGAGCACACTTTCCTGACCGAGGATGACAGTTTTGGAATCGTCGACCCCACCGCCAATGCCGTTTGTCTGAATGGTAATGGGAGCCCTTACACCGGACCAGGGATCACCAATCCTGCGAACTGCACCGGAGCACTCAGCGTGAACCCGGCCTTTGTTCCTCTACTGGGTTGCTACGATTTGACCCGTACGGCTGGCCTGCCCGCTTCCGACGGTTGTTCGACTACGACCAGCGGCCTGTACCCCTACAATGTGCACAGCGACATAAAAGAGGTTGCGCTGTTCGCTCAGGATTCCATCAGCTACAAGAATTGGAACTTCAATGTCGGCCTGCGCGGCGACTTTTACCACGGCATTTCGATTTTCAGCCAAGCCGAGCCGCGCCTGGGTATTGCCTACAATGTAAAGAAGACCGGGTCCGTTTTGAAGATTTCGTACGCCCACACCATGGAGACACCGTTCAACGAAAACCTGATTCTGGCCAGCAATGGATGCACGGACCCCGTAATCAGCGCCCTGATGGCCTCCACCATCAGTCCGTGCGTCAGCACCGTCCCGTTGAAGCCCGGCACGCGCAACGAATTCCATGCGGGCCTCGAGCAGGCCTTCGGGAAGTACTTGGTGTTTGACGGCGAATACATTTGGAAGTACACGGAAAGGGCGTTCGATTTCAGCGTGCTGGGTGATTCGCCCATTACTTTCCCCATCGAGTGGGACAAATCGAAGATCCCTGGCTTCGCCCTGCGCGTCAGCGTGCCCACGATTCACGGCTTCTCGGCTTACAACGTGATGTCGAGCGTGGCGGCGCGTTTCTTCGAGCCTCAGGTGGCCGGAGTGGGCGCGACCCCAGCTTCAACGTGCGCTGTGACGGCCGTCGGATGCGAAGTGTTCCGCATCGACCACGACGAAAAGTACAACCAGACCACGCATTTCCAATACCAGCCGTTCAAGCGCGGTCCCTGGGTCGGCTTCAACTGGCGGTACGATAGCGGACTGGTTGCCGGTCCCGTGCCCTGCGCGGGCGGCAACTGCGTCAACGGGCCTGCGGGTACCGACTCCATCGTGGACGCCTCCATCATCACGCCCGACCAGCAATTTCAGGCGGGGATAGCGTGCAACGGCGTTTATGCCACGCCGACCGTGGGCATCAGCTCGTCTCTCGGCTACGGCGTGTGCCCCGGGAATGAGTACACCTCAAAGTATGTGAAGATTCCCGCGCCCGGTACTGAGAATGACGATCACAACCCGCCTCGCATCGCCCCCCGCAACCTCTTCGACCTTTCAGTGGGCGAGGACAACATCTTTCACGGTGATAAGCATATGTGGAGCATCCGCCTGACCGCCGTCAACCTTATGGACAGGGAGGCGCTCTACAACTTCATCTCAACCTTCAGCGGAACTCACTACGTGACGCCGCGGACACTGACCGCTGAAGTTGGCTTCCACTTCTAGCAACCCTTTCGGCCCCGGACCGGAGTTTTGTCCTTACCCGCCGGGGCCGAAGACCCCATTCGGCACAACTGGACGAGCTGCGGAATCGCCAATCTCATGCGCAGCCCACGATCTCTGGCCGCCCTGATTTCAGGTGTTACAGAAAAGCGTTGCTTTTCTGACTTGTAATCGCTTAAATATTGACAGTCAAACAATCTTTGGCATTGGCGTTCAGTTCCCCGCGGCAGTGATTCGATCCGCGGGGTGAGACGTGGCAGACGCGGCAATTTCAAGCTTGGGGCTTGAATTTCTCCCCTGCGCGCCTTGCGGAAGTAGTTTGGGAAAGGGGATTTATGAAAGCAAAGCCAGAGACGACTCAAAAAATGGCAAGACACGCCTTTGGATTGTTGTTGGATCTGCGCGGGCGCGAAAACGCACATCAGCTCCTGGCCCAGGCCATTGCCTTCCTGGAAATGCTAGGGCGGGAAAGGGACGCAGACGCAGCGCCACTGATGCTCTCTGTCCAGGTTATGCAACTGAGGAAGCCTTAAACGCTGGGGCGAAAAACCACGAGCAGCATCGACGTTCGAACAGGCAGACTTCGCACCGACGCGCGCCACTTAAAGACGGGAGGCGCCAGCACAATCACACGTGCGCGTTTGCATTCAGAAACAGAGGCGGCAAGGGCCCGATTGCGCGGGCCCCTCACAAGAAGTTGCGAAAGGAAATTGTGCTTGCCGCAGAGACGCTGCTACTCAGGCGCGACCGGCGCTACAACTTCCTCGGGCATTCATTCCTGCGCGGCGACTGCACTGGCTGCAGGAGCGGCGGCAGCTCCCTGACCTGCCTTAAGCTTGGCCATCTCGCGTTGAAGTTCAGTGGCCAGGTCTTCAAGGATCCGCAACTGCTCGGTTCGGCGTTGGACCAGCGCCTCAAGACGGGTTACTTGCCGCTGCAATTTATGATTTTCGCGGCGAAGATAGATGAAGCTTCCGCCGGAAATCCCCGCAGCCCCTCCCGCACCCTCGCCCTTGGCAAAGTCGCCAGGCTTTATGTCGGGTAACGGCGCCAGCCGCGACTGAGTTTGTTTGATGAGAGCGTCCAGTTCTTTGCGTTCCGCTCCCGGCGGACAAAGCTGGCGCAGGGCATTCAACCGGGCGAGGTCCGGATTATTTCTTCCCCGCTCCCAATGTTGAACCGCGCCCTTTGTGGCGTTCAACAGACGGGCCAAACCTTCCTGGCTTACTTCAATCCGCTTGCGGACCCTTCGAACGACTTTCGCTGCCGTCATCGATTCCATTCTTTCGTCCCTCCCTCTCAATTTTTTTCAATAAATTGCATTTCCTCTGCAAACGCGGCCAGCCCTACGAGGTATGCATGCAGCCGCGGCCCCAAGGCTCTAGAACTTCCGAAACCAAATCCTGCGTGTTGAACTCAAATGTCTCCAAGAGACGGCTGGAAGCCTGCGCCCCCTCGCTGTGCCCCGCAGATTCCACGGGGACGGGTGATGAAAGGCGTGGGCTACTCATTCCTAGCGTTTTCTCGGCTAGGGCACTGCCAATTTTTGGGCTATAACGTCGCCTATCATAACACGGTCCGCAAAATCATGGTCAAGTCAAATTGCACTGGCGGATAGGGGCCGTGCATGCTTTCGCACTGCTCGCGATTTGGGAAAAACGGACTTTTTGGCAGGCCAGCTTCCGGGCAGAATCCGGGGGCTAGGCAGGTTGGTGCCAGTCAGGATGGTGAACGACCAGTTGCCCGGATGGCGGTGCCGCGCAACGATTCATCACCAGTCCCGTGTTGTTGCGCTCTGGACGAACGTAATCGTTTAGCAGGTAATGTCCGACAGGGAATTCCAGGTCGCGGGCAAGGTTGGGGATGCTTCCCACAGAGGCAAACCCGTGCATGTAAAGCATGGGAGTATACCCCCAATCAAGCGTCAGCAACATATCGCGGGTCCCCCATTTGCCGGACGCGTCCTGACTGCGAAGACTTAGGTCAAGCTGGAATAATCTTGAGTAGAACCGGCTGATTGATGCCGTGGACATCCGCAGTTTGGAGTATTGACATAGGATGACTTCAGCCGCAGGTCGTGAGAACAGAATCATTCCGGCTCCCGTTCCCCAATTGAGGGAATAGCCGGAGCGATGCTCGATCACTCGTCCCTCAAAACTTCTAACCGTGGCTGCCCCGCAGGCGATCCCTTCTGCTGCGGTGAGATCGAAAAGTTCCATCAAGCGGTCGAACCAGCCCGGCTGCATGACAATGTCATTTTCCATCAGGCCGACGTAATCATACCCAAGTTGGAGCAAGCGCTCGAGTCCGAAGCAAATCGACCTGTCGGGCCCGCCCCCCACGTCGTAATTCACTTCCACCAGGCGGGCGTTGTGGAGTTGGAACTCCTTCGGCAGGGCACGACCTTCCCGTTCATCGCTTCCGTCGTTCCAGATCAGATCAAAGCCCCCATCCTTGTCCATGGCCTCAAGCGTCTGACGGGTAAATGACACCCGGTTCTTGCTGCTAAAGGCGAAGCCCACTCGGTCGCCTGGCCGCGGGTGGCGGCAAATGGCTCCCGTTTGGGTTTGCAGGTATCGAATCATTTCAATTACTGGTGGGGCTTCGACGTTCATTCGAATTCCTCTTTTTGCATGTGTGAAAAAATCCAGTTCAGTTAATGGCCGCAGTCATTTAGTTTCCGCCGCGCTGGGTTGCAGCTCCTGGCCTGCCCCTTTGAGGGCCGGCGCAGGGACTCTGAGCGGATGGAAGCTGCTGTCTTTGACTTTTAGAAATTGTGCGGGGATTTTAAGTTCGACTTCCTTGGGAACCCCCAGCATATTGAAGGAGGCAACCTTGCCATAGATATTCTGAACGACTCCGAAATAGTTCTGGGGATTGAAGATGGGCGGCGTGTGCCACCACAGGTCGTAGCCCGCGGACCACAACCACTCGATAAGCTCCTGAGAACGTTCCGCGCGGTCGTTTTCCACATAAAGCAATGGCTTGCATCGTTGGATCACCGTGGCGCAGCCTTTCAGAACCTGCAGCTCAAAACCCTCGACGTCGATTTTCAGCAACCCGACGTGTTCGCTTTGCAGCAGGTCGTCCAGCCTCAGGCAGGGCACCTGAACAATTAAATCCGGCGCAACGGAAGTTGAGCCGGTCATGGAAATTCCCCCGAAGTTGCCGCGCTTCAGGTAATCTGGACGCGGGAAGGCAACCACGCCCGGCGCTTCGCCACATGCAAACGGCAAGGCCGTCACATTCATCAGGCCGTTCAGCGCGAGGTTGGCGCAGAGTTGCTGGAAAATAACCGGCTGGGGCTCAAAGGCCACCAGTTTCCTGCCTTTTTCCTGAATAGCGCGCGCCATGGGAACCGTGTGGATCCCCATGTTCGCCCCGACTTCCACAACCAGTCCGGGATACTGGATAAGCGCCATCAGAACTGCGAGCTCGAGTTCGTTGCATTCACCATAAGTGGTAATGGCCGCGCCCATGTAGACGTCGTTGACGTTGGCCAGCATCCATCCACGACGGGCCTGGACCAGGCAATAGGGTGGTGCGAGATTAATTTTGGTCATGTTTTCACCTTTGCAAGAAAAGATTTGGATCTCCGGCTGTTTTCCCTGACACGATTTCTTGCAGTTCACCTTCGACCCGAGCCAGCACGTCCTGCCAGTTTCCCAGCGAGGTTTGGCGGAACAGACGTGCCGTTGGGTACCAGGGACTGTCTTCACGGTCCAGTAACCAACGCCAATCGGCAGTTTTGTGCAGCAAAATCCATATGGGCCTGCCCATTGCTCCCGCCAGATGCGCTACTGAGGTGTCGATGGATATCACCAAATCCAGATTTGCGACAATCGCGGCCGTATCGGCGAAATCTTTCTGTTCGTTCTGGAGGTCAATCAGTTGCACGCGCGAGCCCGCTTGTTTCATTTCCTGTGCCGGTGGACCCATTTGCAGCGAATAGAAGACGGTTCCGGGAATATTCGTCAGCGCAGCGAATTGTCCAAGTTTGACGGATCGCCACTGTTCGTAAGGATGCTTGGGATTACCTCCCCAAACCAGGCCGACACGCAGTAAGTCTCCCCGCATTCGCTTCTTCCACTCCTCGACCGATTCTGGCGCGGGATGCACGTATGGAACTCCGCCCGGAATGGAGCTTAGATCTGTTCCCAAAGCCAGAGGCAAGCTGAGAAGCGGGCAATGGCAATCGAACTCGGTCGGAGATTCTCCTTCGTAAACGAACTTCCACACTCCCTGCGTCCCGGCAAGCAGTCGTCGCAGTCTGGTTTGAATACCCAGCAGGATTATGCCGCCACGCGCCGCGACGAGGGGTATGTATCGAAGCGTTTGCAGCGCGTCCCCAATCCCCTGCTCGGCGTGCAGGAAGATCCGAGCGCCATTCAGCGGCTCTCCCTTCCATTGGGGTTGGGGGAAATTTCTGCGCGAGCGTCGCGCGCTGTCGCGATGTTCATACTCGCCCCAGCCCAGCGCAAAATTACCCTCCGCAAGATGCAGCAGGCCGATGTGCGAGATGATTTCGTGAGACTGGGGATTCAAAGCCAGAGCGCGCTCGTAGGATTCCCGAGCCGCGGCCCGATCGCCCAACTGGGATAATGTCGCCCCTAAACGAAAATGCGTGAGCGACATGTTCGGGTCGAGCTTTACGGCGCGGCGGTAGGAATCTTCGGCCGCCGCCAAGTCACCACACTTAACGAAGTAGGTTCCTAGCGCCAGGGCTACGAGTGGAGACTCAGCATTCAGCGCGGCGGCCTGCTGGAGCACCTCAACCGCCGCAGCAAGATCCTTCTTTTCAGTCAGTACGACGGCAAGGGTGCAGTACGTTTCGATTCGGGCTGGGTCCAGATTCAGGGCTCGCCGGCAGAGCTGTCGCGCTTCATCGAATTCTTCCAGTTGGCGCAAAACTTCAGCCAGATGGCAATGCGCCTCAGCAGAATCGGGTTGAAGCTGAAGCGCTCGCCGATATGAAATCGATGCAGCCTTCAGGTCGCCGAATCGTTCGAGCGTCTTTGCCAGATTCGTATGCGCGGCCGTTGATTCCGGGCGCAGTTTAAGGAGACGCTGATATTGGCGGATTGCCTGCTCAAACTCTCCCAACCCAAGGTAGGATTCCGCCAGACTATTCAGCGCATCCGGGTCATCGGGACTTATGGTCAGAGACCTCTGGATGAGTTCAACGGATTCCTGATATTGCCGCGCCTCCTGCGCGAGCAGGCCCAGAAGGTGCAGCGCCTGCGGACACCCGGGATCGGCTTTGAGACCCCGCTGGTAACAAGCCTTAGCCGGCCCACGCCGTCCCGCACGATGGTGCTTGATCCCCTTTTGCAAAAGCTTCCGGACGTGTGGCAATAATAAAGGTTGCCTAAGCACTGAAGTACCTCATGACTTGGGCGGATGTTGGCCTCGATGGGTTCAGGCACGTTTTGTGCCAAGGCGGGATTAGGATTTACTCACTTTGAAGTAATCTTGAGTGGGTTCTGTCCATGCACGACGGCGCACCAGGCATCCGAGCCTAAGGTCCCCGGTTTCGAGCCTTCGAGCCCGTGGTCGCCAATAACTCCCGAAGCTCGCGCTCCACTGCGGCAACTACATCCCGCCAATTTCCCAGCGTGGACTGGCGGAACAGACGTGCGGTGGGATACCACGGGGTGTCCAGGCGATCGAGCAGCCACCGCCAATCCGCCGATACGTGCAGAAGAATCCACACCGGCTTGCCCAAGGCACCGGCAAGATGAGCCACGGCCGTATCGATCGAAATCACCAGATCGAGATTTGAGACAATTGCCGCCGTATCCGCGAAATCCTTCAATTCATCCTGAAGGTCAATCAATCTTGCCCCCACCTGCTTCACCTGCCTGGCAAGCGGACCCACCTGCAGCGAGTAGAAGATCGCATCCGCGAGATTCGTCAAAGGTGCGAGTTGGTCCAGTGGAATGGAGCGCCAGCGCTCGTGAGGAAACGCCGGACTTCCACCCCAGACCAGTCCGACGCGCAGCGAATCGCTGTGCAGCCGCCGCCGCCAAGACTCAACCAGCGCGGGATCGGGACGTATGTAGGGGATCGGAACAGGAATGGAACCCAACTCCGTGCCGAACGAGTGCGGCAGGCTCATTAAGGGGCGATGCCATTCAACCTGGGAAAAGGCTGTGCCCTGCGGAATCACC
This sequence comes from Terriglobia bacterium, assembly GCA_030040315.1. GTDB lineage: Bacteria > Acidobacteriota > Terriglobia > UBA7540 > UBA7540 > Bog-366. The sequence continues at coordinate 7,152 of JASHTY010000484.1, read as the reverse complement.
TCATCCGCGCCTTCGGTCATCGCCAGCAGCCGGTGCAGGCTCTGCGGGACTTCCAGGGTCACTGAGCCGCCGCGCGCCGCGACCATGGGGACATAACGCACGAATTGAATTGTGTCGCCCATGCCTTGCTCGGCGTGCAGCAGAATTCGCGAACCTTTGAGCGGCTCGCCATTCCAAGCTGGAACATGAAATTTACGGCGGCCGCGAAGGAAGTGCGGAGTCTGCCAGCGACACTCGTATTCTCTCCAGCCGCGCGCGAAATTTCCGTGCAAAAGATCAAGGTGTGCAAGGAACGTGTGAGCCTCGGCATTGTCCGGCGCCAATTCCAGGACCTTTTGGAAACTCTGCGCGGCGGCGGCCCAATCGGCCTCGAGAAAATTTGTGATGCCCAGGTGCAGATGCGCATCCGCAAGACGCGAGTCGAATCTCACCGCCTGGGCAAATGATTCCCGTGCGGCGATAATGTCCCCCTGGCGTTCAAACAGGTATCCCAGGCCAAACACCGCATAGGCAGAATCCGGCTTGCGAGCCAGAGCGCATCGGTAGACTTCCACGGCCGCCGGCAGGTCACCACTGTTGATAAGCGCCTGTCCGAGCAGGCCGTAGACATCCTGCCGATCGGGGTCCAGTGCCAGGGCGTTCCGGCATGAATCCACTGCGGCAGATGCGGCTCCCTGCTTCAACTGCACTCGCCCAAGGCTGGCGTAGACCTCGCACGAATCCGGCTGAAGCGCTAAGGCACACCGGTAAGACGCCGCGGCGGCTTCCCAATCTCCCTGCCATTCCTGTAACGTCCCCAGGCGATGAAAGGCCTGCGCCGATTGCGGGTGCAGTTCCGCGAGCCGCTGGCTTTGCCGGTAATACGCCTGAGCTGGGCCAGTGCGACCAGTGCCATGATGCTCCGCACCTTTTCCCGGAAGCTTCCTGGCGCGAGGGCTGAGCGAAGTTGCCATGGAGACAAGTATTCCTGGTTGAGCAGAATAATCGCGTCCAGCTCGCCGAGACTGGAATTATCAAATTTCCCCGCACGCTCATCCGTTGCCGGAACAGGTCCATGACGATCTCCGCAATGTGCAAAACCGTCAAAAACCTCGGCTCGTTCTTTCGAATTGCAGGTACACACGACCAACTTCACACGTTGCGCTGCGCAGGCAAGTGCGAGTCAGGCCAGTCAGGTGGAACGGACAAAGTGGGTGGTACCTCACTGCAGTGACCCACACCAGAAGAGGGCCGCCGTAGAGGCTCATCCCACTACTCAATATCTCGCTTCCGGGAAAAAAACTTTAATAGACGGATGGGGATAAGAATCGGGTGGCGGGAACACAGCTAACAACGGGTTTTCCTTGCGGTGGTTTGGCTCTTTGCATCAGCATTTTCAGGACTGCCTCACGGATTCGTCGGTAGGCTGGCCAGCGGTAGTTCCACTTCTTGTCTTGTTCCGGCGGGTTCACGACCATCGTGGCATTGGCTTCAAACAGCAAAACTTCACCCCGAGTGCTCAGCCCAAAATCCACGCCCCCATAATCGAGTCCCAACCACGACTGAATATGTTCGAGGGCCGTCACGGCTACAGAACCCAACGCGGCGGGCAGGTCTTCCAGGAACGCCTCATCCTCGGCTCGATGTACGGGATTCTCCGCCATTTCAGCGGTGAAGTAATGAATCTTCCAATGGCTCGAAACCGCCAAGTGGAGCGGATAGAGGCGGCCATCGATCATCATCACCCGATACTTGCGCGTCTTGCCGTCGGCGCCTCGTGCGTCGAGATATTGCATCACAATCAATTCCCGTCCGGGAAGCTGGTCAACCGCTGCTCGAACCGCTGCGGCGTCTTCCACGCGCAGGAAGTTAATGCCAGTGTGAAAGCCGGGCGCGCGCAGAAGGATCGGAAACTTAAGGCCGAGACGATCGAGTGCTTCCGGGCCGCCCGGACCGGCAAGCTGCTCGCGTGGAAGGGCGACAGTCGTCGGCGCGACCACCCCAGCGAGGCCGGACAATCGCTGCGCATTTTCAGTGCGGCTCGTCGCAAGCACCGCAGCAGGCGGGTTGATGACCGGCGCGCTGGTGCGAGCCAGCACCGCCTGTGCGGCTACCAGTGCCCGCGAAGAGACCTCGACATCACCAACGGAATTAACCACCAGGTGATGACCAGGAAGCGGTGTCCTGGGATCGAGGAACTCAGGCAGCACAAGAAACGTCTGAAAGATGCGATCGTCCAGGAATTTCTTCAGGGGTGCGTTCCCACCGGTGGTGGATGCAAGTTGCAGGATGGGTATGGGTGCGGACCGCCCGCGATAGGGCAAGACGATGACACTGCGGTTCTGGAACGCCTGCTGGCGATGCCACTCTGCCTGCTGTTCATCCCCGCCTTGCGCTACCAGATAGGATAACCCTTCGTGCGCCCTCGCATAGGTGGAGTCGATTTCCAGCGCCTGTTCGAACTGCTGGCGCGCTTCGGTCTTGCGGCTCAGCGCCTGCTTTATTTGCCCGCGCGTTTCCAGCCATTCGCTTTCCTGCATGAGAAAATTGCCAAAATTGACGTGGCCCAAGGGATCCTGGGGATGACGAGAAACCGCATCCCTGAATAAAAGGCACGCCGCGCGGCGGTGACCCGTTGCGACCAGCACCCGGGCGAAATTGTTCAGCGCGCCCAGGTGGTGCGGCTCAGCCTGGAGCACCTTGAGATATTCGTTGGTGGCGGCGCCGAGTTGGCCCAATTCTGAAAACAGGCATGCACGCCGGAAGCGCAATTCCACTGCCCTGGAATCGACCACCAGCTTCTTCTCGACTTCCCGCAACTCGGCTTCCCACTTCATTACGGGCAGCATCTCCACGATGGGAGCACCAACCTCAGGACGCTGCCTGAAATCCGGCGGCAAGGCATTGCCCCGGCCAAGGGCCAGTGTACAGTCCACCAGCTTATCGATATCCTCGCTGCCGGTGCGGTGATTGACGATCGCCGCTCGGATCGCCAGGCGGCCGTCGAGGATGGTGGTAGATGGCGCAACGGTTCCGGACTCTTGCAGGTCCACGACAATTTGCGCGTTCAGGCGGTCGGAGTCTGGAGCCGGGTAGCGGAAGCAGACAATGTTCAACTCCACCGGGGCAAGGAGCTCCAACTCCGGCTCATGAAGAATTCGCCGCTCGAGGTAATGTGCCAGCGCGCAGGTTCGGGAAATGGCGGCGCCCAGCGCTCGCGCGCCGTAAACCTTCAAGGTGAACCAAGTCTTTAGCGCTCGAAATCCGCGTGAGAGGTCGGGGCCGTAATCACATGGCCAGGGCGGCCCCGCCGCCAGCCCCCGAGTGTCACGCCGCAAGTAAGCTGACGATGCTGCGAAGGCCTCGCGCTGTTGATTTCCGTCGCGAACCAAAATGAAGCCGGCGTCGTAGGGCACCTGTCCCCATTTGTGAAAATCAAAGCCCAACGAGTCGGCGCACTCAATGCCTGAAAGCTTCGGCGCGAGATCGGGAGCAAGCATCGCCAGTGCGCCGCAGGCTCCGTCGACGTGAAACCAAAGTTTTTCGTGCCGGGCGAGATCCGCCATGCCAGCAAGGTTGTCAATCGCGCCGGTATCCACCGTCCCCGCCGTACCCACCACCAGAAAAGGTTGAAAGCCCGACTCGCGGTCCTTGCGGATGGCGTTCCCAAGTGCTGCAAGGTCAATCCGCCTGCGGGAATCGGTGGGAATCGGCCGCAGGGTTTCCGTCCCCAGCCCGCAAAGATCCAGAGCTTTAGATATGCACCCGTGCACTTCGCGTGAGGCATAAGCTGACAGCCGCGCGGATTTTGCAGCGACGCCGGCACTTCGCACATGACGACCCAGAGCGGCATTGCGCGCCAGGAGGACTCCGATAAAGTTCGCCATGGAGGCGCCCGTAACGAAGAACCCCTTCGCACCCTGGGGAAATCCAAACAGCGCCTGCATCCATCGCGCCACTTGGCGCTCAATTTCAATCGGAATGTGATCGCGGCCGCCCAGGTTGGCGTTCAGTCCTGCCGCCAGCATCTCCGCCATCATCCCCACAGGCGTGCCGCCGCCTTGTACCCAGCCCATAAATCCGGGATGAACATTTCCCGCGGCGAAGGGCAGGATGTGGGTCATGAATTCCTGATGAACATCCGCGAGCGGGGAAGGCGCACCGGGCAAGTCGCCGCTGAATCGCCCACGCACTTCCTTGGGAATCGGCTGCCATACCGGACGCCGCCGGATGTCCCGCGTGTAATCCAACATGTCATCGAGCATGCGATGAGCCTCGACCCGAAAGCCTTCCCAATCCTGCGGGTCGAGCGTCTGGCCGTTGTCTTCCCAGGGAAACAGGGTCGGCTTCGCCGTTCCGCCCGGCAAATCTTCTGCCATCTTCTGCCTTCCGCTGCGCACCACGATCGCGCTGTTTTGTCCATATATTTTATCGGCCTTGCCGATTCATAAGATGAATGAAAGTTGATTTCGACCGGAGGAAAAAACGGTCATTTAAGGTTTCGAAACATGTGCCGATAGGGGTTATTGAACTGGGAAACGGTTCCGTCAGTTGGAATGAAGAACCACCGGCCCCTAAATGGCGCTGCGCAAGGCCAAGGGTTCTGCGGCCCAAAACGGGAACCCAAAAAACGAGAGGAGAAACTTTATGGGACTCACTATTCTCAGCAACATTCCTGCTTTGGTGGCGGAAAACCAACTGTCAGTGACCAACAGTGACCTGCAGAATACCTTGTTTCAATTGTCTTCAGGTTCGAAGATCAATTCCGGCGCAGATGATCCGGCCGGCTTGTCCATTGCCGATGGCTTGCAGGCCAACATTTCAGCTCTCACGCAGTCCGCGCAGAACGTTACGGACGGCGTGGGCCTGCTGCAAACGGCCGACGGGGCGTTGAGCCAGGTGACGAGCCTGCTCAACCGCGCGGTCACGCTGGCCACCGAGGCGGGCAACGCCGGGCTTACCACCGCACAGCAACAGGCGCTGCAGAATGAATTCACATCCATCACCAACGAAATCAACCAAATCGGCTCCAACACCACCTACAACAACACGCCGGTGTTTACGGGCTCCACGTTGTCGGTGTTCCTCAGTGATGGATCGGCCAGCGATGCGGTCGATCCCACGATTTCGGTGAACATGCCGACGTTGTCCGCCGGCGCTATCGGCCTCGGCACCTACGCGACGGCCACACTTGACCTGACAGCCCAACCTGCCTCAGGCGATACCGTCACCATCGGCACCGATACTTACACCTTCGTGGCCGCGGCGAGCGATCTGGTGGCCACCACCGCGAATCAGGTGGTGATCGGCTCGTCCGTTCAGGACACCTTGGATAACCTGCAAGCGGCCGTCAATGGCACGGGAGGCGCAGGCACAACTTATAGCGCCGCAACCGTGGAGAATTCCGCCGCCCAAATCGCCAACGTCAACGGCGGGTCGGCCACGATCCAGGCGGCACTCCCGGGCACGGATGGAAACTCCATTGCCGTCAGCACCTCCATCACCGATACTTCCGGAGGCTTTTCCGGTGGTGTGACCGATTTGTCCGGAGGCACGGCGGCGGCCGATTTGAGCACAACCGCCGACGCTCAATCCGCACTGACCAGCATCGAAGCTGCCATTGCCAACGTCGCGGCCGATCGTGGTGCCATCGGTTCCGGCATCAATCAGATGAACGCCGCGGTCGACGTCATCAACAACACTTCACAGAACCTGTCCAGTTCGTTGAGCGGCATTCAGGATGCCAACATGGGCACGGTGGTTGCGAACTTGTCGGAATACCAGGTGCTCGAGCAAACGGGCATCGCCGCGTTGGCGCAGGCCAACACCAATGAGCAAAATGTCCTGAAGCTGCTTCAGTAGTTAATGCTGGGGATTGACAGACGGAGGGGGCCTTCCCGGCCCCTTCCGCAATTCCTTTTGGATCGTAGGCCATGAATATCTCCCCAGCCCAGATGAACTTGGCGGTACAGACCCATACGGCTACGTCAGTTGGGAGTACCGCTTCCACTTCCAATTTGCAGGGTAGTCAGCCGACAGCGGCATCGGAACCTTCTCCGCCTCCCCAGGCGCCATCACCCTTCCAACTCAGTACGGAGCTTCAGGTCGACGACCACCACCAGGAATACTATGAATTTGTAGATGAGGTGACGGGCGCCGTCGTGTTCGAAATCCCTCCGGAGACACTTCGCGCCATCGCGGAAAGCCTGGACATTCCGCTGGAAGGGCAGACGGATATCCATAGCCTTGATGTAACGATGTGAGCTGGATCGCGAACAGCGGCCGCCTAGGTTCGTTCGATCGGCCATCCGAAGGCGGTTCCTCGCGCGGCGTGGACCGTACCAAGGAGTTCACCTTCCCGATGCACCCTTCCTTCTGTTTCGAGGCGCGCCAGCCAACCACTGGGAGCGGTTGGCCGCCTACTTGGCATAGGCCGCTTGGTTCTCGTCCTCACTCCGGCGGTGGTATAGGAAGCGCCGGCAGCTTGGCGGGGCCCGGCGGCTTCGGAACCGCCACCGCAGGTGTGGCGGAAACGGGTACGGCTCTGGATCCCGCGACAGGTGCCAACAGCTTCGGAGGCTCTCGACGTGCCGGGATCACCGGCATGGGTCGAGCAGGCGGAGCCACGAATCTGGGTGGCTTGGGAGGTTCAGGCGGCGCTGGGGCCAGCCGCCTCGGAAGCGCGACCAAAGGCGAGGGTGATGGAGCCGCGATTTGGGGCGGATGAGGAAACACCTGGAGAGCCTTGACCGGCTTCGGCAGGCTCAGCTTGCGGTGCGCGGGGCGGTTTAGAACTACCTCCCGAATCGCCTGCGCGGTTTCAGCGTCAGCGTCGAGTTGGTCCATCCTCACGCTTTCGTAGCCGCGCCGCTTGGCTACGATCCGGTAGTCAAATGCAACGTTTGACTTCCCGCCCTTCAGTTCGCGCACCTGAAAGCCTGTGGCGGTTTCGTCGGTGACGTAGAGTCCCGCACAGTCGCCCTTCGGCGTAAGGAAGACGTGGTAACCAGGTTGCAAGTTCGAGGCAAGCGCAAAAGTCGGGTCGAGTGTAACTTCGGCCACACCGTACCGCAGTTCCCCGGAGCCGAAGTCTTCAAACCAGTTCTCGGGGCTTTCCACGGCGTAGAGCTCCACCACACGGTTATCGGGCAAGGCCACCACGGCAGACTTCGA